>NZ_JAHKRD010000062.1:0-205 GCF_019345615.1 Shewanella sp. NKUCC01_JLK | reverse complement strand
TACAGATTATGCGACATTAGCTCAGTTGGTAGAGCGATACCTTGCCAAGGTATAGGTCATCGGTTCGAACCCGATATGTCGCTCCAAATTAAAACTTAGTGATTTACCAAATCATTAGTACAGATTATGCGACATTAGCTCAGTTGGTAGAGCGATACCTTGCCAAGGTATAGGTCATCGGTTCGAACCCGATATGTCGCTCCAA
>NZ_JAHKRD010000061.1:0-209 GCF_019345615.1 Shewanella sp. NKUCC01_JLK | reverse complement strand
ATAGGCATGGTGTGTAAGCGTTGTGAGGCGTTGAGCTAACATGTACTAATGACTCGAGAGGCTTAACCATACAACCCAGATGGGTTTTGCTAAGCGAACTTAGACAGAATACAGATACTTGATAAAGTTAAAGACTCAACAGAAAATCAGCTTTCCGAATTATTATTAACGTGAGCCAGAGATGGACACGGTAATAAACAGAATTTGCT
>NZ_JAHKRD010000060.1:0-217 GCF_019345615.1 Shewanella sp. NKUCC01_JLK | reverse complement strand
AGCCATCGGTGACAGGGGTCACACCGATGTTCAAGGTCGAAGTGTCCGTGCTGACGCCGTCGGTGACGGTGTAGGTGACAACCGGGAAGTTGCCGTTCCAGTTGGCGGCGGTGCCCAGGGTGAACGGACCGGTTTGTCCGGCGACGCTGAAGCTCTGAATGCTGAGCGGGCCATCGACACTGGTGGTGCCGGTGAGCAAGGAGCCATTGGTGACGCC
>NZ_JAHKRD010000059.1:0-223 GCF_019345615.1 Shewanella sp. NKUCC01_JLK | reverse complement strand
AAGGATTGGTGGGTCAGAGTGGACTTGAACCACCGACCTCACCCTTATCAGGGGTGCGCTCTAACCAGCTGAGCTACAGACCCATCTTTGATAAACCTATTTAACTAGGTCTATCTTTTACTCTTTCTTCTATCAAGCAAATCTGTGTGAACACTCAACAAACATTAAGTTAGTCGTATAGGTAAGGAGGTGATCCAGCCCCAGGTTCCCCTAGGGCTACCTT
>NZ_JAHKRD010000058.1:0-223 GCF_019345615.1 Shewanella sp. NKUCC01_JLK | reverse complement strand
AACGGGCAGTAATTACACCCAAGGACCTAGACGTAATCTGGGGACAACCCCAGATGCAGCGCCGAGTGCTGCGACTGGTCATCCCGGTGGTCCCGCGGCTGGCAATGGCAGAGGTACAACCCCACCAGTGATGGGCAACGGTTCGCCATCGATGACAGATGATGGCACGCAAACCGATGCGCCTACAGCCGTCGCAGACACACCGACGAATGCGGGTACACCA
>NZ_JAHKRD010000057.1:0-223 GCF_019345615.1 Shewanella sp. NKUCC01_JLK | reverse complement strand
GACTATCAGCGGGGTGATGTTGTCAGGTAATACTTTTCTGAGTTCATTAAGAAACTGATTATGGGCGGTTTGAGTGCCTTGCAGCACTAACGGAAATGTTCGTTCGTAGAGCGTGATAGAGCGACCTTTGATAGCGATAGAGGCGCGTAGCGCAATAAGCTCACGACCTTCACGCATATCTGACCAATCCACCAATATTGTCGGCATCGTATGTGCTGTTAGC
>NZ_JAHKRD010000056.1:0-223 GCF_019345615.1 Shewanella sp. NKUCC01_JLK | reverse complement strand
AACCGTGTAACTCGGGGTGGTCGCTGATGTGATCGTTGTCCACGCCCCATTACTCACGCTTTCTTGCAACGTGTAACTTGTGGCCGTCGACGCCGCGGCCCAGCTTATCGCTATACTGCCGTTCGTCACCGTCGCACTGGGGACATTGATGCTCGCGGGCACCGGAGGTGGCAATAACACACTGACCGCGGCAGAGGCTTTCCAACCACTGCAACCAGATGCA
>NZ_JAHKRD010000055.1:0-223 GCF_019345615.1 Shewanella sp. NKUCC01_JLK | reverse complement strand
GGCGCGTAGCGCAATAAGCTCACGACCTTCACGCATATCTGACCAATCCACCAATATTGTCGGCATCGTATGTGCTGTTAGCAACCACTTTGCATGCCACTGATAAACAGCCATTCTTTCATGGTGAAGATGCGGGTTGCCCAACAATCTATCCATGCGTTTTATTGAGTGCTTAGTATGAGTGCTGGTGCCATCAATGTGCCGCCCTAAATGCGTTAGGGTG
>NZ_JAHKRD010000054.1:0-224 GCF_019345615.1 Shewanella sp. NKUCC01_JLK | reverse complement strand
TAAATACTATCAGCTTTCCAAATTGTTAAAGAGCGGGCTTAAAAAAGCCAAAGATAATTTTTAAGTTTATCTTTGGCATCTCTATCCATAGTGCATATGCCTTATTACTTTTTAATAAAGTCAGAATAAGGTGTAAATGGTGGAGCTATGCGGGATCGAACCGCAGACCTCCTGCGTGCAAGGCAGGCGCTCTCCCAGCTGAGCTATAGCCCCATTTACATGCA
>NZ_JAHKRD010000053.1:0-224 GCF_019345615.1 Shewanella sp. NKUCC01_JLK | reverse complement strand
AGCAAATTCTGTTTATTACCGTGTCCATCTCTGGCTCACGTTAATAATAATTCGGAAAGCTGATTTTCTGTTGAGTCTTTAACTTTATCAAGTATCTGTATTCTGTCTAAGGCTTTCGTACGACCTCCATGGAAGGAGGAAGTGCTAGAAAATGTCTGGAACATTTTCAGTAAAACCCATCTGGGTTGTATGGTTAAGCCTCTCGAGTCATTAGTACATGTTAG
>NZ_JAHKRD010000052.1:0-230 GCF_019345615.1 Shewanella sp. NKUCC01_JLK | reverse complement strand
CCTAGGGGATTCGAACCCCTGTTACCGCCGTGAAAGGGCGGTGTCCTAGGCCTCTAGACGAAGGGGACCCGGACTTATGATTTAACTCGTAACCGAGCTTTGTAACACATTTGCTTTAATAGGCTAGGAAGCAAATGCCTTGTTCTTACCAAACAACACGTTAGTTATTTGCTAGGAACCAAAATGTGGTATCCCCTAGGGGATTCGAACCCCTGTTACCGCCGTGAAAG
>NZ_JAHKRD010000051.1:0-232 GCF_019345615.1 Shewanella sp. NKUCC01_JLK | reverse complement strand
ATTGATTTAAATTTTTGACTGCCAACCCGAAGGTTAAGCAGTTTCGATTAACTCAACACCTGTGAGTGTCCACACAGATTTCTTGTTTTATCTTGTTAAAGAGCAACTCAATATTCGTAAGAGAACTTGAGTACCACACTGAGCGTTGAACGCTTCCAGTTGGCTAGGGCTGCGTATTCTACGCATTTCCCGTTTCGCGTCAAGGAGTTTTTTCAACTTCTTGCTGCGCTTG
>NZ_JAHKRD010000050.1:0-232 GCF_019345615.1 Shewanella sp. NKUCC01_JLK | reverse complement strand
ACGCCCAGTAACCGTGTAACTCGGGGTGGTCGCTGATGTGATCGTTGTCCACGCCCCATTACTCACGCTTTCTTGCAACGTGTAACTTGTGGCCGTCGATGCCGCGGCCCAACTTATCGCAATACTGCCGTTCGTCACCGTCGCACTGGGGACATTGATGCTCGCAGGCACCGGAGGTGGCAATAACACACTGACCGCGGCCGAGGCTTTCCAACCACTGCAACCAGATGCA
>NZ_JAHKRD010000049.1:0-240 GCF_019345615.1 Shewanella sp. NKUCC01_JLK | reverse complement strand
TGTAAGCGTTGTGAGGCGTTGAGCTAACATGTACTAATGACTCGAGAGGCTTAACCATACAACCCAGATGGGTTTTGCTAAGCGAACTTAGACAGAATATCGACACTTGATAAAGTTAAAGACTCAAACAAAAAATCAGCTTTCCGAATTATTATTAACGTGAGCCAGAGATGGACACGGTAATAAACAGAATTTGCTTGGTGACAATAGCCTTGTGGAACCACCTGATCCCATCCCGAA
>NZ_JAHKRD010000048.1:0-269 GCF_019345615.1 Shewanella sp. NKUCC01_JLK | reverse complement strand
ACTCACGCTTTCTTGCAACGTGTAACTTGTGGCCGTCGATGCCGCGGCCCAGCTTATCGCTATACTGCCGTTCGTCACCGTCGCACTGGGGACATTGATGCTCGCGGGCACCGGAGGTGGCAATAACACACTGACCGCGGCCGAGGCTTTCCAACCACTGCAACCAGATGCATTGCAGGCCTGCACTTGGTATTTGTAGCTGCCATTTTGACGCCCAGTAACCGTGTAACTCGGGGTGGTCGCTGATGTGATCGTTGTCCACGCCCCAT
>NZ_JAHKRD010000047.1:0-272 GCF_019345615.1 Shewanella sp. NKUCC01_JLK | reverse complement strand
CCGTTCGAGACTAGGACGTTGATAGGCATGGTGTGTAAGCGTTGTGAGGCGTTGAGCTAACATGTACTAATGACTCGAGAGGCTTAACCATACAACCCAGATGGGTTTTACAAAGAAGCCTTAGACAGAATATCGACACTTGATAAAGTTAAAGACTCAACAGCAAATCAGCTTTCCGAATTATTATTAACGTGAGCCAGAGATGGACACGGTAATAAACAGAATTTGCTTGGTGACAATAGCCTTGTGGAACCACCTGATCCCATCCCGAA
>NZ_JAHKRD010000046.1:0-281 GCF_019345615.1 Shewanella sp. NKUCC01_JLK | reverse complement strand
AAAGAAACAAACTGTACATATTACTATGAACACTCATTGTTACATTGATTTAAATTTTTGACTGCCAACCCGAAGGCTAAGCAGTTTCGATTAACTCAACACCTGTGAGTGCCCACACAGATTTCTTGTTTTATCTTGTTAAAGAGCAACTCAATATTCGTAAGAGAACTTGAGTACCACACTGAGCGTCGAACGCTTCCAGTTGGCTAGGGCTGCGTATTCTACGCATTTCCCGTTTCGCGTCAAGGAGTTTTTACAAACTTTCTCAACACTCATCAATC
>NZ_JAHKRD010000045.1:0-284 GCF_019345615.1 Shewanella sp. NKUCC01_JLK | reverse complement strand
AATAAAGTGTTTGAGAACTCATGTTCAATGCTTTCGCATTAAACGTTTTGTAATTAATCACATGACAGACTCATGCAATTAAATACTATCAGCTTTCCAAATTGTTAAAGAACAATGCGTACCGGCTCGCGGCGCATTTAGCTCTGACTTCTCCTAAGAGAAGCTAAACAAGCAATCTGTGTGAACACTCAACAAACATTAAGTTAGTCGTATAGGTAAGGAGGTGATCCAGCCCCAGGTTCCCCTAGGGCTACCTTGTTACGACTTCACCCCAGTCATGAACC
>NZ_JAHKRD010000044.1:0-291 GCF_019345615.1 Shewanella sp. NKUCC01_JLK | reverse complement strand
TGTAAGCGTTGTGAGGCGTTGAGCTAACATGTACTAATGACTCGAGAGGCTTAACCATACAACCCAGATGGGTTTTGCTAAGCGAACTTAGACAGAATATCGACACTTGATGAAGTGGTCATAAAATGCTCCTGCATTTATGACATCAAGTACATCCTTGTACTTGTTGAACTCAAACAAAGCAAATCAGCTTTCCGAATTATTATTAACGTGAGCCAGAGATGGACACGGTAATAAACAGAATTTGCTTGGTGACAATAGCCTTGTGGAACCACCTGATCCCATCCCGAA
>NZ_JAHKRD010000043.1:0-435 GCF_019345615.1 Shewanella sp. NKUCC01_JLK | reverse complement strand
CACCCTGACGGTCAATGCCAACGGCACCTACAGCTTTGAGCCCGCCGCCAACTGGAACGGCAACTTCCCGGTTGTCACCTACACCGTCACCGACGGCGTCAGCACGGACACTTCGACCTTGAACATCGGTGTGACCCCTGTCACCGATGGCTTCACCGATGCCGATGAAACCCTGACCGTGGCTGAAGACAGTGGCGTCACCAATGGCTCCTTGCTCACCGGCACCACCAGTGTCGATGGCCCGCTCAGCATTCAGAGCTTCAGCGTCGCCGGACAAACCGGTCCGTTCACCCTGGGCACCGCCTACGTGATCGCCGGCCAAGGCACCCTGACGGTCAATGCCAACGGCACCTACAGCTTTGAGCCCGCCGCCAACTGGAACGGCAACTTCCCGGTTGTCACCTACACCGTCACCGACGGCGTCAGCACGGACAC
>NZ_JAHKRD010000042.1:0-443 GCF_019345615.1 Shewanella sp. NKUCC01_JLK | reverse complement strand
CTGCCCGTTTGCGCACCCTGACTCAGATTCACAGGTGTTGAACTACTCACCTCCCATTTACGGCCAGTGTATCCTTGTGCAGCATTCGCCTCAGGCACCACTGTCGCAGGGGTATCTTCCGTAGGCACGCCATCCGTCTGTGACATTGAAGGCGTGTTTGTGGTCTTCGCCGCGACAGGCGAACGAGCCGGTGTACCTGTATTTGTAGGAACATCGGCTTGCGTGCCATCATCTGTTACATTCGCCACCGATGGCGAACCGTTGCCCGTTACCGCTGGGGTTGTACCGCTGCCATTGCCAGCCGCGGGACCACCGGGATGACCAGTCGCGGTACTCGGCGCTGCATCTGGGGTTGTCCCCAGATTACGTCTAGGTCCTTGGGTGTAATTACTGCCCGTTTGCGCACCCTGACTCAGATTCACAGGTGTTGAACTACTCACCTC
>NZ_JAHKRD010000041.1:0-504 GCF_019345615.1 Shewanella sp. NKUCC01_JLK | reverse complement strand
CTAGGGGATTCGAACCCCTGTTACCGCCGTGAAAGGGCGGTGTCCTAGGCCTCTAGACGAAGGGGACCCGGACTTATGTTTTAACTCGTAACCGAGCTTTGTAACACATTCACTTCAGTAGGCTAGGAAGCAAATGCCTTGTTCTTACCAAACAACACGTTAGTTATTTGCTAACGTGCCAAAATGTGGTATCCCCTAGGGGATTCGAACCCCTGTTACCGCCGTGAAAGGGCGGTGTCCTAGGCCTCTAGACGAAGGGGACCCGGACTTATGATTTAACTCGTAACCGAGTTTTGTAACACATTCACTTCAGTAGGCTAGGAAGCAAATGCCTTGTTCTTACCAAACAACTCGTTAGTTATTTGCTAGGAACCACTCTCTATAAGATATAGATGGTATCCCCTAGGGGATTCGAACCCCTGTTACCGCCGTGAAAGGGCGGTGTCCTAGGCCTCTAGACGAAGGGGACCCGGACTTATGATTTAACTCGTAACCGAGCTTTGT
>NZ_JAHKRD010000040.1:0-521 GCF_019345615.1 Shewanella sp. NKUCC01_JLK | reverse complement strand
TGGTATCCCCTAGGGGATTCGAACCCCTGTTACCGCCGTGAAAGGGCGGTGTCCTAGGCCTCTAGACGAAGGGGACCCGGACTTATGATTTAACTCGTAACCGAGCTTTGTAACACATTCACTTCAGTAGGCTAGGAAGCAAATGCCTTGTTCTTACCAAACAACTCGTTAGTTATTTGCTAGGAACCACTCTCTATAAAATATAGATGGTATCCCCTAGGGGATTCGAACCCCTGTTACCGCCGTGAAAGGGCGGTGTCCTAGGCCTCTAGACGAAGGGGACCCGGACTTATGTTTTAACTCGTAACCGAGCTTTGTAACACATTCGCTTCAGTAGGCTAGGAAGCAAATGCCTTGTTCTTACCAAACAACACGTTAGTTATTTGCTAGGAACCAAAATGTGGTATCCCCTAGGGGATTCGAACCCCTGTTACCGCCGTGAAAGGGCGGTGTCCTAGGCCTCTAGACGAAGGGGACCCGGACTTATGTTTTAACTCGTAACCGAGCTTTGTAACACATTC
>NZ_JAHKRD010000039.1:0-541 GCF_019345615.1 Shewanella sp. NKUCC01_JLK | reverse complement strand
TGGTGTACCCGCATTCGTCGGTGTGTCTGCGACGGCTGTAGGCGCATCGGTTTGCGTGCCATCATCTGTCATCGATGGCGAACCGTTGCCCATCACTGGTGGGGTTGTACCGCTGCCATTAACAGCCGCGGGACCACGAGGATGAGCTGTCGCAGCACTCGGCGCTGCATCTGGGGTTGTCCCCAAATTACGTCTAGGTCCTTGGGTGTAATTGCTGCCCGTTTGCGCACCCTGACTCAGATTCACTGGTGTTGAACTACTCACCTCCCATTTACGGCCGGTGTATCCTTGTGCAGCATTCGCCTCAGGCACCACTGTTGCAGGGGTATCTTCCGTAGGCACGCCATCCGTCTGTGACATTAAAGGCGTGTTTGTGGTGTTCGCCGCGACAGGCGGACGAGCCGATGTCCCCGCATTCGTCGGTGTTTCTGCGACGGCTGTCGGAACATCGACTTGAGTGCCATCATCTGTCATCGATGGCGAACCGTTGCCCATCACTGGTGGGGTTGTACCGCTGCCATTGCCAGCCGCGGGACCACCG
>NZ_JAHKRD010000038.1:0-673 GCF_019345615.1 Shewanella sp. NKUCC01_JLK | reverse complement strand
GGTTCATGACTGGGGTGAAGTCGTAACAAGGTAGCCCTAGGGGAACCTGGGGCTGGATCACCTCCTTACCTATACGACTAACTTAATGTTTGTTGAGTGTTCACACAGATTTGCTTGATAGAAGAAAGAGTAAAAGATGGACCTAGTTAAATAGGTTTATCAAAGATGGGTCTGTAGCTCAGCTGGTTAGAGCGCACCCCTGATAAGGGTGAGGTCGGTGGTTCAAGTCCACTCTGACCCACCAATCCTTCCTTCTCAGCGTTGGAAAGTGACTCGTTTAGTGAACTAAACGTCGCCACTGTCCGCCTTGATAAGAAATGATTGGCAAACCAATCCTTTTAGAGGTTTGGAACATCTTACTTACTCGCACTGCATGTAAATGGGGCTATAGCTCAGCTGGGAGAGCGCCTGCCTTGCACGCAGGAGGTCTGCGGTTCGATCCCGCATAGCTCCACCATTTACACCTTATTCTGACTTTATTGCAAAGTAATAAGGCATATGCACTATGGATAGAGATGCCAAAGATAAACTTAAAAATTATCTTTGGCTTTTTTAAGCCCGCTCTTTAACAATTTGGAAAGCTGATAGTATTTAATTGCATGAGTCTGTCATGTGATTAATTACAAAACGTTTAATGCGAAAGCATTGAACATGAGTTCTCAAACACTTTATT
>NZ_JAHKRD010000037.1:0-700 GCF_019345615.1 Shewanella sp. NKUCC01_JLK | reverse complement strand
CGCAGAGATGTCTTCCGTAGGCACGCCATCCGTCTGTGACATTGAAGGTGTGTTTGTGGTCTTCGCCGCGACAGGCGGACGAGCTGGTGTACCCGCATTCGTCGGTGTGTCCGCGACGGCTGTCGGAACATCAGTTTGCGTGCCATCATCTGTCATCGATGGCGAACCATTACCCGTTGCAGGAACAGGACCACGAGGATGAGCTATCGCTGAACTCGGCGCAGCATCTGGGGTTGTCCCTAAATTACGTCTAGGTCCTTGGGTGTAATTGCTGCCCGTTTGCGCACCCTGACTCAGATTCACAGGTGTTGAACTACTCACCTCCCATTTACGGCCAGTGTATCCTTGCGCAGCATTCGCCTCAGGCACCACTGTCGCAGGGGTGTCTTCCGTAGGCACGCCATCCGCCTGTGACATTGAAGGTGTGTTTATGGTGTTCGCCGCAACAGGTGGACGAGCCGATGTACCCGCATTCGTCGGTGTACCCGCATTCGTCAGAGTGTCCGCGACGGCTGTCGGAACATCGACTTGAGTGCCATCATCTGTCATCGATGGCGAACCGTTGCCCATCACTGGTGGGGTTGTACCGCTGCCATTGCCAGCCGCGGGACCACCGGGATGACCAGTCGCAGCACTCGGCGCTGCATCTGGGGTTGTCCCCAGATTACGTCTAGGTCCTTGGGTGTAATTACTGCCCGTT
>NZ_JAHKRD010000036.1:0-859 GCF_019345615.1 Shewanella sp. NKUCC01_JLK | reverse complement strand
CTGTAGGATCCCCTCATAATTCATAACCCCAACAACCATGAGTTAATGAGAGTTCAGTTAGTTTCTTCGCAGCACAAAGCAAATTATCTGCTGATATGGGGTAATCATGCCGTCGCCGCAGCAGTTCTTTGCCCATCCTGATTGTTGATAGCACATTCCTTTTCTTTATCGTGTTTGCTTGGAAGTGCCGCTGTAATTGCTGTGTTTCCCCATATAATCCTACCCACCAAAATGCCAGTTGCACCAATAATGCTATCAATAGCAGTATATCCATCCTCGCCGCGTAACGTGTTCTGCTATGACGTAAACCAAAGCCATAAGCGGGACTTTTTAAATCTCTAAAGGTTTCTTCTATTTGCATCCGCTTTTGGTAAATATTAACCAGTTTTTGAGGCGACATGGCTTCCATGGTCAAGTTAGTCACCAGTGCCCAAGGCTCTTTGGCGGTCAACTCATACGTCCATTGCGCAGTATGGTGACAGTCTGTTGTCGTACTTCGCTGACCTTTTCTGCCTTTACTTGGGGCCCTGAACAATACCATCTCACATAACAAAGGTTTCTTTACCGATAACGCCACCCGCCCAACATGTTTTGCGCGACGACGGGCTTGGGGATAAAGCGCTTTTAGTGAAAATTGGCGACCGAAAGGATGCGGCCGATAGACACTCAATCCTCTAACGCGACCCAGCCAATACCAACCGAGCTGCTCGACTTTTCGAAACCATGGATTACGAAAGCCCGCGTCAGTGACTATCAGCGGGGTGATGTTGTCAGGTAATACTTTTCTGAGTTCATTAAGAAACTGATTATGGGCGGTTTGAGTGCCTTGCAGCACTAACGGAAATGTTCGTTCGTAGAG
>NZ_JAHKRD010000035.1:0-1260 GCF_019345615.1 Shewanella sp. NKUCC01_JLK | reverse complement strand
TGTAGTGGCACACTAATTTTGGCCACCTAAATAGAGGTGATATTATTACCTCGTAGATGACTTTAGGTGAAAACATGAGATCGACAACCAGAAAAACATTTAGTGCTGAATTCAAACTTGAAGCAGCCCAATTAGTCCTCGATAAAAACCATAGCATCATCGAAGCTGCAAAGGCGATGAACGTAGGTAAGTCCACTATGGATAAATGGGTGAGACAGTTAAAACTAGAACGCCAGGGTGGCACACCAAAAGCATCTCCGATTACCCCTGAACAAATTGAAATCCGTGAGCTGAAGAAGCAAATAGCTCGTCTTGAGGAGCACAATCTTATCCTAAAAAAGGCTACCGCTCTCTTGATGTCAGACTCGATGAACAATTTACGCTAATCAGCGCACTCAAGCAGAGCCACTCTATTCTCACAATTTGTAATGCATTCAAAGTGCATCGAAGTAGCTATAAGTATTGGCTAAAAAGAAAAGAACATATTGATACAGACTTTACTATTTTATGCAGTGAAGTGAAGGCCGCACATCGTATTAGTCATGGCTCTGCCGGTGCGCGAACGATAGCGCAATTAGTGACTAACAAAGGGATTGGTCTCAGTCGTTATCGAGCCCGTAATCTAATGAAAAAACTTGGGTTATTAAGCTGTCAGCAGCCTAAGCATTCTTATAGGAAAGCGACACAAGAGCATGTTGCAATCCCCAATACGCTTAATCGACAGTTTGCAGTAACTCAACCAGATCAAGTGTGGTGTGGCGACGTGACGTATGTTTGGGTCGGTAATCGCTGGGCCTATCTAGCCGTTGTTTTAGACTTATTTTCCCGCAAACCTGTTGGATGGGCTTTGTCATTATCACCAGATAGTGCGCTGACCTGTAAAGCTTTGAAAATGGCATTTGAGTTAAGGGGTAAGCCTGAGAATGTGATATATCACAGCGATCAAGGTTCGCATTACACAAGCTTGAAATTCAGACAATTAATATGGCGTCTTCAGATTGAGCAAAGTATGAGTCGCCGCGGGAATTGTTGGGATAACGCACCAATGGAGCGTTTCTTTAGAAGTTTGAAATCTGAGTGGATACCTGCCAGTGGTTATGGGAATTTTACAGAAGCAGATAAAGAGATCACAAATTACATCACTGGATATTACAGTGAGACCAGACCCCATCAATATAATGGTGGGTTAACGCCAAATGAGTCAGAACGTTTATATTGGAATGACTCTAAAACCGTGGCCAATTTTACTTGACCACTACA
>NZ_JAHKRD010000034.1:0-1379 GCF_019345615.1 Shewanella sp. NKUCC01_JLK | reverse complement strand
GGATAATGGAATGGACCCATCCACTTTTAATCGGCCTCGCAATGGGCCACGATGTAGTCGCTAAAACTCATCAGAAAGAGGACGGGTCCACCTATGAAGATTACTACAATCGGTTTAGATATCGCAAAGTCTGTTTTTCATGCTGTTGGTGTCGATAAAGCAGGCAAGTTAATCAAAAAGAAAATGCTTAGACGCAAAGACTTGCTGCCCTTTGTCGCGAAAATTGAGCCTTGCCTTATCGTTATGGAGGCGTGTGGCGGCGCGAGTTATTGGGCCAGAGAATTTGAGCAATTTGGGCACGTAGTTAAGTTAATTGCCCCGCAGTATGTGGTTCCTTTTAGGCAAGGTAATAAAAATGACTACAACGATGCGCTAGCCATTGCGGAGGCTGCGCAGCGGCCCAACATGCGGTTTGTAAAACCCAAAAGCGTCGAGCAGCAAGATGTGCAACTGCTCCACCGTATGCGCGAACGATTAACTAAACAATCAACAGCCTTAATCAACCAAGTGCGAGGCATGTTAGCAGAATACGGTATTGTCATTACCAAAAGTAAATCGGCTTTTAAAGCCCAGTTACCAGATATTTTGGTCGATGAAGCCAATATGCTGACCATCAAGGGTAAAGCCATCTTTTATCAGTTATATGATGAGGTTATCGACATTGAAAAACGGCTTAAGAGTTGTGACACCCAAGTACTAAACGAAACTCATAACAATGTGATTTGTCAGCGATTACAAACTATTCCTGGTGTTGGGCCTGTCACCGCTACGGCGATTTATGCTGCAGTGGGTGACGGTAAAGACTTTAGCAATGGCCGACATTTTTCAGCTTGGTGTGGCTTAGTACCTAAGCAGCACAGCAGTGGCGGGAAAGATAACCTCCTCGGGATAAGTAAGCGGGGAAACGCCTATTTACGTACGCTATTCATCCACGGCGCCAGAGCGGTGTTGCGACACAGTGGGAGTAAGTCGGATAAGTTGAGTTGTTGGGCTATCCAGCTAGCGGAGCGCCGAGGTTTCAATCGTGCGTGTGTGGCCGTCGCGAATAAGCTCGCCAGAATGTCATGGGTTATCGCGGCACGTGAAGAAGAGTTTCGGCTCGCTATGTAACAACATCAAATGTACTTATTATGTTAACGATTAACCAACCAGCAAGTTGCTAAGACACTTGATTTGATGATGAGACAGTCAGACTGATCTACTAAAAACCTTACGAAAACATAGGCTCTGATGAAGCCGCAGGGATGATAAGGACAGTAGAAGCAAATATCCATCAGGGCCAGAGGAATCCCTCAATAAGAGGCCGAATATATGGGTGCAATGAACTCTTCTCAAAATTGATATCGAATGTCTTGCAAACCGGATGGGTCCATATATGT
>NZ_JAHKRD010000032.1:0-3178 GCF_019345615.1 Shewanella sp. NKUCC01_JLK | reverse complement strand
AAAACCCATCTGGGTTGTATGGTTAAGCCTCTCGAGTCATTAGTACATGTTAGCTCAACGCCTCACAACGCTTACACACCATGCCTATCAACGTCCTAGTCTCGAACGGCTCTTTAGAGGAATTAAATTCCTAGGGATGACTCATCTTAGGGCTCGCTTCCCGCTTAGATGCTTTCAGCGGTTATCGATTCCGAACGTAGCTACCGGGCAATGCCATTGGCATGACAACCCGAACACCAGCGGTTCGTCCACTCCGGTCCTCTCGTACTAGGAGCAGCTCCCTTCAATCATCCAACGCCCACGGCAGATAGGGACCGAACTGTCTCACGACGTTCTGAACCCAGCTCGCGTACCACTTTAAATGGCGAACAGCCATACCCTTGGGACCGACTTCAGCCCCAGGATGTGATGAGCCGACATCGAGGTGCCAAACACCGCCGTCGATATGAACTCTTGGGCGGTATCAGCCTGTTATCCCCGGAGTACCTTTTATCCGTTGAGCGATGGCCCTTCCATTCAGAACCACCGGATCACTATGACCTACTTTCGTACCTGCTCGACGTGTATGTCTCGCAGTTAAGCTGGCTTATGCCATTGCACTAACCGTACGATGTCCGACCGTACTTAGCCAACCTTCGTGCTCCTCCGTTACTCTTTGGGAGGAGACCGCCCCAGTCAAACTACCCACCAGGCACTGTCCCTAATCCCGATAAGGGACCTAGGTTAGAACATCAAAACTACAAGGGTGGTATTTCAAGGACGACTCCATCATGACTAGCGTCACAACTTCATAGTCTCCCACCTATCCTACACATGTAGGTTCAATGTTCAGTGCCAAGCTATAGTAAAGGTTCACGGGGTCTTTCCGTCTAGCCGCGGGTATACGGCATCTTCACCGCAATTTCAACTTCACTGAGTCTCGGCTGGAGACAGCGTGGCCATCATTACGCCATTCGTGCAGGTCGGAACTTACCCGACAAGGAATTTCGCTACCTTAGGACCGTTATAGTTACGGCCGCCGTTTACCGGGGCTTCGATCATGAGCTTCTCTTGCGATAACCCAATCAATTAACCTTCCGGCACCGGGCAGGCGTCACACCGTATACTTCCTCTTGCGAGTTTGCACAGTGCTGTGTTTTTGATAAACAGTTGCAGCCACCTGGTATCTGCGACTCCCGTCAGCTTAGAGAGCAAGTCTCATCACCAACAGGAGCGTACCTTCTCCCGAAGTTACGGTACCATTTTGCCTAGTTCCTTCAGCCGAGTTCTCTCAAGCGCCTTGGTATTCTCTACCCGACCACCTGTGTCGGTTTGGGGTACGATTCCCACTAACCTGAAGCTTAGAAGATTTTCCTGGAAGCATGGCATCAACTACTTCAGTCCCTTAGGACCTCGTCATCAGCTCTCAGTGTGTACATTAAAGTACGTGTCCCCGGATTTGCCTAAGAACACCACCTACCACCTTAAACGCGGACTACCAACGCCGCGCTAGCCTAGCCTTCTCCGTCTCTCCATCGCAGTTAGCGGAAGTACAGAAATATTAATCTGTTTCCCATCGATTACGCCTTTCGGCCTCACCTTAGGGGTCGACTCACCCTGCCCCGATTAACGTTGGACAGGAACCCTTGGTCTTTCGGCGAGGGGGTTTTTCACCCCCTTTATCGTTACTCATGTCAGCATTCGCACTTCTGATACCTCCAGCGTGGGTTACCCCTTCACCTTCAACGGCTTACAGAACGCTCCTCTACCGCGCACAGTAAACTGTGCACCCGTAGCTTCGGTGACTAGCTTAGCCCCGTTACATCTTCCGCGCAGGCCGACTCGACTAGTGAGCTATTACGCTTTCTTTAAATGATGGCTGCTTCTAAGCCAACATCCTAGCTGTCTAAGCCTTCCCACATCGTTTCCCACTTAGCTAGTACTTTGGGACCTTAGCTGACGGTCTGGGTTGTTTCCCTTTTGACGACGGACGTTAGCACCCGCCGTCTGTCTCCCGAGTAGTACTCATTGGTATTCGGAGTTTGCAAAGGGTTGGTAAGTCGGGATGACCCCCTAGCCTTAACAGTGCTCTACCCCCAATGGTATTCGCTCGAGGCGCTACCTAAATAGCTTTCGAGGAGAACCAGATATCTCCCGGTTTGATTGGCCTTTCACCCCCAGCCACAAGTCATCCGCTAATTTTTCAACATTAGTCGGTTCGGTCCTCCAGTTGATGTTACTCAACCTTCAACCTGCCCATGGCTAGATCACCGGGTTTCGGGTCTACACCTTGCAACTAAACGCGCAGTTAACACTCGGTTTCCCTACGGCTCCGCTATTCGCTTAACCTCGCTACAAAATGTAAGTCGCTGACCCATTATACAAAAGGTACGCAGTCACGGTCTCAAGAACCGCTCCCACTGCTTGTACGTATACGGTTTCAGGTTCTATTTCACTCCCCTCACAGGGGTTCTTTTCGCCTTTCCCTCACGGTACTGGTTCACTATCGGTCAGTCAGGAGTATTTAGCCTTGGAGGATGGTCCCCCCATATTCAAACAGGATGTCACGTGTCCCGCCTTACTCGTTTTCATCAATGGTTAGTTTTCATGTACGGGGCTATCACCCTGTGCCGCTGCGCTTTCCAACGCATTCCACTAACACCCCACTGACTTAAGGGCTAATCCCCGTTCGCTCGCCGCTACTAGGGGAATCTCGGTTGATTTCTTTTCCTAAGGGTACTTAGATGTTTCAGTTCCCCTCGTTCGCCTCGCAACACTATGTATTCATGTTGCGATAACAGCTTATGCTGCTGGGTTCCCCCATTCGGACATCGTTAGCTCAAATGCTTGTTACTAGCTCGCCAACGCTTTTCGCAAGTTACTACGTCCTTCATCGCCTCTGACTGCCAAGGCATCCACCGTATACGCTTAGTCGCTTAACCATACAACCCAAATGAGTTTCACTCACCTGAGTCGCATTGCGACCAGCTTGGTTTTACTTGTCTCACTTCTGACCAAAGAAGTGGACGCGCCTTAGACGTAAACTATTCAATAAAGAATAATTTACTTTTGAATATTCAAGACACTTAATAAAGTGTTTGAGAACTCATGTTCAATGCTTTCGCATTAAACGTTTTGTAATTAATCACATGACAGACTCATGCAATTAAATACTATCAGCTTTCCAAATTGTTAAAGA
>NZ_JAHKRD010000031.1:0-3417 GCF_019345615.1 Shewanella sp. NKUCC01_JLK | reverse complement strand
ACGTTAGTTATTTGCTAGGAACCAAAATGTGGTATCCCCTAGGGGATTCGAACCCCTGTTACCGCCGTGAAAGGGCGGTGTCCTAGGCCTCTAGACGAAGGGGACCCGGACATATTAATTTGAACTTAACGTTCCCGTTTAACATTTACGGTCTCATAGGCACTCTTCTAAGTAGCGAAGTGTGCCTTGGGTGTATTAATTTAAACTTTCGTTTCTGCTTAATAAGGCAGTAAATTGGTGGAGCTACACGGGATCGAACCGTGGACCTCTTGCATGCCATGCAAGCGCTCTCCCAGCTGAGCTATAGCCCCAAATTTTTGTCAACACAGCTAACTTTAGCAGTATATGTATCAGCAGAAATTTAGACTTTGTTCTTACCAAACAACACGTTAGTTATTTGCTAGGAACCAATATTTGGTATCCCCTAGGGGATTCGAACCCCTGTTACCGCCGTGAAAGGGCGGTGTCCTAGGCCTCTAGACGAAGGGGACCCCGGACATATTAATTTGAACTTTTCACTAGAAAAGGTTCCCGTTTAACATCTACGGTAAGTTTGGTGGAGCTACACGGGATCGAACCGTGGACCTCTTGCATGCCATGCAAGCGCTCTCCCAGCTGAGCTATAACCCCAAACCTATCGAACTACATTTAAGTGCACTGCAAGCATTTGCTCGACTGTGTCTCAACTGCGTGGCGCATTCTATGCAGCGCACCTAAAAGTGTCAACTCGTTTTTTAGGAATTTATTCTATCTGCTACAAATTCAATCGCTTTGGATATTCTTTGCTCAGAACGGCTTCTTCCAATTAAAAATAGTGTGATATCTAAGCCTGGAGACTGCCCTGCCCCTGTTACTGCAACACGTAAAGGCATACCGACCTTACCCATACCCACATCTAATTCAGTCGCAGTATCTTCAATTGCCTGATGAATAGCTTCAGCTGTCCACTCAGTTAATGCTGATAATTTCTGTTGCACCAGTTGCAATGGCTCTAACGCAACACCGCGTAAATGCTTTTTCGCCTGTGCTTCATCAAACTCAGCAAAATCTTCATAGAAATAGCGGCTAGATGCGGCTAACTCTTTTAGAGTCTTAGCGCGCTCAGCTAATGCAGTGACCACTTCAGCTAATGCTGGGCCATTTGACAGATCAATTTTTTGATCGTCCATGTGCCATTGTAAGTGTGTTGCCACATATTCTGGATCTAGGCTCTTTATATAATGTTGGTTCAACCACACCAGTTTATCGGTATTAAAAGCAGAAGCGGCTTTGTTGATGTCACTCAACTTAAAGAATTGCTTCATTTCTTCTAATGAGAAAATCTCTTGGTCGCCATGTGACCAACCTAAACGCACTAAATAGTTCAGCAGTGCTTCTGGTAAATAGCCATCGTCACGGTACTGCATTACGCTAACAGCGCCATGGCGCTTGGACAACTTAGCGCCGTCATCACCTAGAATCATAGATACGTGTGCATATTCTGGGATCGGCGCCCCTAATGCTTTAAGAATGTTGATTTGACGCGGGGTATTGTTGATATGATCTTCACCACGCACCACACAAGTGATCCCCATATCCCAATCGTCAACCACCACACAGAAGTTATAAGTTGGCACGCCGTCGGTACGGGCGATGATCAAGTCATCTAATGCATCGTTAGAAAATTCAATCCGACCACGAACATGGTCATCAAATACCACTGAACCACCGATTGGATTTTTAAAACGCACCACAAATGGTTCATCAGTCTCGCGAGCGGGTAAGTCGCGACAGCAACCATCATACTTTTGTGCTTCACCGTTAGCGGCCTGTGATTCTCTTAAGGCATCGATTCGCTCACGTGAACAGTAACATTTATACGCTGTGCCCTTTTCTAACATTTGAGCAATGATTTCGTTATAACGGTCAAAACGCTTAGTTTGGTAATATGGGCCCTCGTCCCATGTCAAACCTAGCCAGTTCATGCCTTCTAAAATCGCATCGCAAGCGGCTTGAGTCGAACGCTCAATATCAGTGTCTTCAATACGTAATACAAACTCACCGTTATTGGCACGGGCTTGTAACCAAGAATAAAGTGCAGTACGGGCACCACCAACATGCAAGAAACCGGTAGGACTAGGGGCAAAACGCGTCTTAGTTGTCATAATGGGACACTAACCTATATAAAGTCGTCTAGATAAAGACAATCACGATAAAAAAAGTGGGCTTATTCTAACAGTCAAAGCAGGCGCTGCAAATGGGACAAGCTTCACAGTATCACTTATCTGGTTAAATCGTGTCGCGAATCCCTCCCTTTTATAGGGAAGCCAATATAAAGCGATATATAAAGGTGGCACTATTGCTATCACCACCATTGATGAATGCTAACACTTGAGAAGATTTTTCAGGCTTTATATTCCAACCCCTAAATCTCTACACCTATATTCCTTCGACTATAAATATCTGCGCCATCGAACACGCGCATCTATACACTATCAATGCACTCATGCTGTTAGTGCGCTAATTTTTATAAATCACTCACTTCCTCAGCACTTTTACCACAAAAAAGTCAGGTGAATGGGATGAGTTCAACTCGTATTTAATCGCGAGCGTCCAAATTACGTACCATTGACTGGCGAATTAAATAACACTTTGATCGGCGGCATGATTAGCATTAAGCCAATGTGGACAAAAATAGCGCGACCAATGCTTTTTTCACTAAAAAGCGTTGACACTAGATCGAACCTCCCTATAATACGGCTCCACACAGCGAGGTCGATTAGCTCAGCTGGGAGAGCACCTCCCTTACAAGGAGGGGGTCACTGGTTCGAGCCCAGTATCGACCACCATATTTTCTACAAAGAAATTATGGCATACAAAACGTTATATCCCAGGTCGCTTAGCTCAGCTGGGAGAGCACCTCCCTTACAAGGAGGGGGTCACTGGTTCGAGCCCAGTAGCGACCACCATATAACTTGATGTATTAATGTGTAAAAGTCATTCCCAGGTCGCTTAGCTCAGCTGGGAGAGCACCTCCCTTACAAGGAGGGGGTCACTGGTTCGAGCCCAGTAGCGACCACCATTCTTTAGTGAAGAATGACTTAAAAATTGTGTAGTTTAAGAATGCCCAGGTCGCTTAGCTCAGCTGGGAGAGCACCTCCCTTACAAGGAGGGGGTCACTGGTTCGAGCCCAGTAGCGACCACCACATTCTGCAATACACATGTTATATCCCAGGTCGCTTAGCTCAGCTGGGAGAGCACCTCCCTTACAAGGAGGGGGTCACTGGTTCGAGCCCAGTAGCGACCACCATATTCTGCAATACACACGTTATATCCCAGGTCGCTTAGCTCAGCTGGGAGAGCACCTCCCTTACAAGGAGGGGGTCACTGGTTCGAGCCCAGTAGCGACCACCATATATCTCCCCCAATAAACTTTAC
>NZ_JAHKRD010000030.1:0-16845 GCF_019345615.1 Shewanella sp. NKUCC01_JLK | reverse complement strand
GATTGTAGTAATCTTCATAGGTGGACCCGTCCTCTTTCTGATGAGTTTTAGCGACTACATCGTGGCCCATTGCGAGGCCGATTAAAAGTGGATGGGTCCATTCCATTATCCATGTTTTAGAAGGTCACTGGTGCAACAATGCTGTATTTGGTGCAACCATTGCACGAAGAGTTATGCCTGTCCTTTTTTATATTACTTAATAGTATTGTAGTGCTCAATAACCTCAACTATACGGTCTAATAATGGTTTCAATCCTTTGAAATTAATGTTTTTCTTTTTTGACTTTATTATATGTGTAGCAAAAGCTTCTTTGCTCAAATCTGTAGTTGAATTTCTATTTTCTATTGTATTGAAAAATTTACCATTTTGATGTGGAATTAGTCTGGTTTTAGAGTCAAAGAAGTATTCTATATCAGTATCTTCTCCTGTATTTTTTAGTGGAGTAAATACAACATAAAGGTTTTTAATTACATGTATGAAATTTGCTTTTCTAACATCAGTTTTAGGATCTAAGCCTTTAGGGAATAGCGAAATCTTTTCATTAAATGTTTTTCCCTGTAATAATTGTTTGATTTTTTCAGGACCTTTATCATTATCTAAGAAAATTATAACAGGATGTTGGGGGAGTGGAGCTTTGAATGGTAATGTATTCTTCTCGAAGTTATCAATGAAACCTTTCAAATAGTCCGCGCCACCGAAGAGCTCTAATAAAAAGCGTGTGCGTTTAGAGTATTCGACAAAGTGAAGTTGTAATTCGTATTTTTTATCTTCTATTTTTGCTAATGTAGGGTAGTCAGCTATTAATTCACTAATAGCTGACTTTAGATATACATTGTCAGTTTTACCTTCACATAAAATAGTTGGTTTATTATTTCCATAGAATAATCGATAAAATAAAAAACGACTAAAAGTAACTTCCCTTCCTGATAGTATTACTTTTGTATTTTTTCCTATAACCCTAGGTGAGTACTCAGGCGTGAATGGTGCTTTTTGTCTCATACGATTATAATGGTCAACTTGATCTATAAAGTTAAGTTGACCAGCTAGTTCATTTATATTTCCTTCAACTTCAATACCATTAGAAATGGAGCTGAATTTACCTGTTTTGAAAAGCACATTGCATTTTGCTCTTGCTATTCGCCAATACTCTTTTTTAGTGTTTGGTTTTTTATTAACTACAAGTCCAGTAACATCTTGTCTTGAATCTTTATACTGGATACGAGTCTTTTTCTCGTTTATTGAAAAACCAGCACGCTTTATCTCTCGAATTAACTTTCGCCCTGGCACATAAGAGTCTGATTCATAGTTCATTATCTCTGAAGGGAAAGTTGACCTTCTCGTAGAAAAGGTGATGTCATCTGCATATCTCGAATATGTGCATTTATATCTTTTTGCTAAGGCTGCTAATTGGATATCTAAACTATGTGAAATTAAATTTGTGATAACAGGGGAGCAAGGGCTTCCTTGCGGGAGCTGATCATTATAACAAGCAATTTGTGCAATTATGGTTGCAATATGAGGGTCTAGTTTGAAGTTTTCATTTTTAATAAAGAAGCCCCGTATGCGGCCAAAATTAAAACTACCGAAAAAATCTTCTAAATCAATATTTAGGATGCTTTTTTTACCTAAATGCATCATTGCATTAGTAATTATTGAGCGTTTTCTCACAAATCCATGTGATAAAGATGGCTGTTTAGATTCAGTACTTTGAATCTTAATTTTTAAAACTTCAGCAGCATAATCTAAATCATTTTTATTGCGCATTTTAGGCTGAGCTAACTGAGATGATGGATATTTAGATATATTTATTTCATCTATACAATCTAAAAGCATTATGGAGAGTTTTTTCTGTAAACTCTTTAAATCATCTTTTGGAGCATTAATAATACGTTTTCCACCAGACTTTTTATCTATTGTAAATTGAATGTATTGGTTTTCTGGTCTAGTAATATAAAGACAACGTGTTAAAAATCTTGGGTCAACACCTAATGCTTTGGCAAAGCTTGGTTTAGTTGAAATGGATTTTAAGTACTTAAGTTTTGACATCGAATAAGTCCATTTATAAAAGGTGGCTTATGGGCACTCTTACGCACTGTATCATGGCGATAAGCAGCGATAACATTTATTATGCAATCCTAACGGACGATTTTTTCACTGTTCGCGAAACGCGAACTAAAAATCTGCCCATAAGCCGAAATGAATTATGATGTCAATTTATTGTTTAATCAATATCTAATGATGTAATTATCAAAAAGAAAGCTAGGGATTTATAGTTATCTTGAGTTTAGTAAGAACATTGTCCTGCATATAATCTACAAAAATGCCCGACATTATTTGGCTCTTTAAGCTCGCTATCTAAGTCAGGCGCTATGTTTCAATCTTGTTATTCCTAATAAGTCTTGCCTAGACAGTATTGAGATTACTGGATAGTTGGTTGCATTAAGCATTGGCATGTAAGTGACCGTTGACGGCATGGCCGCTCTTTCACATCCATGTGATCGCGGCATTTGCACTTCCGTATGCAGCAGATGCCGTCGTCGAGGCCTCATGGATACTCCTTGTTAAATAAAAGGGGGGGCGTGTCACTGGAATGACAGTGCTTAATCATCAGCTTCTGCTGTTAAGCCGCAAACGAGCAGCAAAAGAATTTAACGAGCCGTCCATTGTTAAATTTGCAGAGTGTACGCTTGTAGAAAGGCATACCGATAACTGGATAGTTGGTTGGATTAAGCATTGGCATGTAAGTGACCGTTGACGGCATGGCCGCTCTTTCACATCCATGAAAATTTAATGGGCCACCCATTGTTAAATTTTAAAAAAGGGATGGTGGGTATAATTCTGTTTGCTTTGCATGACTCGCAAGCAACACCAAATATAAAAGAGATACACCTTCCCCTGCGAAGTTGTCGAAATACGCAGATTAAAATGCCGTGGCGACATCATGGATGATGGCGCAGGCTCGGGGGGACAGGGATGTCCCATCTGAGCCGTTAGGCAATTTTTATTGGAGTATGAGACCAGTAACTAATGCATGTAACTTCGCTAGGGGCGTCTTGGAGAATCCAAGGAGGATAGGACGAGCAGTCCTCCTTGGTCGGGTGTGGGGTGAAGCCCCACGATCTTGATTTACTTTGGCTGTTAAGCCGCAAACGAGCTGCAAAATAGTCTGCCAACCTTTGAAAGATCGAAAGCGAGGACAGACACATTTCTTTCTGAGTTATTTACAAGAAAAATATAGGTATCTTTGAGTATTCCAAGCTTCTATCACTTGGCCGTAGGGTTATATAAAAATGGCAGTCTTACGTGTGATAGATTGGAGACTATCCTAATGATAAATTGGTTGAATACTAATGTATTGGCAGACATTTAAGCTGAACAAAAATAGTGGGTTAAGCTCTTATTCTCAATTACAATGCACTATTTTTATTCGCTAAATGCGGCATTAAACGAGCAGGAAACCCAGTATGAATATCCCAATGATTACCGTGCTTCAGAGTGCTATTACCGAAGCGCTCGAGAGTATACCAACCGCTGAGGCGGAGCAGATCTATGCATTGTCTTTCTATATCAACAACGAATATGACGATCCCCGTCTACCTACGCTGACAGTCGGCTATAACACAGTCGATGAGTGGCATGCCTCGATTCCAAATGCTTCTAGCTCTGACGAAGCAAAATGGAACTATGCCTTCTGGCTTCAAAACGAACTCCTCGTCTTTGGGGATTCTGACTCTCAGACTGCGGATATCTTAGCTCGCTGGGTGGCCGATCTCGGTCTTGGGTACAGTGATGCGGAGGAAGATGTCGATTTTGATCGCTGCCTTGAGCTCGGTCAGGAGATAACCGAGCAATTTGTAGCTGCAGTATGCGTTGTCGCTTCTACACTCCATTCCAACTTAACCGTTAGTCGCGTTTTCGGTCGTTCGGTACCCATCATAGTTCACGAGCTCGAGTACTATAACGAGATCGCAGATCAGACAGAGGCCTGTAACCCTCCTAGACTCGCCGAAGAGTTCGTTTCTTGGGTGCGCTCAATCTAACGTTAGTTATCAGTTATAGGTGGTAAGGATATAGGGCAGATTGGTTGGCGGCGGTTCAATAATTCTAATCACAGAGCTTAATCACATAGCTAATCACATAACAAAAAGGATGCATCGATGAACGATGAGCAATACAAAAAGGGGCTTGAGGTGCGTCGTGCTGTGATGGGCGATAGCTATGTGGATAAGGCGCTCAATAGTGCGACCGATTTTACGCAACCGCTGCAAGATTTAGTTACGGCCAATTGCTGGGGTGAGGTTTGGGTGCGTGATGCCATTTCAAGGCAAACGCGCAGTTTGATTACTATTGCGACGCTGGCGGCATTAAAGGCGCCGATTGAGTTAAAGGGCCATGTGCGGGGTGCGCTAAACAATGGCTGCTCGGTTGAAGAGATCCAAGAAGTCTTACTGCATTGCACCGTTTACTGCGGTATGCCAGCGGGGATTGAAGCTTTTCGAGCGGCGAAAGAGGCGATTGAGGAGTGGCAGGCGCAAAACAGTTAGCTCACTTGGTATTAATCATTTTGAGCGTCAATGGCTGTGAGGTTTAGTGGTTTTAACATTCGCTAGGGGAACTGAGTTACGCGCATTCCCCTAGCGCATGATGGCTACAAACTTGAACAGTCTGCGCTTATTTTTGCAGTTGGGCTTTTGCGGCTTCTACTTTTGAGAAATCCAAACCGAGTTCGAGCACGGCTTCTTTGATCAAAGCCGGTTTCTGCATCACTAGCCCCAGCAGTTGTTGTAGTTTTTCGGCTGGGATGCCTAATTGACCGAGCGTACCCATCGCCATTAATGGATTTTCGGTTAATGTTTGAAACAGTTCTTGAATTTTAGCGTCACTGACGTTGTGTTCTTTTAAGATGGCAATAATGGGATTCATTGCATTACCTTGTTGATATGAAAGTTAAACAGGTGCCGATTTTATCACAGTTCTGCCAGAGTGGTTGCCTCACACATGCTGTACCCGTTGGATGTTGCCACGCTTTACCTATGCCATTAAGCGCATTAGATTTTATTCCCAATAAGCTTTACTCTGGTGACGTATTCCCCAAAATCTGCCGATAAAACCTGAGCGACTGTCGTGCATCGTGAGCCGTTGCATTGGATATTGTGGCTCTAGATATTATTGCCTTAGATATCATGGAGCAATGCGATTGGGTAATCGCTGGCTTTTATCATCCCTTAAAAATAGAAAGGAACTGTGGTTATGCTTGATGTTGTCGCGAACCAAGACAAAAGTATTGTGGTTAAACAGTTACGATACGGGCGTGATAATGAGGTGTTAATCGTCGATGAGTGGCAACTGCACCCTGCAGAACACTGGGCGATTTTCGCGACCGATAGCTATTGTGGTTCCTTGCTCGGGCGAATATTAACGGGTGATATTCTGCCCGATGAAGGGACGATTACTGGCTTGCCGCAACGTATCGGCTGGGTGTCACTTGGACTGCAGCAAGCGTTGCTGGATCGCGAGTTAGAAAAAGACGAGTTGGATTACGGTTCGAGTGTCGAATCCTTAGTGTTGGAATGCTGCCAAGATGCCAAGCAACTCCCAGCATTATTACAAAAGGTTGGGCTTGAGCCTCTGCGTCGGCGCGGTTTTCGGCAGTTATCGACGGGCGAAACGCGCAGAGTCATGCTGGCACGTGCACTGGCAATGTTACCGCAATTGCTGATTTTAGATGACCCTTATGCTGGGCTCGATGCTGAACATCAGGCGAGCTTATCTGAGCTGCTGAGTGAAGTGGCCGAGCATAGCCAGTTGCTGATCATCACCTCGCGCCAAGAAGAATTGCCGCCGTGTATCAGCCATGTGGCGCTGTTTAATGGTGAGATGCTCAAATCGGGGCAGAGTGTGCACAAACTCAGCCCGTCGATGTCGATTGAGCAATGGCACAATCATCCTGTGATGGCGCAGTTGAATGCGTTATCGGCGCAACGTAGCGATGAACTCTTGGCCTTAATGGAGCGGCAAAGGCACAACGCCGAGGCGTTTGATCCTTTGGTCGAGATTAAAAATGGCAAAGTGGAATATGTCAGTGGGCTGATTTTCAGCGGCGTGAATTGGCGCATCGAGGCGGGGCAACATTGGCAAGTTCGTGGCCCAAATGGCTGCGGTAAAAGCACTTTGCTGGGGCTGATTTTAGGCGACCATCCCCAATGCTATAGCAATGACATCACGCTCTTTGGCCGACCTCGCGGAAGCGGCGAGAGTATTTGGCAGATTAAACAACGGATTGGCATAGTATCGTCGGCGCTACACTTGCAATATCGCGTCAGTTGCTCGGCATTAGATGTGCTGCTTTCGGGCTTTTTTGACTCTATTGGCTTGTACCATAAACCCACTAAACCTCAGCTAGATTTGGCGAAGGAATGGTTGGCGATTTTGCACATGACAGGGCTGGCGAGCACCAGCTTTAAGAAGCTCGATTATGGTCAGCAGCGGTTATTACTAATAGGTCGCGCCTTGATTAAACAGCCACTGTTGCTGATTTTAGATGAGCCGTATCAGGGCTTAGATTTCATCAATCGCACCTTAGTGATGCGGGCGCTGGAGATGATAGCCGAGCATCATCTGAGCCAATTGCTGTACGTGTCGCACCATAGGGAAGATGCCTTACCTGCGATTAAAAACTTTGTCGATTTTATCAAGCAAGATGACGGCTATTCGGTACAGGTGAACTACTGTGAGTCTGAGGATTTAACCCGTTTAAATCAGTAAATGCCACCTATCACAGCAGCTTAACGGCTGCTTACTTGTTTGCAGAGTTTGTCATTATCCCTCGGCACTCCAACGCAGGTTAAAATTGACTTTACAGGGCGCTAGCCATTGAGTGTGTTAGTCACGCTCAATGGCAATATACCTGTGGTGCGAAAGATTTTCGTATTCCAGTGAAAACTGAGATGCGCCACATATCGATAATGAGGGTATCGCCCTAGTGTTTAATCCCCCATTCGTCAGACAGCAGTTCTGTTAATTAGTCATGCTTGATATAGGTAACTGTGAGCCGTCTTACAGTTTTGAATGTCGTTGGCGCGAATAATAGTTTCTGGCCTAGGCCAGAAACTCGTGGTGACAGTTTTATGGTTCATCCACTGAACATATTCATCAAGTCAGTTATCACGCTTGAGAATCCAGAACGATGGACTCCCTTAGCGAGATGAGCCCTAGATGAGCCTTAGTGTCGTGCGCTGTAAACAAGATGTGCACCAAGACCTAAAACACGATTTCAAGACATATAAGACGACTTAAAGATAAACACATATATGCCAAGACCCAAAAAATGCCGTCAATTATCGAGCTGTGTGCCCTGTAGCCTATTTAAGCCTAATGGGATCCCTGCGGTTAAATTAACTCATATTCAATTAGAGGCCGATGAGTTTGAGGCCCTCGAACTGGGTGACGTCAAAAGATTAAGCCAGATCGAAGCCGCGGCCTTGATGGGGATCTCTCGGCAAACCTTTGGATACCTTCTCGCCAATGCCCGTAAAAAGGTGGCGACGGCTATCACTCAAGGCCAAGCCTTGAGGCTGCCAACCCAAACAGACAAGGATTTATCATGATTATTGCCATGCCGATGAGCCGCGAACGCCTCGCCAGTCACTTTACGAAAGCCCTACAAATTGGCTTTTATAATGAACAGTTTCAACGAATCAAACTGGTCGATAACCCGGCAATTGAAGGTGACTGTAGTGCCAAAAAAGCCTTATTAGAGCTGATTATCCAACAAGGTACCGACATTGTACTTGTGCAGAATATCGGTGAGCGCATGTTAGGAAAGTTGCTCGATGCGGGGATTAGTGTGAGCAAAGGTAGTGCGAGTCAAACAGTGGCGACTTTGCTTGCACAAACGGCGGATCTTAATCTTAGGTTGACGGATGCATCCCAAGGTCGCGCTTCACTCAAACATGCAGCCAAGGGTGGATGTTGTCATTCTACAGGTGACGGCTGCGGTTGCAGCGGTAAAGCTAAAGCTGCACCTGGTTCAACGCGTCTTATAAGCACGCCAGCAGTACAGGTTAAGCTCGATAAGTCAGTGCATTACGCTGGGTTTAGACCCTTGGTAAATAAATAATATCAGTGTTTAATTTGAATTATTCCGCCACAGTTAAAGCGTAGGGGCGGGCAAGCGCCCCTCGAATATCCGCGAACGAAAATACCTTGGAAAAACGTCCAAAGGTTTTGCCATAAAACACACATTCCACCACAGGCAAGGCAAATACATTGCGGCTCGCCGCTATCTCAGCTTGGGCTTGGCAATCAATATAGGCCATCCGCATCTGCGGGAACTCTTGCGCCAACATCTCAGCAATTCTCGGTTTGAGCGTTTGACATACACCGCAGTTTGGCGCGCCAAATAACAACAGCACCGCCGCATGCTCGGTTAACATGGACTCAAGCATCTCAGGTGAGTCAATTTGCGTGATGATATCGGTGTGCATGCGTTGCCATTTTGAAGTTGTTATGGGTATGAATTCATGGGCTAGTTTGCGTATTTCTAGGGTTAAAGCCAGCCCATTTTTACCACGCTACTACCGATAAATTGACCAAGGTAGAATAAGCCAAGCATGAGAAGCCCGATACTGGCAGCAATCACTCCGATTTGCTGTATGCCTGTCAGGCTATCTCGCCATTGTTTTAGATTATTTATCATTTCACTACCTGCTACCTACTCAGGCTTAAGGTTATACGCGTGACTTTACATATGTTGCATCGCTAACTGCACCACTGGCGCTCGCAGGGAATGCCATCATCGTCACCATCCATTTGAGTATTGGGGCAATGTTGGATGTAGAAAGTCGCCTCAGCACAGGAACTCATGTGGCTGCAATGGGTTTTACCTGTTTCACATTGGAAACTTGGTGTTGCCGTTGCTTGTGTTCGCGCTTTAGTTTCATACATGGGCATTGGCTGAATGTCTTCATTCGTGAGGACAGGTACTTCATCGATTGCAGGAGCTTCATTGAATTCTTGGTATTGTTTAAAGCCAAAGATAACGATGGCCACGATTATTAGCAGCGGGATTATTGTATTAAAGGACGATTTTCGTGGGCTATGGTAATGCGCTTTGTTTTTGTTATTGAAGTTTTCATTGCGTGATTGGATATGAGAGTGGGAGCGTGTTGTTGCACTCGCTGCAACGACTGCGACGCCTTCAATCGAGGCGATAACCGCTTTTCTTTTGCCGTCATTTTGCACTTCCGTTTGATACAGAATGCTGTCGCCCACTATGGGTTTTCTCGCCATCTTTTTCAGCACTGAAATGTGAATAAACACATCTTGGGCTGCGTTTTTTTCAGGCTGAATAAAGCCAAATCCCTTTTCATCGTTCCAGCGTACCAGTACGCCTCTATCCATGAGCATTTTCTATGTCCTTAATTTAACCGCTTAATATTTTTAGTTATTGAATATCAATACTTACTTGAGTCGCTCCGATTTATCTTTTTTAAGGAGCAAACCGTACTTAGGTTGACGAATCGGCTATTCAATGTTGGATGCTAAGTTACTCAAGCAAAGGAAGTTTTGCAATTTTTTATCTTGAATTTGCTTATGTGTGACTCATTCGCATTGAGTGTATGGCGGTGGGGAAATGTGAGCACTTAGCAGAAACGGTTGGCATTTTTGTAAATTCAATACAAACAATAGATTGCATTAGTAACAAACAAAGTGATCAAAAAATGTGCGTAAAAACTTGCAATCTTACTGTGTGCTACATAGTATTTGCTGTGTGGCGCACAGTGTGTGTGACACAGTGTTAAGGATAGGAATTCGACAATGACAAGTTCACAGCTAGTCAAAATGCGACTCGAGTTGCGCCGTGGGGTATTAGTGTTGGCGGTACTGGGATTATTAAAACAAGCCCACTACGGTTATTCGCTCCGCAAACAGTTGCAGGAAGGCGGTATCGATATTGACGAAGGGACTCTGTATCCCTTAGTGCGCCGCCTAGCCGATCAAGGATTGTTGGATAGTGAGTGGCGACAGGCCGAAGGGCGTGAGCGTCGTTATTACCAATTGTCGTCATTGGGGGCTGAGTTGCTCAGTCAACTTACCGATGAATGGCAGCAACTTAATGGCGCCTTGGCTTTTTTACTGGAGCAAAGCGCTGACACTAATGGCTCAGATATGAAAAGCTCAGACGAGAGTGCAGAGGAGATTTGATATGGAATTAGTCGATCGCTATATCGCCGCGGTGCAGCGAGAATTGCCCGAGAACAAACGTCAGGAAATAGGCCGTGAATTAAAAGCTAATATCTGCGACCAATTGGATGCCCTATCTGAACAAGGTGAATTGACTGAAGCGCAAATTGTCGCGGTATTAAAGCAAATGGGTCATCCCTGTAAGGTCGCGCAGCAATTTGTTCCGGCAGTGCCTATTATTGCCTCTGAGGATATTCCGCTTTTTAAACATACACTTTTCACTGTGCTTGGGGTCTTGTTTGTGCTGCAGGTTGTGGGCGGCACGACTCAATGGTTGGGCTCTGCAGAGGGGGATCTATTAGGATTTATCCACCATATTGCCAAAGGTTTTATCGGCGATGCCTGTCTTGCCTTTACCGCTATCCTGTTGGCCTTTTGGAGTTTCTCGGCTCAGGGGAAACCCCTATCTGGCAGCAATTGCCAAAAATGGCAGCCGCAGAATTTGCCTAAGGTTGGGCCCGGTTGGCAGCATATTAGTTTAAGCGATGTGTTTACCGATCTGGCGACATATCTTTTTCTCTTACTTGTGATCTGGTGTTCTGTGTGGATGAGTAGCGAGCAATTAGCCGCGCGGACAGTGATTTTCAGCGCCAGTGCTCAGCAATTGTTGCAATGGTTTAGCCCTATTATTTTGCTGTCTATGGGGAATAGTCTCTGGCAACTACGCCGCCGAGTGTGGACTACTGAATTGTTACTGGCGAATATGGGGATCAATCTTGCTTATGCCTTGTTCTTAGTCTTTCTGGCCTTTAGTTCGCCACTATTACAAAGCCAAGTACAAAACCAAGGAGCTGAATTAAATGGGGAATTTACGTTATTACAGTTAGAACATTGGCTAAGTTATACTCTAGTGATTGCCGCTATGTTCCCTGGCTATGAAGTGATTCGCGATGGGGTGCGTTGGCGTAAACTCGCAAGCAAATAAGTAAGGTTTAACCTAGGTTTTGTAGGTGAGTTTTATTCACTTTTTTATCGAATACATGGCCTGATCAGCATGATTGAACAGGCTTTTTATATTTGTGCCATCTTCTGTGGAGAAAAGTAAGCCACTACATTTACATTCGATGCTGATTTATTCTGGGGTATCGCCATGATTCATTTCATTATTAAGCGATTCTTGAGCCTGTTGTTTGTAGGTGTCAAATATACCTTCTTGCTTCATCTGTTTGAGCTCCCGAGCAAGATTAACGGCGAGTGCCGCGTGACGTTTATTTAAGTAACCATAGCTGGTGAGTTCTTCTAGGGTGGCAATCGCGATTATTTTGCTGCCTTGAAACTCAGGCGTTTGTAATAGATCCAATGAGCTTGCCTCCGTATCAATATAGATATCGATTCGGTCGCGGAGCATTTTACGAAAGGAGCTCGCAGGGGATGAAGATTCAGTCAGACGCTCCTTAGGAATGAGTCCCTTTAGCTTTTGTTCTGCGAGGAACACGCCTCGATAGTATTCGATCTTGTATCGACTCTTTTGCAGTGCTTGCCAGTTAGGTATTTTGATTTCGGGATTGTGCGCGAAGGCAATTAAATGGGTATCGATAACCGGTTCTTCAATTCGAATGAGGTTGGTAAACTTTTCGCCATAATGAGATACACGCCCCGGCTCACCATCCACTTTACCTGAGTCCGCCATCATACTGGCGCGGGCTGCGGGAACCACTTGATAGGAGAAGTCATATCCTAAGCGTTCAAAGGCTTGGGCGTAAATCAGTTCAGCCCATTTAAAGTAGAAGTTATGTTTGGGGTCCTCATAAAACGCCATCGTAATGATAGGTTTATCAGCAATCATCGCTGTGGTTTCTGCTGTTGATTTGCTGGTTGCATGAACCGAGACACAAAAGAAAAGGCCTACCCACACACTCCAAATGTGCATATTGCTCCATCGTTGCATAGCGTGTCTCTAAAAGTGTTGAGTTATTTAGAGTATAGCTAGCCTGATAAATGGGTTCATTTTTATTCAAGCAAGATTATTTTATTACCATGATTTCGCACTAACACACGGTTGAAATGTGATCTGCTGGCGGACATTTTGTCCTTTTGGGTTTAAAAATGTGCGATACGGCACATAGAAATGATATTTGCCTGTATTTTGCTGGTTTTTTATTCATCAGAGTTTGAGCTTGATCGGTTTTTTGTTTGTAAATAAGGCGTTAAATCCCTGCCGTCTATCACCTGTAGTAGGAAAGAAAGGATGAAATCGGAACTGGGATTATCAGGAATGCGGTTATCAAAGCTTTGGTTATCAATGACGTGGTTATTACCTCTTTGTTGTTTATCGAGTGCTGTAGTGGCAGAGGCGGCAACGGACAATATCGAACGCCTTGAGGTGCGCGGCAGGCAAATTAACACCTTAGGCCATAGTACTTCGGCATCTGAGGGGATAGTCGGTGCGGCAGAAATTGAGAGTCGACCCCTATTACGAACCGGCGAAATCCTCGAATTTGTTCCTGGGATGATAGTCACTCAGCACAGTGGTTCGGGTAAAGCGAATCAGTATTTCTTACGCGGCTTTAATTTGGATCATGGCACAGACTTTAATACTCGAGTCGATGGTATGCCTGTGAATATGCGAACCCATGGGCATGGTCAGGGTTATACGGATCTTAACTTTTTGATCCCTGAACTTATAGGCGAGATCCGTTATGCCAAAGGCGCTTATTATCCTGAGGTGGCCGATTTTTCTGGCGCGGGTGCTGCGCAATTACTGCTGGCTGATCAACTCCCCCATAACCAAGTTGGGGTGACGTTGGGTGAATATGGCTACCAGCGACTCGTGGCGACTCAGGAGTTAAACACTGACATGGGGCGTTTTATTTGGGGTGGTGAGGCACAAACCTATGATGGCCCGTGGACGGATATTGATGAGGATGTGAGTAAGATCAGTGTCGTCGGGCGTTATTTAACTCGGCTGGGTGAGGGGGACTTAAGCGTCACTATGATGGCCTACGACAACAGCTGGAATTCGGCGGATCAGATCCCCGCCCGTGCGGTGGATTCTGGATTAATTGATTTTTATGGATCTTTAGATAAAGACGTCGGCGGTGAATCTAACCGTTATAGCGTTTCAGCTAATTACGATGCGGGTGATTGGCAGGGAAATGTCTACGCCATTCGCTCGACTATGAATTTATTCTCTAATTTTACCTATTTCTTAAACGATCCCATCAATGGTGATGAGTTTGAACAAGTCGATGAACGCACGATTTGGGGCGGCGATCTTAAGCGTGATTGGCAAACTTCACTTGGTGGCACTCAACTGAATTACAGTGTGGGCGGCGATGTGCGTTATGACGATATTGGCGCAGTGGGTTTGTATAACACTCAGGCGCGACAACGGCTGAATACGGTAAGGCTTGATGAAGTGCAAGAGTTATCGAGTGGCATCTTTGGCAAAGTTGAGTGGCTGCCAGCTGAGCAATGGCGTTTTAATCTTGGGCTGCGTTACGATTATTTTGATGTGCAGGTCGACAGTGATAATCCGCTTAACAGTGGCGATGCGTCCGATGGTATGTTCAGCCTCAAAGCCGGCGCTTCTTATTTGTGGAGCGATAATCTTGAGTTATATGTTAATGCAGGCCAAGGGCTACATTCGAACGATGCCCGCGGTGCGACGATTAAGGTTGACCCAGTGAGTGGCGATGAGGTCGAAAAAGTCGATCTGCTCGTGCGCTCCAATGGCGGCGAATTTGGGGTGAAATACTATGACAGAGACTTTATTAATTTCTCTGCTGCGGTCTGGTATCTGCAACTAGATTCAGAATTAGTATTTGTGGGCGATGCGGGTAACACTGAGCCGAGTCGTGCATCTGAACGTTATGGTGCTGAATTAACGGCTTATTATTGGCTGAATGAGGCAATCAGTATCGATATGGAATTAGCGTGGACTAACGCCAGATTTACTGAAAATGAATTTGAAGAGGGCAAGTATATCGATGGCGCAGTTCCCTTTGTTGCCAGTGCGGGCATCACCTATCGACCCGACGGCGATGGCCTGTATTCGAGTGTACGCGTGCGGCACCTTGGCGAGCGGGTGCTCGACAGCTTTAATGACCACAAGGCTGATGCGACCACATTAGTTAACCTCGCATTAGGATACGAGTTCCGCCGCTTCGACACTAAGCTTGAGCTGCTAAACGTGTTTGATAGTAAAGATCACGACATAGATTATTTTTATGCCTCTCGTTTGCCCGGCGAAGCAGCCGAAGGGGTTGAAGATCAGCATTATCATCCTGTTGAGCCACGAATGGTGAGAGTCAGCGTGAGTTATCATTTCTAGTGGTATTCATCGGTTAAGGCGATATCGAAGGTTATTACGTATGTCGCCGAGCAAAAATGTATCCGAGCAAAAATGTATCTCATTAAGCGTCCAGATAGTTGGGCGCTTTTTTTCTGCTGCACTCATTTAAGCACTAATCTAAGCACAAATCGCTTCAAACTATGTGGCTGCAATAATTTACTATTCCCGCGCTGGCAATGGAGGCTAGAATGAGGACTAGTCGATCTGAGTTTCCCCCCTGTTTTACAGCTGATGTTATAGGTAATCGCCGCGAGTTATGAGTACTGCAACACCCATTGAAAACATTAATTATTGGCGTCATCCTAGCTTATCAGGCATAGAACTGAGTCAGGCGGAATTTACGCATTTCAGTTTTGATAAACATGTGCATCTGGATTATCACTTAGGCGTAGTCACTCAAGGTGCGCAGCAGTTTGTGAATAAGGGCAGCAGTTATCAGCTTGGTCAGCATAGTTTATCGACCTTAAATCCCGACGAAACCCACGATGGTCAGAGCCGCGATGCCGACGGTTATCGGGTGAAAGTGATGTCGATTCCTGTGGAATACATGAATGAAGTCAGTCAAGAACTGGGTTTGAAGGAGCACTTTTTCAGCGCGCCTATGGTGGATGACCCGACGCTTTATCAATATTTTATTCAACTACACGATCTATTAATTCAAGGCCAATGCAGTGCGCTTGCGGGAGAGTCCCACTTACTGAATTTTATTCATCTGCTGCTGGAGCGTTACCCGAGCGGTATTTCATCTTGTATATCTAAACCGAATCAACAGCAGGGGTTATCTAAGTTGCAGGTGAGCTTAGTGAAACAGCGAATTCACGATGAGCCTTGGCATAATACTCAACTTGAAACCTTAGCCAATGAAGTGAATTTAAGTAAGTTTCAGTTTTTACGGCAATTTAAACAGGCAACAGGGATGACTCCCCATGCTTATCTCAAGCGTGTGCGTTTAGAGCTGGCGAAAAAGTCCTTAAGTCATGGCGCTTTAGTGGCAGATGTGGCGCAGCAGTTCGGATTTTTCGATCAAAGTCATTTAAACAAAGCTTTTAAGCAGGCATTCCTATTATCGCCAGTGCAATTTCAGCGGCGTATGCTCTAATTTCCCCGTCTTTCGACGCCGCTGGTTTTAAAAACACTGAATAGTGCAATTTATTACAATTCAGCGCTGCGACAAATTGCCATACTGGCTGCCTCAGTTATCGTTATTAACCTTTTTTGCGGAGCCGCATATCTATGGATTTATCTTTATTACTCACCTTGGCTGTAATCCATGCCGTTGCTTTAATCAGTCCCGGACCCGATTTTGCCATTATGGTGAAGATTGCGACTCAGCAGTCCAGAAGCACTGCGGTTGCCGCCGCTGTGGGGATTTCAATAGCCATTTTAGCTCATACGATTTTGAGTCTGACCGGTGTGAGTCTACTCATTAAGAGTTCGCACACTCTGTATCTCTTAGTGCAAATTGTGGGCGCTTCTTACCTCGCTTGGATGGGGTTTGGTGCCCTGCGTGCCGGTCTTGCGATACTCGCTAAACGTAAAATGAGTGCCAGAGTCCATGCAGGGACAAATGATGATGCTGTTATTAGCGCTGGTGACGTTGAAGGCGTGGTGTCTGTTGCTGGTGGCTTAGGTGGCGCTATGTCGCGCAGGCAAGGTTTTTTGACTGGGCTTTATACCAATCTATTGAATCCAAAAGCATTAGTGTTTTTCTTAACCCTGTTTTCGGCCTTGATTACTCCAAGTGTTACAACGAGCACTAAAATCGCTTCCGCTATTTTGTTGTTGTCTTTGTCATTGGCATGGTTTGGCTTTTTAGCGGTAATGTTGTCAAAGGCGCAGGTGCAACTTAAATTGCAGCGACTAACACCGGTTATCGATGCGGTTATTGGTGTCATCTTTATGTCAGTAGCCTTGGCGATTTACTCAAACCTATTATTAACCGCTTAGTCAGGCGCAGTGTAAATCACCTTAGGTTTTAGTCTGAGGCACTTATGGTATTCTTGGCCTTTAGTCTCAGCAGAGACATTTGGAGTAAGGGATAAAGATGCCATTCGCCTCACGACTCAAGGGAAGCAAATTAGCTGTCTTCAGCCAAGTTACACTGATGAATATCGCGTTTTCTGCGGCGTTAATATTCAGCGTTATGGGTTTAAGCATCAATGCAAACGCCGCTGATGAAGCCATGCCACAGGAATACATATATGGACCCATCCGGTTTGCAAGACATTCGATATCAATTTTGAGAAGAGTTCATTGCACCCATATATTCGGCCTCTTATTGAGGGATTCCTCTGGCCCTGATGGAT
>NZ_JAHKRD010000029.1:0-30624 GCF_019345615.1 Shewanella sp. NKUCC01_JLK | reverse complement strand
TTGAAGCCCTGTGATTGATGTTTGTTCGCACTTCCATCAGATCACACTTCAAGGTGTAAGTTCACTCCAATCTAATGATTTATATGTAAATCATCAGGGGATTCTTCAGAGCAGAGCACAGTAGGATCCCCTAATAATTCATAACCCCAACAGTCATGAATTAATGAGAGTTCAGCCTGTTTCTTCACAGCACAAAGCGCGTCATCTGCTGATATGGAATAGTCATGCCGTCGCCGTAACAGTTCTTTGCCCCATCCTGACTATCGATAACACATTCAGTTTCTTCACCGTGTTTGCTTGGAAGTGCCGCTGTAATTACTGCATTTCTCCGTATAACCCTACCCACAAAAATGCCTGTTACACCAACAAGGCTATCGATGTGCCGTCCTAAATGAGTTAAGTTAGTGAAGCTATCAATGTTGATGAATAGATAAGCGACCGTGCTGTGTAGCAGTGTTACGAACGAGAGCCTGAGATGGTGAACTGACAGTTAAACATGGACGTTGTTTGGCAAAGGAGATCCAAGAAAGGATTGCTGTTGCTCCCCCTTTGAGTCAACTCTTGATTTAAATACAAAAACGAACGATCCCATTCGACAACAATAACGCCAAGTTACTGGCCATCCCCAGTGAATAACCCAATGATTAATCGAATTAATTATTCAATTCGACTAATTCATGCTGGCGAGGATCACCTGCGTGGCATCAAAACAGGCGAAACATGATTCGCCGACAGCCAAACTCTGCATTTGGGTGAGTGGCATCACTGAATAGATGATGTCTTTGCCATCAATATCTATGGCTAATTCGGCCTTATCGCCAAGTTCAGTCACGCTCAGCAAACAACCGCTTAAGCAATTTTGCCCATCCACTTCACAGGCATAAGTCGTCGCCAGTACAGCGGGGGCTTTAAACAGTAACAACACAGATTTATCCAGGGCTAACTGCAAGCGTTCGCGGCTCGAATGGGTCACTGAAATCTGAATCTGTTGTCCGCCCGCTAAGGTCACGCTGATTTTGTCATTTAATCCAAATGAATCAATGCTATTGATACGACCCGTTAACTGATTGCGGGCGCTGGTGTTGAGGGAGAAATGCGCCATCACATCCAATAAACTGTGCATATCGACGGATTCATCGAGCAAGGCAGCCAAAGCCATTTCTTGTACTTGGGAGGTGATGGAATACACCTTAAGCAACCGTTCGCCAAATTCGGTGAGTTTAGCGCCGCCACCGCCTTTGCCGCCCTTTTCGCTACACACTACGGGTTCGGGCATGGCGGTGTTCATCTCATTGATCGCGTCCCACGCCGCTTTATAACTGATCCCCGCAAGCTTGGCGCCTTGGCTAATCGAGCCTGTGTTGGCAACCTGCTCAAGCAGGCTTATCCGCCTAGGATTGGCGAAGGGCTTATCCCCGAGGGAAAGCGTAAGTAATGCATGTAAATCCATCGTCTATCCAGCACCCAAGTCTGACTTGAGTCCTATTGTCCTTCATCGTCTTGAGGATACCAATAAGATTGCCGAGATATTTCAGCGGATGAATGCCATTAATCCGCAAGAAACCGCACACAGATCACTAATTGATTGCTTAGGGCTTGAATGATCGATATATAGATTGATATATAACGATCACTTTTTATCACGGAGGAACACAATGAAATCCATTCACCTTAAGCAATTACTGCGTTTTACCACGGCTTCATTATTCACAATCGTACTGACATCTAGCCCAATTTTTGCGGCAGACAATGAGCAAGTGACTGTTTTTGCAGCGGCATCGCTCACCAATGCCCTTAACGAAATCGGCCAGCAATATGAAAAAGAACACAATACTAAGGTGATATTCTCCTTCGCCTCTTCTTCAACACTGGCAAAACAAGTGGCCAATGGTGCGCCCGCCGATCTGTTTGTCTCGGCGAATCAAAAGTGGATGGATTATCTGGTCGATGCTAAAGCGGTCGATGTTAGCAGCCGAAAAACCTTGTTAAAAAATACCTTAGTCTTGATTGCCGAGAAAAATAGTCCCATCACAGAAGTCGTGCTCAATGGCGATTGGGATATTAAAGCCGCATTAAAAGGCAGTCGTATGGCTGTTGGCGACCCAGATCATGTACCCGCTGGACAATATGCCAAGCAAGCCCTCGAAAACCTCAAGCTATGGCAAGCCGCTGAGCCCTTACTCGCCCGTGCTAACAATGTCCGTGCCGCCCTCGCTTTGGTTGAACAGGGTGAAGCGCCGCTTGGCATAGTGTATTCAACCGATGCGAAAGTCGCTCAAAAGATCAAAATCGTTGGCACCTTCCCAGAAACGAGTTACAGCCCAATTGAATACCCTGTCGCCTTAGTCAAACAAGAATCGACCGCAAGCGCCAAAGCGTTCAATGAGTATCTGCAGGGCCCAAGCGCAAAAAATGTGTTTGAGAAATATGGCTTTGGAGTGAATTAGGGTGCTGAGTGGTTCTTTGTTAAGCGGCTCATTTTTAAGCGGCTCTATGCTAAGTGGCTCTCTTTTAAGCGACTATGAAATTGCCGCACTGCTACTCAGTATAAAGGTGTCATCCGTTGCCGTTATCGCCAGTTTACCCTTGGGTATTTTATGCGCTTGGTTGCTGGCAAGGGTCGAGTTTCCTGGCAAGGCTATATTTGACAGTGTGCTCCATCTACCACTGGTGTTACCGCCCGTGGTAGTGGGTTACCTCTTGCTGATCAGCATGGGCCGCCAAGGTTTTATCGGCCAGTGGTTATTTAATTGGTTTGGCATCAGTTTTAGCTTTAGTTGGCGCGGTGCGGCCCTCGCGGCGGCGATAGTGTCATTCCCACTGATGGTCAGAGCCATACGCCAATCCTTTGAAACTGTTGATATTCGACTCGAGCAGGCCGCACGCACTTTAGGTAGCAGTCGATGGCGGGTATTTCTCACCATCACACTGCCGCTCACCTCTCCAGGGATAGTGTCAGGCATAATTATCGCCTTTGCTCGCAGCCTAGGGGAATTTGGTTCGACCATTACCTTCGTTTCTAATATTCCCGGTGAAACTCGTACAATTCCGCTCGCTATGTACTCTTTTATTGAAACCCCTGGGGCAGAATATCAGGCCATGCGTCTGTGCATTATCTCGATAGTGATCGCACTAGCATCTTTACTCGCCTCCCAATGGCTGAGTAAAAAAGCCCTGCAGAGGACAGCAAGCGTATGCTAAGGATCAATATTGAAAAACGGTTCGGACAGTTGCAACTGAAAGTCGATACCCAATTGCCATTGCAAGGCGTGACAGCCGTTTTTGGCCGCTCGGGTGCGGGTAAGACCTCGCTCGTGAACCTACTTGGCGGGCTTTCGACCCCAGATAGCGGTGAAATCCGCCTCGGCGACAAACTGCTTTATCAACAAGGCAAAGTGAACCTTCCCCCAGAGAAGCGCCAAATTGGCTATGTATTTCAAGAAGCACGACTGTTCCCGCACTATAGCGTAAAGGGCAATCTCAACTATGGTGTGCGTAAAGCTAACCCAGTCTTGTTCGATAGAATTGTGCAGTTACTGGGAATTGAAAAACTCCTCAGTCGCTATCCCAGCACGCTATCGGGCGGTGAAAAACAACGGGTTGCCATTGGCCGTGCCCTGCTGACATCGCCCGATATGCTGTTGATGGATGAGCCGTTGGCATCGCTCGATTTACCCCGTAAACGCGAGTTACTACCCTACTTGCAAACCTTATCGCAGGAACTAAAACTGCCGATAGTGTATGTGAGCCACAGCCTAGATGAGATCTTACAACTGGCGGATTATATGCTGGTGCTGCATCAGGGGAAATTGATTGCCCAAGGCGCCTTAAGTGAAGTGTGGAATAGCGAGCAGATGCGGCCTTGGGTGCCATTGCAGGAACTCAGCTCACTCCTCAGTGCAAAGGTCGCCGACAGACATCCCGACTACCCCATGACGCGACTCGTGATGGATGATGGAAACTATTTGTGGGTAAGTGGCTATCTGGCTGAAACGGCGAAGAAACTCAAAGTGCGTATTCAGGCAAATCATGTCTCGGTTTGCACTGAGATCCCCAAAGGCTCAAGTATCCGTAACCTGCTAAAGGGAGAAATTAAAGAGTTATACCCCAGCGATAACGGCGAGCAAATCCAATTAAAAATCGCCCTAGGCCGCGATGAACTTTGGGCCAACATCACCCCTTGGGCCTGCGACGAACTGCAACTCACTCATGGCAAAGCGATTTATGCACAAATCAAAGGCGTGACTATGACGCAAATGGATATCGCCGAATCCCACTAGTTCAACCTAGAGCACCGTTCGAAAACCAAATTTCAGGCACAAAAAAACCGACTCTAGGTCGGTTTTAGTTCCTTCATCAGAAGGATTTGGTACCAGTGGCCAGACTCGAACTGGCACGCTTTTAAGGGCGGGGGATTTTGAAAAGATAGTGCTTAAAACCACTTTTATTTTTCAGTAAGTTACGGCATCATTATCGCACTTTGCAAATTCTTTGCAAAACCCACATCAGACTCTGACCATGAGCAAACAACTCGAACGACACGATATCTCAGACGAATTATACGTCTACCTGCAAGACAATAGCGAACGTTGGTACGCGCGGATTAAAGTTGCTGGCAAGTGGATTGCCAAAGCGACTAAACAAAAGGAAAAAGAGAAAGCCATAGCCATGGCTCACCGCCTACAAATGGAATTCGAGTTCATGGCTGAACGTGGCCTTTTTGTTAGCTCCAAACGTTTTCGTGATGTGGCAGATAAAGCCATTAAGGCTATGCAACAGTCTATCGACAATGGTAAGGATATCGAGAAGTACACGACTTATATGCAGGTACTTCGCAAGTATCACATCCCCTTTTTCGAACGCATTTACATCACCTCTATCGACAGCGATAAGCTACGTGAATTTGATAAATGGCGAATAGAGCAATTCGGCCGTGAGCCAGCAAAGTCGACGCTACTGAACCACAATGCTGCTATGCAGTTAGTGTTCAAAGAAGCCGTTAACCAGAAGTGGATGCTGGCAGCCCAAGTGCCATCATTGTCGACTAAAGGGGCGGGCTCACAACGGCGAGCGCATTTTTCACATGAAGAATATGAAAAGGCATTCGATGCCGTATTAGCACTTGAGCAAAATAGCCGTAAGGAGAAAACCCGCCAAATTCGTGAGCTGCTCATCGATTACATGGAGTTTGCGGTCTATACAGGTATTCGACCTGGGACTGAGATGGAACATCTTACGTGGGGTGATATTCAAATGGAGTCCAAGGAACACGATGTTGTTTTTTCTATTACGGTTACCAAAGGTAAAACGGTTAAGCACACAGGCACAAGGGAGGTGATATGTCGCGATGAAATCTTTTCCAGTGTTAATGCATTGCGTGACCGATTCCCGAACAGAAAGCCTTCTGACAAGCTGTTTCGCTTAGCTGATGGTTCAACCACCAATGAACTGGGTAAAGCTTTTGAAAAGGCCATATCCGAAGCAGGTTTAAAGTCATCTCCGCATGGCGTTAGAACACTTTACTCATTACGCCATACCTACATTACGTGGCAACTGATGTCAGGCAACGTCAGCATGGAAGTGTTGGCTAAACAATGTGGCACCAGCATTGCCATGATTGAACAGCACTACAGCCATGTGACACCAAAGATGTACAGCAAAGAGCTATCAGGTGTTGACCTTGGTAAGGGTGGCCCCGTAGCAAAAGAGAAAAGCATCACTCGGAAGAGAATAATTGACACCAAGCGTTCGGCACTCTTTAAAGAGTGGCACCTCAACTACAAACAGCGAGGCTGTATTTAAGCTTTAGGCAACGTCTGACTTTTTAGTGATGTTCGACTCGGTAGCAACTCATGTGGCTCACAGTCGAGCACCTCTGCAATCTTATATAACATATCGAGCGTGATGTTCGCCTCCGCTCGTTCTATACGGCCGATATAACTGCGGTCAATCTCTGCACGTAACGCCAATTCATCTTGAGATAAGCCTCTGAGCTTTCTCATTTTACGCATCGCATGACCAAATTCAGTCGCTAATGTTTTCATAGTGTCTCCTTCGTCACAAGGCAACCACTATGGGAATTTGCTTACCAACTAACCACGGATTATAATCCGCATTTAGTGCATATAGTCCTCATTTAAGTCCTTGAGCAAACCTGAGTTCTGCATGTCTAGCAAAGCCGATTGCTCTTCACGTATCACAAGGAAAAATAATGAACTCCTACAACGTCATTTTTAAAGGTGAGATAGCAGAAGGAAAAGACCGCCATAAGCTGAGTCAGGCACTGGCAAAGTTTTTGACAGTCCCCGAGGAAAAAGCACACCTACTGTTCTCGGGTAATCCGATATGCATTAAGAAAGCTCTGAGCGAAAGTGAAGCTAACGCACTAAAAGCCAAGTTGAACGCTGTGGGTATCATTACCCACATCAAGCCAGTAGCAACTCAAGCCACAACTGCGGCCCCTGTAGCCACAACACCTGTAACACCACAACAAGTAGCGAAGCCATCGATTGAAGCTAAGCCGTCTGCGGCCACCAAGCCTACAGTGAAGTCCTATGATGATTTAAGTAAAAGCTGGCAAAAGGTGTTTGCTGAATTTGACCTAAGACAAGCTGACAAGTTGGGCTATTTTGCTTCAGCAAAAAGTCCTGCACATACCTCAAGGCCTAAAAAGGAGCAATTAAAGGGGCAGAATGTGGTTAACATGAATGCGCTCGCTTTTGTGTTTGGCTCGGGGTACTACTTCGCTAAGGGCATGTGGAAGAAAGGCATTTATCTGTTTCTCATGCTAATGCTGCTGAACCTGATAATCATAGCAGTTGCATCACTCATTACTGACAAGAACCTGAGCAAGCTTCCTTTTATCATCAATTCTATTGTCTTTGGTCTTACGGCTAATTATGACTATTACCGTTATTACAAGCTTGGTGAAACTATATGGCCTTGGATGCCAAAGTGGATGACGGGCTGGATAGGTATCATATCCTCTGCGGTTGTTACGTTTGTTGCGTTCCTTATCGTCTTAATCATTCTCGGCATTCGTTTCGGTGAACCATTAAATATTCTCTATGTAAAAGAGGGGTTCCTCGAAGACTACAAGCAAACCAACATAGGTCAGGCGTTTGATAAATGGACGCCTTGCGCCAACACGGCTTGGGTAGAGCAAGAAGCCAGCAATGGCATTACCACAGTGGTATATACCTGCAATATGAAGCTGAAACACTTCAAGCAAGTGGGTCAAAAAGCCTCTGAAGCGGTAACTGGAAAAGTAGATAAAACCTTTATCTCTCAGGTCACACGCGCATCATTGACGATTCAGTTTCTCATCAATCTCGACGATACCTTTGAAGTGAATACAGCAAAGTGGCAACTGTCATTGGGAGAAGGTAAAGAGTACACCCCGTATATCACCGCCAACTATGCCCTAGATGACATCTACAGTAACTCACTCAACAAGGCTATCGGCGAAATATTCACACCAGAAAACATCCTCCTCAATCAAGTAACGAAGTAATCATCAAGACCAACAGCCTGCTTTAATCAGGACAACATAACAGGGAACACCTATGAATAAGTGCATTCACGCAAGCATCAAACTCGCCATAACGTCGATAAAGACACCGCCATCAAAGGCAAATCCACTACTTTTGAGCATAGTCGCAGCAACATTACTCGCTGGCTGTGGCGGCTCGGAAGGTGACAACAACGATGACAACGGACAAGTCACCCCAACCGTCTACAGCATCCCAGCGACGGCAAGCCTTGGCGGAAAAATAAGCCCAGCAATCAACATGGTTGAATCCGGTCATGCAACTACCTTCACAGTGACACCCGATACCGGTTATCAAATCGATGATATCAGTGGTTGTGGTGGCGCATTAACCCAAAACAACTATAAAACAGCAGTTATAAATGTCCAGTGCGCTGTCACCGTATCTTTCAAACTCAGTACGTATAAAATCACCACGCAAGCAACAACTGGAGGCCAAATCAGTCCCGAGAGTATTGATGTCAGTTACAACACCCACGCCAACTTTAACCTCTCAACGGACATCGGCTATCAAATTGAATCCATCACAGGCTGTAATGGCACGCTCAATAACAATGAGTACACCACAGGCACAGTGACATCGGGCTGCCAAATCAACGCTACATTTACCCCAACTGGTGATGGTTCGCTTGCTACGCGTTATCTTGATAATGGCGATGGCACCATTACAGACTTGTTGTCCAATCAGATGTGGATGCGTTGCAGTATCGGGCAAACATGGCAAAACAAGAGTTGCCAAGGTAAGGCAAGCAGCTTCACTTGGGCAGTTGCAAACGCAATGTCATACTCAGATGGTAATTACTCCGATTGGCGCTTACCGACAAAAGATGAGCTGAATTTACTCACTTACTGCTCATCAGGCAAACCAAGATATTGGAAGGTTGGCGATGGGGTATGTGAGGGTGATTTTGACAGTCCAGTTATTGCACAAGCTGCGTTTCCACAAACTCCCGCCGCACCATTCTGGACATCTACTGCAAGCGGCAATGTTATCAATATTGGATATGCATGGAACATTAATTTTGCACATGGATACGGGAGTTGGAATTATTCAGTCGTTAACATGCATGTTAGGTTAATAAGAAACGTCTCTAAATAACAATAACCAATCAGGTGGGCATTGCAGGTAAAGCGCAGCAATGCCTACCACTTCCAGTCCAAAGATTACCTTTGAAATGAATACCTTTCTGTAAATAAGAGACTGGCAATATCAACAAGCCATTGTCCTGCCATACCCTCGCCATTAGATGGCTTCAAATGATAGGATACCGACATAAAACTCAGGAGCTTGAAATGACACACTATAAACGCGAGTTTGGTGAAGACTTTAATTTAGGCTTTAACCTCACTGATTTCCCTTGGTTGAAAGATAAGAGTTGGCACAATGACGTCAGCCCAAGCTTTACCTTTAAAGCAGGTTCTCAGTACCTTGTCCTTTGGGTCGACTATGAAGAACCTGATAGCCGCGAACTCGGGCAAGAACGCTACCTTGTGATGACGGCAATCAATGAAGGTACAGAAACTGACCCAGAAATCTACACAGGTGAAGATAGCGAAGTGGTATTGGCGACCGAAAGCCCCTCTGAATTAACGGCATACCTGAGACAGTTAGCCTCAGCCCATTAGTCATGGAACCACTATCAAGAGCCACTTGAACTAATGGATTGTTACGTAAATGGTGGAGCCCTAAAGAGGTTAATGGCTGAAATTATAACTTAACTCGCTTTCTTAGTACTACAAAGGTTGCTTTATGATCGCTATGGTACATTAATACAATCGAAAAATTATTCTGAAGAATTGGTACATTCTTTTAGTAAAATTTTTCGTAAATGTTCGTCAGTCACTCCAACTAAAGCTGCTACACAACTGGACCGTAAAGTAGAACGCTCAATTGCTTTACTTAAATTTTGAGCAGCAACACCTGTTGAGAAAAGTTTACCGAAAGTTATTTGGGTGGTTTGATCCACGGTAGTCTTATTATCAAAACTCCCGAAAACTGATAATGCATCCCGCTGGTTAACAAACAAAGCCTTTGCTAGCTGTTTTTGAGCATCACTTGTTATTTTCTGTGCGTTGTCCAATGTAATCTTTGCATTTTCTTCTTTTTGTTTAGCATCCTGAAGTTCAACTGATATGTCGTCTATTTTTGTTGCAGCGGGAAGTGAAGACAATTTTTTTTTGTTTAATTTCACATACACCTCATTGATGCTATTGAGAGTAGCAGTGGATTCCTCTGGTGAAATATCAACACCAAACGATTTATTGAATGATTCTATATACGTTTGTGCTGTTACAAGTTGTTGAACTAATGTCGTAGCATTGGAATAAGCTAACTCTGCGTTTTTTTGAGCAGCTATTGCATCATATAGCTTTTTAACTTTTTCAGCTTGAAGTTGGTCTGTTTTTTGGTCTGAATCCTGTTGCTCACCCCGTCCATATGTCGCATACACCTCTTTTATTTCAGTTATATGGGGACCTTCTATTTGTTGCTCCTTAGATACAGCAACTGGAACATAAGCTGCGTCGACGTTCTTGTAACCGACACTTACAGTGACTCCTGAAGATTCTGTTGTTGGAGCAGAGACATCAATCCCAACAACTTGTTTTGAAGTGTAAACCAATGGGGCTTGTTCCAATGCAGAACATCCAAACAAAAAAGAAAAAATTGCAATGTAAAGCGATGTGAATTTAATCATTGACATTTCCTTGGCTTAGATTTGTTTTTACAGCGCAAATGTTGATATATAGGTCTTTATTGCTTTCAATTTCCTTTAAAAGAGACAAAGATTCAGTTTGATTTTCTACTAGAATTATCATTGAGCAATGATCATCATTTAACTCCTTTTTTATTGAAAACTCGTCCAAATAACCGAGGGAAATAATGGAATCGGATACCATGAAGCCGAATCCATGAAGTCTTACCGCAGCTAAGGAATCACTACCAGCATTGACTGTTATCAAAGGAATTCCAAAATAACGCTCACTTGTAATTGATCCTGACTCAAGTACTTGTACTGTTGTACATGAAGTCAAGGAAATACAAGTAGCAAACGTATTGAGCAGAACTAGGTTTGAGGTGGGGCTGTAATGCATTGCCAGTCCTTAGCAAAGTTTAAGCTTATTTGTAATGAATATATTTTAGACGAAGTTGGAGTTATTGCCAGTTTCTGCTTTCCAATACGTAGTATGTGATGAAACTCAGTGTGCCACTACAAGCAATGCTCCGCGCTCCCGCAGACTGATTGCTTTTAACATTGAATCGCCACTACTTTACTAGATGACTTTTATACTCATAAAATCGCAACACTAAGCAGCTTTAAGACGAATATATCGAGTTTGTGAGACGAACAACGACATCTGCACTTTAATAGAAGTTAAAGTGCAATTTCTGAGTGTTTTAGCGTTTAATCGACGTACTTTGCGCATTATCGTGACAAACTTCTCTCAAACTCAGTTTATGCAGCATAATATGCATAAATAGTCACATACCCATCAAATTTTAATGTTTCACTCTTAAAATCAACTCAGACTGAACTCAGAACAAAGTATCGCTTAACAGCTTTGAATTTGTAGAGTTCCTAAATTGAGATGAGTAAAGTCTAAGCTTCTTACTAAAGGGCCAGATTCAATGTGCCACAACACAAAGCAGAAGCCACCAACGAAAACACAATTAAATGATAAAATAAAAATCAAAAAAACAATAACCGCAACAAAACAAAATAAAATCAAATAAAAAACAACTTGATCACAATAAAAAACAACATGGCCGCGAAATACATTTCTTTATTATTGGATATCAATAAATTTAAGTCATAAAAAGAATTGGCACTAAAGTATTATTTCAATTTGATACATTTGAAACTAATGTGTTTCAAATAAGCAACAGGTAACACCATTACCATTGCAACTGCTAATTATTCAAGCCAAAATGATGCAATGTTAAAGGGAACTTATGTCAAATCTATTTCGTCAGCAGGTTGTAGACGAACAAAAACAACGGCTTTATGGAGATATATCTTTAGCTCAACCTCTTTCTATATATACCGTATCCCTATCTATATTATTAATAGTTACTGCGATTATTTTATTTTTATATTTTTCACATTACGCTCGCAAGGAAACGGTTCGCGGATATTTAGTGCCTGACAAGGGTGTGATAAAAACCTACGCTAATCGCAGTGGCAATGTGGATATCTTGCACGTAAAGGAAGGTAGTGATGTCAATGCAGGCGACCCATTAGTCACCGTCATAATAAGAAGCAGCATGGCATCTGGTTTTGAGTTAAGCGAAACACTGATAAGTGAGTTAAAACAACAGCAAAGTATTTTAAATCAAGAATTAGATAACAACATAGAGCTGAATGCAGCCGAGACTCTTAGGCTAGAAAAAAGGTTGTCTGACTTATCAGAGTCGATGAAGGTATTATCTAGACAAAAACAGTTGTTAGCAGAAAAATTAAACATACAAGTTGCACAGAAAACACAACACGACAAGCTCTACAAAGATGGTTATTTATCAGAGCTTGATTATCAGCTTCAATTATCAAAATTAATTGAAGTAAAGCAAGAAGTAGAAAACTTAGAGTCGAACAAAATATCGATTGACCGCGAGTTAAATCAAACTCACTCTGAATTAGTGAGCTTACCGTTCCAATTTAATTTAAAACAGTCAGATGTTCATAAGCGCCAATCTGATATTCAAAGACAATTAAATGAAGCGGAGAATAGTTACAAATTTGTTATAATCGCTCAAGAATCAGGTACTGTGGCGGCAGTAAGTGTTGTTGAGGGCGAGTTTATTGCAAGTAATCGTCCATTAATGAGCATTATCCCAAAGGGCTCTTCATTGGTAGCAGAGTTATTACTACCAACAAGAAGTGCGGGGTTTGTTAAACAGGGTGATGAGGCTAGATTGCGCTTTGATGCATTTCCTTATCAACGGTTTGGTTTTCTGCACAGTGAAGTATTGCGCGTAGATAAAGCGCTACTACTCGATGGCGAAGCCGATTTACCCGTTAAGTTATTAGAGCCTGTTTACCGCATAAGGACAACCTTATCCGCGCAAGATATGCAGGCTTATGGTGAAGCATTCCCCCTTAAAAGCGGCATGCTCTTAGAGGCTGACATCGTTCTGGACAGGCGCACGTTGCTCGATTGGCTACTTGACCCAATTTACAGCCTGCGTGGAAGGGTGAGTTAATGACAATTGCAACTGACAAACATGCCGCCTTGATGGCAAGCGAGAGCAATAGTCCCGTTGACTTACTTGAGTTCTCTGGCAATAAGCGTGTGCCACTTATTTTACAAGCTGAAATGGCTGAATGCGGCCTTGCCTGTATGGCGATGATAGCAAGCTTCAACGGTCACAAGTTAGACATGGGGGCGTTACGCAAGCGCTTCACCGCTAATTTAAAAGGGATGAATTTACAGCAGTTAATTGCGCTAGGTGATTCCATTGGCCTTTCAAGCCGAGCGCTGAAATGTCCGCTTGAAGAAATAGGTAAATTAGCTTTACCTTGTGTCCTTCACTGGGATATGAACCACTTTGTTGTACTGACAGGTGTAACCAAGAAGAACATCAGCGTAAATGATCCCGCTGTTGGCAAGCGCACTTTATCGCTACAAGAGTTTGCCAAGCATTTTACGGGCATTGCGCTTGAACTGACACCGACGAAGGCATTTGTAAAGCAAGATGAGCGCCAACAAATGCGCTTAAGCCAATTGTGGACCAAAATCAGCGGTGTAAATGCTGCATTAGTTACGCTATTTGTGCTGTCAGTACTGCTACAAGTATTTGCTTTAGTCACACCTTATTACATGCAATGGGTGGTTGATGAGGTATTAGTAAGCCAAGACCAGCCTTTGCTTATTGTACTGGCAATTGGGTTTAGCCTACTGGTGGCCATTAATGTATTTACCACCAGTGTGCGTAGCTGGTTAGTGTTGAGAGTATCGAGTCTACTGAATATGCAAATGGGGGTAAATTTACTGCGCCACCTCCTGCGCTTACCCATGAGCTATTTTGAAAAGCGTCATATTGGTGATTTAGTGTCTCGTTTTGGCTCGCTGGCACAAGTGCGAGAACGGCTAACGACGGGTCTAGTTGAAACGGTTGTTGATGGTGTGATGTCAATTGCGGTTTTGGTAATGATGCTTATTTACAGCGTAAAACTGACACTTGTCGTTATAGCTGCTGTGGCATTATACACCTTGATGCGTTTTGCATTATATCGCCCATTGCATAGAGCCACCGAAGAGTCGATTCAAGCTCAAGCTAAGGAGCAAAGTAATTTTTTAGAAAATATCAGGGGCATTCAAACAATTAAGTTGTTTACCTGTGAAAGTGCGAGACAAGGTATTTGGCAAAATCGTTACAGTGAAGTCATTAACGCAGATATTCGTTTAGGTAGGCTAAAAATCAGCTTCGATGCGATGAATAAACTGTTGTTCGGTATTGAAAATATCATTGTGATTTACTTGGCGGCAATGATTGTCATGAGCGGTGGCCTCACCATCGGCATGGTATTAGCCTTTATTGCTTACAAAAATCAAATGACTGATCGAGTGGCAAGCTTAATTGAACAGTTAATTATGTTTCGTATGTTGCGATTACACCTTGACCGTATTTCTGATATCGCTCTTCATGAACAAGAGGCGCATCAAGAGAGTTTTACACAGCTCAACATCGTTAAAGGACGCTTAAGTTTAGAGAATGTCAGCTTTAGTTACGGAATGAATGAACCTGAAGTGATTAGTAACCTTAGCCTTGATATTCAGGCCGGTGAATCGGTAGCTATTGTAGGGGCTTCTGGCTGCGGCAAGACCACCTTAGTGAAGTTAATGCTGGGCTTGTTAATACCAACGAATGGACGTGTTTTGCTTGATGGACAAGATATAAACCATATTGGCTTAACCCAGTATAGGCAACAAATCGCAGCCGTTATGCAGGACGATACCCTGCTATCAGGCTCAATTGCTGACAATCTTACTTTTTTTGACCCAGAGCCTAATTACGTGAAGATGCAACAATGCGCGCAGCATGCAGCGATAGATATGGATATTGCACGTATGCCAATGGGATATAACAGTTTAGTGGGCGATATGGGTAACCAATTTTCCGGTGGGCAAGTGCAGCGCTTATTGCTTGCGAGAGCCTTATATCAGTCTCCCTCGATTTTGTTTATGGATGAAGCAACAAGTCATCTGGACATTATGAATGAAGCAAAAATCAGTGAGCAGATAAAAGCACTGAGCATGACTCGCATCATCATTGCCCATAGACCAGAAACTATTAAACAGGCAGATAGAGTGGTCTTAATGCACCAAGGGAAAATGATGAGTGCAGAAGAATTACAGCAAGCCCAGCCGGCATCGTAATGCCCAGAGAATGACTTAAGATAGAAAAGACAAGCATTTTAGACTGTTAGATGACATTGACATAGTCATTTAGCAGGTTAAAACAAAGGCCAGGTAACTTTTGCCGGAAACCGAGCCTTTGGAAAGCCGCTAATAAGGATAAACCGACTTAGCAAACATAACGTTAAAATTCTAATGAAAGGAAATCATTATGCAAATTAATTCTGAAGAAAACAAAAAAATCGAAACTCTAACAACTGCTCAGCTATTAGAGGTTAGCGGCGGTGCAGTTTGGCATGCTTACCTTAACGTTATAAGCGATCATAATATGGGAGCTGGATATGGCTATCAAACAGGTGGGACTGATTTTTTTCCGACTTGCGATAGAATAGACTAGAATATTATTTATTAACCCGCCTTAAACAAGGCGGGTTTAAATACGATTTTTTATAATTTCTACGCAAAAATATTGGGACTGAATATTATATAGGCTTATAGTAATGTATAAAAAATCATCAACTATAGTGTTATTGGCTTTCTACTTTGCTTTAAACACTATATTAATTAGATTATTTCAATTGCCATCGAGTTTTGAATTGATGGATTTTTATATTAAATCACTTCCTCTTACATCTTTTTTGTTTATTGTTTTTTTGTGTTATTTTTCAGGAGAAAAGATTTTTTTTATTCTACCATCTTTTTTAGCAATATTTTTTATATGGTTTTATTTTATTAAGAATTTCTCTGCAATTATATTAGGATATGTAGTGATTGGTGTTATAAGTTCATCTATGTCACCCACTATAAACATCTCCGATTATATCATGTATAAAACAGGGAAGAATATTGAAAGAAATAAAATAGTCAGAGTGAAAAATATTCCATCACCTGATGACTCAAGTTTTATTACTGTTGGAAAAAGAATTGCAGCTATTCCTGGTGATGCTGTTTTTGTTTGTGATTTTGAAGTCTACATTAATGAAATTACATTTTATAAAAATCCAAAGCCAATTTCTGAGTGTCTTCATAAAGAAAACATATTGATTAAAAATGGCGAAATTTATCTTTTAGGGGATAATAAATTCGATAGTTATGATTCTAGATACTTTGGCACCGTGAGTATAGATAATGTAGATGGAATGGCGCAATATAAAATATCTACGGATTCAAAAGTCGTATATTTATAAGTAAAAACTAAAGCCAACATTAAATTAAAATTTATAAATATGAATTAACATTCACTTCAAATTGCTTTATACATAGACAGGGAATCGTTAAGTAGACAACTAGAATTGTTTTAATTGGTAAGGATGCATCTAAGGTAAGCAAAGTCCAATGACTAATTCTACAAGTCCAGTCAGCATCTTAAGTAGGACTTAATATAGGGCCTAGGATTTTTTAGACTGTTAGATGCCGATTAACATCTTCATTTAGCAGGTTAAAACAAAGGCTCGGTAACTTTTGCCGGAAACCGAGCCTTTGGAAAGCCGCTAAGCGGTTAGACCGACTTAGCAAACATAACTATGAAATTGTAATGGAAGGAAATCATTATGCAAGAATTAACAATGAATGAGATTGAGCAGATTAATGGTGGTGATGCATTAACTGGTTTTAATTGGGGGGCTGCGGCGGGAACGGTTAGTGGAGCCGTAATGACAGGAAGTTCAATCGGCGCAACACGAGGAGGGATCATTGGCGGTTGTTTAGGCTTTGCATTTGGTGCAGGATGGGGGGTAGGAACTGTAATTTCTAGACAATTATTAGGCAGTAAATAATCAATTTTATGTGCGCCACTGACATCCTGTGGCGCAAGTAATGTTGTTAATTTTAGGTATAATATGAAAATTAAAACAGTCAACTTTATCATTATTTCATTTATATGCATAACACTCATCTTGGGAATATATCTTTCAAGCAGTGATAAATTCCTTAGCGCAACTTTATTTTCAGGAGCTGTATTTTTTTATTTCTTATTTAAAAATAAAAACTTGTTGCTTTCTAGAAACATTAAAGAACTGGACGAGTCAATAAAAAACTTGAAACATGAAAAATTAATGTGGTTATCATTTGTAATTTTCATTATAAGTTTTTGTTTAGCCACCATTGAATCACCACTAACTTCCTAGACACATTTTAGTTGGGTAAAATAGAAAAAAGGTGCTAATATACGACGACTAAAAACTTAGCCCACCCAAACGTAGGGGGCATCTTTTTAGTAGAGCTTATGTATTTTTACAATATTATTTATTTTCGCAATCGACTCTATTGGGGTGCGGGCTTTTATTATTTTTAACTTATAATAGCCAATTAATTTTGTTGCATTACATTTATTAATTGCGCATAAAGCTTTAATGAAAGACAGATTTATCATGATTAAGAATTTCATTATTAATCATGCATCAGCCATTCTGAGGCTACGGGAATGAGCGAGTATAGATTCGTTCAAATGCTTATGAAATAATCATTCAATATAAAGTCATAAATTTAAATTTTTCAGTAAAAATTTAAGCTGCACTACTCTGTCTGTAAGTAATGTATAAATAATTTACAGTAACAGGCTCATTTTACCAATACATAGCAATTATGTTAAACGGTAAAAAATGCACTTTAATATGTATTAAAGTGCAATTTTCGAGTGTTTTAGCGCTTAATCGATGTGTTTTGTGCATTATCGTTACAAACTTGTCTCAAACTCAGTTTATGCATCACAACATGCATAAATAGTCACATATCTATCAGTCTTTAATATTTCACTCTTAATCAGTAGAGAAAACACGATAGCATGACTGAATAGTAAGTAACTCGCTTTTGGACATTTTCGAGTTAAAGCCTTAACTCTAACTCGTCAGATTCGGATTAAAATTTGCCACAGAGCGCCTTGTTAGCCATTTGCTGCCAACCACTTCTCAAAGGTTTCTGTTGCTTGGTTGGTCAATAGTTTTGCGAATAGTTCTTTATCGCCCAAATATAAGCAGTGCCTGATCATGGTATATGGATTCAAAGTATCAGTTGGAAACTCTTTTTCGAAGAAAGATTTATATTTCTTAAGGGTAGCTATATTCTCTCGCATATAGAAATTGAATTTTCCGCGAGATATCCCCGGCTTTAGCGATACAATCTCTTCCGTAAAACCGTCTACCTTATGGGGTTCAAATTCGAATCCATTGAAAAAGTGGTTAGCTATCTTTAGAAAACTAAACGCATTAAGGATGTGTGCTTTATATTTTTGTTCAACTTGACCAGCCTCAATTTGATCCGATTCTTGGGAAATTTGTTCCGGCGTCAAATCCTCGGCATTTATACTCTCTTCCGTTGCAATCCGAATCTCGCGAAATTCACGGTCCGCCACCTCAAACAATGCAGCAAGAGAATTAATTCTCCGTTTTAACTTGTTGGGTATAGATTTTTTGTACTTGATCTTATGATCTAGCACACTCCATGAGTCTTGAATGATGGTTCGAATTTGAACCTCAAAGCAAAAATCATTGAATTTAGAGTATTCAGGGAGTGCTTTTCTTTGTTCATTCAGCTTCAAATCCAAATGAAGCCCTTTGTATCCGAAGGAGTTTTCCGTACTTTCGATCTGTGCAATCTTGTCAGTAATATCAATAACTTCAAAATGCGCGTATAGAAGGTCTTTGATTTTCTCTATATCATCTTCATATAAACAAACCACCCGAACACCAATAAGGTCTGATATGTGATCAATGATTTGATATTCGCGGCCTTCAGTTTCTAAAATCGTTCTGTACTTCCGGCTAAATTTCTTTACACACTCATCTCGGTCTTTAACTCGACCTTCAATTTTTGATAAGGCAATATCGCTAGCGCTTCTTATTAGAGAATTAACTAGCGTGATAAACGAGATTTTTGCACCATCTAGCAAACCGTGGTGCTCATTGTAGTAATCACGAAACCTTTGTTTCTCTGTCTCAAAATCTAAAGATGACATCGATTTTCCTTTGATGGCAAACGATCATAACGCAACGGTGCGGTTTACCGTTGCCGTGGCTTGTTTTGTGAGTGACAGATTGCGTAGAAGGTGCGCATGATGATGGGCTATTTGACTTCCTTGTATATGAACTCTCCGCATTCCGCCAACATTGGGAATGTTTGTTCCTCACTTGAAGCGGGCTGGCGGTGGCTGCCTGCAAGCTCGCTTCACCTGCGACGCTAACGCTTCAATCGTGCCCCAAAAAGCATGCGCAATTATCCAACTATTTATGTAGCCACTTTGTATCAATACTAAAATTTAGTCAATCTTGACATGTCAGGGTTAGCCTCACGATGTTGAATCGTAATGGGCTTTTAGTTTTATTTTTTGGTAACTTTGACACGCTTTTTACCCTTTTTTGATTCTCTCCATATTTCAATTTTAAATTGCTGAGACACAGGAACCGGTTGGGGAGCTCGTTTTTTGGGAGGCACTTTGGCGGATGACTTAACATCCACCTCAAACTCATCATTCTCGCCATCGATTAGACTAAGTTGCTCGGGATATTTGGGCGCATTTTCAAACTCCCTCTTTAAATCTTCTAGAAAACCAGGAATATTATTGGTTTCATTACCGAATATCTCTATGGCTTGCTGCATTGCTTCATCTGCTGTCAAAGTGCCTTTTTGCACTTTGTGAAATAGAGACTGTAATCGTGAAATAGCCCCGCCTCGATTTCTCACAGTTACGTTCTTTTTACTACACTCGAACGGCTGTTTGGCACTTTCAACCAAGGCGTTATTTACATAGGAAATTTGACTTCGTATTATTTGTAAACCTGATACGAATCCACCGTAATTTGCCACACCCATATATATAGCACCAGCTAAAGCTGCAATCTTTGCCTTACCGCTAATCGACCCCTCTTCGATTTCTAGAGAAATGGAATAATCGGTTAGCAAAAGCGATTTTTCCAGATTAGCTTCCCATTGATCAAATAGCCTAGAGGAATATAACTCGAACTCCCTCTCAGAGAGGCTCGGCACTTTAAGCAAAAAATCAGTCGACCCTATCTCTATCATTCTTCATTCCATCCTCGACATCATGTTCCCTAAAAATTATTAGATAGACTTCTCAGTAATATCGGATATATCGACCAGAAAATTAACATTTAAGGTGCAATCTTTAAACAACCTACAGCCTACTTATGCTTTTCACAACAGAATATTTAGCTTTAATGGCAACGATGAGCGACAAACAGACAGTCGACCTTAGTCAAATATAAAAGTGACTACGATAGCAATGGCAATTCAATATCTATTACGTCAGTGTTTCAACTATCGAATTTCTATATGTTTGGTAGCTGATTTTGCCATGCATCCAGCTCTGGAAAATAAATGATTTGGTCTGGTATTGAAATAGCTTTGAACAAAAAAGTCCACCATTTAAGCGTTTCGGAAAACGCTTCATTTGGAGTTAAGCGTTTATTTTCAGCGTCGCCAAGAGAACATGGTCTACAGATAAAAAAATTATGCATGGTTATGATATCAAGGACCTTTGTCTCGTCAATATTGTCCACTCGTACAAGGTCGATGGTCTTTGCTGAAATAGTCACATCTAATCCTCCATGCAGTTTATAATGCTTATTCGAATTGCAGATCTGATGGCAAACTTGAAGTTCAAGCTTTTCATTCCTAAGTGATTCACTAAATCGTTTCATGCCGTCTAAAGTAACAAGAGGATGAATATTTTTAAATGCTTGCTTTAATAATTCATCGTTATCTAATCGATGGAAAAGCCAATCAATTAAAGACAGATTGGTTGAAGCAACATTAATTGCAGCATAACTTTTTGCATCTTTGAAATTAAATATACTACTTTTCTCTTGCGGGAAGTATTTTTCAGGCACAGCAGCCAAAATCTCCATTTCCCAGTACAGCTTTCTAAGTAACTGCCATATATTTACCAAGCCCAAGGTTCGGTCGGTTGCGATGTTACCTACTGAGTTCTGCATGTTTTCCAGCCTTGTTGAGTGAAAATAGTAACCATATCTTTTCCATTTGAGAGGTATGTTCAGATTAATTGATTGAATCGCCGCCGTTAAAGTAGTCACTTTGTAGCATTACGACAATTTGGTCAACGAGGGGGCTCACAAGACTCTGAAGAATCTCGCTGCTAATAAGCTTTGGGGCGTATGTTCACCGCTTAACGAGTGAACCATCTGTATCACCAGATGAACCTAGGAGCCTGAATAAAGTAGCCGCTCTGACAATGTAAGCTAGCCACGAAAGCTAGCTAAGTAATGGACACTTCTGAGTTACAAAGTGCCAACTAGCAATGTCAGCTCTCTTTACCAACAAGTTATTTGTTGGGGTCGCTTTAGTTTTTGGCATATCAGTTTCTTATTGTGGATAAGGTTTAGTTAAAAGGAACTCTATCTTTCTCTTTTAATCGCTGCTGTAGTCTTGGGTTAAGTGGGCCCATGAACTTGCATGACTTAGCTTCATCACCACGAAATGAGCTGCATGCCACGAAGAGTCTTTTATTTTTACTATTTGCTCGCACAACTTTCGGGGCTTTGCAGTTAGGACAAAGCTGAAATCTGGATTTACAGCTGATGCACTCACCGTAGTTGTCCTTTTTGATAGCAATACCGCCGCAATCATCACAATCAACTGCTTCAGTGAGACAGCCTAAACCTGTAGAGCACTCATACACTCCCCATGCACCCCACTTCGGTTTCATGTATCCAGTTTTACACTTAGGACATTTTCTGGCAGCTAGCTTCTCTGGAGTAAAGTGCTCTGACACAATATTCAATTGATATTCAGGTCTAAGAAGCTCTAGAACAAACTCTGACGGCTCTTTAGGATCAGCTATGAGATAGCATCGTTTTTTTGAGCGGGTGATAGCTACGTAGAATAGGCGACGTTCTTCAGCATGCGGATAGACATCAATGGTAGGCATCAATGCGCTGACAATTTCGTTTTCTTTTCTTTCAGTTGGAAATCCAAAAAAACCCTGATTTAAATCCAAGATAAAGCAGTAATCAGCTTCAAGACCTTTGGAACCATGCAATGTCCAAAAATCCATATTGTTAAAACCACGGTGTCTGCCAAATCTTTCCTTGGCAGCATTCTTCGTCTTATTGTATCTCGACAAAATACTAATAGAAGCTTGTGGGTCGTCTTTGTAGATTTCAAGTATGGCTCTTTCAACTACATTCAACGTGGCTTGTAACGGATCTTTCTCATCATCTTGATTATCCATTAGATAGACTTCAGAGCTATTAACCTGAGTATGAGTAACTATATCCTTTTTGTACTGCTCTGGATTCTTCATTACAAATCCACCAGCAGTATCAGCAATACTGTTGTTATAGCGGAATGTCTTTTGCAGCATCGTTAGAGCATGATTGCCTAGCTTTTCTTTAAACCTAGTCGTGTACTCTAACTTACCACCAGTAAATGCATAGATTGCCTGCCAATCATCTCCAACAACCGTTAGACTACTGTCTTTGGCTTTGAGTAATTCAAGTAAGAAGTTCCAACGAGATACAGAGATATCTTGGAATTCGTCAACTAAGATGTACTTCCACTGAGGCTCGAACATTCCATCACGAAGATACTCAGTCGCTAATAGAATCATATCGTCGTAGTCAATTTGGTTTCTACTTCTGAGCTCGGCAACATATGCTTGACGTAAGCTCTCAATCAGCAACATGTGACTTTTAGCGTTTTGAACCCCCGTTTTTTCCAGACGAGCTTGTATTTCATAACCGTCAATAGCTTCTGAACGAACAGCAGCCAAAGTAGCACTTAGCTCATTAACCGCGTTCTTAATGAAATCCTGTTGCGTAACAGCAGCAATAATTTGTTCTTTCGTAATAGGATTCAACTCGACTTCATAATCAACAAGTTGTCTCTCTAGCTCTGACTCAAGCTCACCATCACACCAGTTGTAATGAAATGTTTTAACCAACCTTGTACCCATACCGTCATGGAGTGCAATCTTCTCATCAATCTGTTGGTTATACTTAATCCTATTGATACCAGCTCTAGTATTGCCGTCTTTGTCGATACCAAAGTGTTCGATGAAAACGTTCGTATCTCTAACTTGGAAATCAGGATGGTACGTAAAGCCAATGTCCTTACCAATCTCGTTTGCATAATTTGGTTCATATTTGTAGTTAACGCCGTTTTTGAACAGCCAGTTACCAATTAAAACTTCTTGATAACCTTTAACTTCTACACCATTTAGTGTGATGTATTTCTTACCTTTTAGGGCTTCCTGATGAGCTTCTTCTGACTCCGCCAAAAATGGGTTATATGCATAGTAAACAGTTTCAATAAATGCATTCAGATTATCCTCACTGTCTTCTATGAACGTCACCAACCAGTTGTTGATGAACTCCTTACGAGCGCCATCTTTTCTCAATCGACTCATTCTGAGCTTTTTGAACTCCTCGACGGACATTTTCTGAGCTTCTGCAATTATCTGAAAGCCACGACTGTGGAATGTTGAGATTTGCTTATCTAAGTCATATGAGATATTTGCTTTCTTGAGCCTTTCTTTCGAGCGAGCTTTTAGTTCTTTTGCTGCTTCACGACCATATGCTAAAACCATCACTTCATCAGGTTTTGCTAGACCACGTTCCAAGATATCTGTTGTTTTAGCGACCATAACTGAGGTTTTGCCAGTACCCGCTGCTGCAAGCACCATGTTATAGTCATCATGCTGTACAACTGACAAACGTTGTTCTGGTGTTAGTGGGTTGTTCTCAATGCAGTCATAAAAAGATTCACGACCTTTAAGTATTCTGCTGGTATGAATAGCTCTTAGCGATTCAGCAGACTTAGATACAGGGCTGAGTTCAGCCAACTTTTTCATTCTATCGAAATGTTCTTGCGATATGTGCGAACTCCAAGATTCACTGTTTTTGTTAAACAAGCAAACCATTGGCTCAATGATGGTCTGAACTTCGGAGATTTTAGATTCTCGAAGATATTGACCAACAGTAGCTTTTGAAAACTTACTGTAAGTGTCTTTAATCTTCGTCTCTATTAATGACTTTATGGTGAAATTGATAGTGTTGAACTGTGGGATTGCTTTTAGATGACTAAGACCACTGACAGTAATGACTCCACTATCTGTAGTTATCTCCAACTTATGTCCAAGCAATGAACGCTCAATCGTACAAAAACCGAGTATCTTCGAGTAATTCACTCTTTGAGTACGAGACTTGTAAACAATCTTGAGAGACTGCTTCCCGAGCACAACCCCTTTGCAACTACCCAGTAAATTAATTCTCGATTTAACGATCTGCTGTGACATTGAAAATTCCTGTATCTATGAACAGGTCAATCATGCCATAGAACACACTCTCGATGAACAGGAATTCATATATTTCACAGTTATGATTGCTTATTTTTCATATGGTTACCAATCTACCAATAATCCATCTAGAATTTGCTGGTCAATGTCTCTGATAACACTTTTAACCAATTCAATTAGATCGAATACGTCTTTCTGAGATACATCAACAGAGAACCCATCTGACTTTTTGCCATTACGATGCACTATGTCATGTCTAATGAAAACTGATGGTCTTAGTTGACCCAATTTAGCCACTGGGAAGTCACAAGCCAAAACTTCTTTGTACAGATCTTTTACTGTATCAATATTATGGAATGAGATTTTATCGATTTCCGCATTTAGCGTCTTATCAAGTGTGTCTAAAAACGCAAACACGTCTTTCTTAGCTAGCTTTTCTTTGAAAACCTGATGTGATTCAACAAATCGACGTTGAACTGCACTTCGGTTCAACACATGGCTTTTCATTGTGTCAGACAGATACGCTTCCATCGCAGTAATCACACTGGCAAACACCATTCTTTGTAGTGTTGCATTTTCCGTTGATTCGTTTAGAACTGCTAGCTCATTCAATGAAGCACAAAAGTTCTGATGAAACTTTGTTTCTCCTGCCTGAACCTCTGCAATATCGTCAAAATCGGTAACCGATCCACCGTTAACTATATCAGTGATATCAAGCACACACTCTGCTTCGTCATCGCAATGCTCTAAAAGAACCACGGCATAAGTTTCAGCATACTTACATGGGAATGTGGTACCTGCGAACCCCTGATGTTCATCATAAACACTATGAAATGCAGATAGCATGAATGACAGTAGTGGCTCACCATCAATGTCAACTTTGGGATTAAAGCAATCGGTATCTAAATCCACACTCGACTTATCAAATGTTTTGGGAAGTGTTTGTAGCCAATCTTGAAAACTATGACTCTCAACAATTTTTAAATCAGCTAGTATCTGGTCAACATCAACATAGATGCTATTTTGATTGCTTTTGCATAACTCTAAGGTCTCTTTCATTTCCATGATCCAAGAGCTTTTAACTTCATTGAAATCCTGTTCAGCAGAACTCAAATCGTAACCTGCCAGCTGTAAACGGCGCTTCAGAGTTTTTGCATCAATCTTATACCCAATGAAATCTTGCAGCTCTTCATCATCGTGAACTTCCCGCACCCTATCTTGCTTAGTGAAAAACCACTCATCATAGTTGTTTTTCCAAGATAGAAGCTCTTGGCGGTTAATATTTATGTCTGCAAAACTTCCCATTAGTTAATCCTTGACTCACATCACTACTTTGATCTGAGCAATCTCTGGTTCATAATCGTCCGACTTAATATCTGGAAAGTGATGTTCTCGTTCCATTACAGACGGTGGACTCGACTCTTTAAGCACAAGATAACTCTTTGACAGTTTGGTAAGTCCCCATTTTACTAGACAATACATTGGTTAGAATAAAGTAGGTCAAATTCCCATCAGTAAAGTGTGATACATAAATGCGCTAGCTTGGAATGGAGCAAAACCTCATTAGCACTTTATGCGCGGTACGCTTCGCCACTTAGTCGTATATTGAGGCGTCAATAAGTCCCTCCGCATTGCCCATTTATGCTCTATGCCTTGAGCCGCAATAAACAGAGTATCACTGCCATAGCGTTGGTTAATGTGATCGAGCGTAAGCATTAGCATTAGCATTAGCGCTTGCTTTGCTGTTAGCGGATTGAACAAGTCTAATTGGCTATGTTTCTAGCTCGCTAAGTCAATCAAACCTAAGTCTATCTGGTATCGTACAGTTAGGGAAATGCACCACAGTTTTATCGCTTACAGGGCGCTCATCATGGGGTGAGTTACTAGCAAATAGCAGTATCGGCTTGCAGACTGAACCATATTTTCACGTCTTAATTTAAGTTAGATAACAGGCCAAAGTGCCTTTTGCACACCACTATCTCTCAATTCAACTCGATTTTTTGCGACTTCTCTTAGTCTATCAACATCGATCGAGATCGGAGAGTAAACATCCTCACCTTCTATCCAAAAGCAAATATGAAAAATATGAAAGCCATCCTGCCTCAACAATTTCTCAAATTCTGAGTTTAATGGTCGAGTAAATACATCAGTCCAATACGGAAGTCCTTTCCGTAGATTTTTCTTTGCATCTTTTAGACTCTCTTCAACGATACTCATCAATATCCTCATCAAGACACAATGTGCGTCATTTCAATAATATGAATCACCACTATTATACTAGACACCAGTGAACCTAATGTAGTACACACTTACAATGTCACAGAAGTGATCAACGACACAAGTATGTGACTCCCGAAAAGCATTTGCATTTTAATTATCATTAAAGTGCAGTTTTCGTGAGTTATAGCGCTTAAACGATGTGTTTTGCGAATTATCGTAACAGATTCATGCAAAACTCAACTTATGCAACGCAATGTGCATAAACAGTCACATATCTATTAGTTTTTAATGTTTCATTCTTAAAATCGACTCAGACTAAACTCAGAACAAAGTATCACTTAGCAGCTTTGTATTTGTAGCGATCTTTAATTGCCATGACATAAAGTCTACACTTCTTGCTATAGGGCCAAATTCAGTGTTCCACACAATTACGAACTAAGAGTTTCAGGCTGGCATAAGGACATTGTCTTTTCTAACCAGTTTAAAAACTCCAATTCATTGCTTCCTAGTCTTTCTGTGTGGCTGAGCAGTACATAACGATGTCCAGATTGAGTTAATCCAAATGGAGCCACCAGCCTCCCGTTTTTCAAGTCATCGATTATCAGAGGATATGACCCTATAGCAGCCCCTAAACCGTCAACTGCCGCCTGTAAGCAGAAATAAAAATGCTCAAAGGATTTAGACTTATTGATATTAAAGGCATGTGTTGAACGTGATGACCAATCTGACCATGCAGAAGGTCTCGTTTCACTATGAAGCAAAACGATATCATCTAAGTTGTGCTGAGCTTTGTTCCAATATTCAGGGGAAAAAACAGGGCCAACCCACTCATTGACTAAGTTGTGTGTCGTATATTCTGGGCTAATATCGAAGTCATCACGCCGGATGGCTAAAGATAATCCTGTTTCACATAAATCCACAGGCCCTCCTGCTGTTGATAGTCGAACATCAATACCCGTAAGCTGGAAAAAACTGGCCAGCCTAGGCATCAGCCAGCGCATAGTTAATGTGGGCTCACAGGAAACTTCAAGATGCTTATTGCTTTCCCTCGTTAGCTTCTTAACTCCATTATCTAGAGCATTAAACGCAATATCAGTGTACAGCTTGAGTAGCTCACCTTCTTGCGTGAGACACATTCCTCTACCTTGTTTGTAAAACAGTAACTTCGACAAATGGCTCTCTAGCAATTTAATTTGCTTACTCACTGCTCCGTGAGTGATATGAAGTCTTTCTGCTGCCTTACTGTAACTCGATGACTCTGCCGTAATATGAAATACATAGAATGCTTTTAAATGTCTCATCTGTGACTTTTTCTCACATTTAGGATGCCTTTTTTTCGATTATAACTTACCAATAAATCTATACAATTATTTTAAAATCATGAACAGTTAGGATAGAAAATGGAGTTAATAAGTTTTGCAGTATTTGGGCTTTTAATCGTAGTAAGCCCTGGTGCTGACTTTGTTTTAGTATTTAAAAACAGTGCAATTTTTGGCAGAAAAGCGGGCATATTAACGGCTCTTGGGATAGGGATTGGTGTTTGTGTGCATATTACCTATTCAGTGATAGGGATTAGTCACTTAGTTTCTCAGAATGCGGTTTTATTTAGCATAGTGAAGTACATTGGTGCGGCGTATTTAATTTATCTCGGTGTAACAGGGTTAGTCAGTTCTAAGTTGAAATTAGACTATGAAAACTCAACAGACCAACCCACACATGCTCGAAAGTACATATTTCAAGGTTTTTTGTGTAATGTATTGAATCCTAAAACAATGCTTTTCTTTCTAAGCGTCTTTAGCCAACTAATCTCAGCCAATAATGAAGGTATGTCTTTCGTTATTAGCTATGGCGTTTACATTGCACTTCTACATATGGCTTGGTTTTGTATAGTCGCTTACCTAGTCACATCTGTACACGCGAGTCACATAATTAAAAAGTTTGGTCATAGAATTAATCAGGCGTGTGGATTGGGTCTAATTGCTTTTGGTGCAACATTATCAATAAAAGCCTAAATTCCACCTTTCACGTCATAAGGAAGTATGGTGCTAATCCAGTGGTACGAACTACCACTGGGAAATTGCTCTAACTCACTTTGGGACAAATGCGTGTTAGATTCCCAACTCTAATTTTTGAGTTTCGGATTAAGATTTCTATGGGTAACGCCGCGTTAAGCGGACTAAAACTGTGGGTTATAACGTGTAGCGAAGCGAAACGTAACCCACTGTTTTAGTTCTGTTTAAACGCCTTGCTATGCGTGTTTACACTTTTGCTCGAACTACGGTTTGGCTTGTAATTCGATTGTTTATTTTTTGTTTCCAAGCGAGTTGTTTCTCTGACAATTTTCGTTTGTTTTTTGTGTCCATAAGAAAGCTATATTCATTTTCAAATATATAACCTAGTTTATAAGCATGGATTATTAGATCTTCATTTGCGTTAGCTGAGTCATTTTTAGCTATTCGTTTTAGACCAGCAAATAAGTTACCAGTATCAATGCCAATAAATTTGTTAATACAAACATTACCAACGTAAGTCTTTTGATTGTTGAGTTGGTTTTCAATATAACAAAGCTCTTTAATCGATTGCCCACAGGGACAATTATCCCAGTCTTCATTTATTTCAACACCAACAAGTTTCCACTCGTTTTTTGCATGATGAAAGTCAGTTGAATTGGACAAAGGCAATATATGCTCTTTTAACTTCTCAAAATTATGTTCCATGTAGAAGACTCCTCATCAGTACGCATAACGCCCGCAGCACGCGCGGCTTTGTAGTGGAGGCGAAGCCGCAACGAAAAAGCCGTCGCTGTGCCTGCGCTTGTTAACTGTAACTGGCAACCAACTTGGTGCATTCATCGATAATTTCCGGAACGCAGCTTTCTGCTGTGATGCCTATGTTCTCATGGTCGTATTGTTCGTGTGCAAGAAGACCAAATGCTGCCAGCTTAGTTGGCCAATCAAGATCACGGTTGATTTCTCCGAGCTTGGCACAACCAAGGTTAGGATCAATATCACCAGCCAATATTTTCTGAGCGATGCTCACTGCATCAGCTAACATTTCGATTTTCGCGGTTTCTTCCATAGTTTGCTTTTACAGTTAACGCCGCCAGCAGGGGCAGACAAAGCGCGTCGCGGTTTGGCAGTCCCTCTGGCTGGCCTTGTTAACTGTGGGATTGAATAAGCTCATCGACCCACGCTTTAAGTTTTGGGATTACCTCATTAATTTCAGACTCAAAGCCCTCTTTGTCGAAGTATTCCTCAGTTTCAATTTTGTACTGCCAATCCCTACCTTGCTGCTGAACTGAATAGGGTATCCCCTCCAGGGCTTCGATTGACTCATAAACTATTTGTGCAAAAGCATCACGATCATTACGATTTTTATCGTATTTCTCTATTTCGTTTAAAAGTCTTTCTAATACGGTTTTATTCGACATTACCAACTCGATACTTTCGTACAGTTAACGCATTACTAATGGGCTGCCGCAGCGTAGCGTAGGCAGTCCCGTAGAGGCCACGCTGTTTGTGGCCGGAACGAAATTAAGTAACTTGTTATATGTTATATGGCATTTTTTTCACCAGCTTTACGATACTCTGCTGTATCCATCTTTTTAATTTGCAAGTAACCTAAAAACAACGATATAGGACAAATAGTCATTATTAAAATTCTAGAAACTGTGCTCATTGACTCACCTGGGATGATGTATTCGATCCCAAGCACTACCATCAAGAAAACTAGTCCTCCATAGATGAAAAAATCTACCTTTCTCTGGATTTCTAATAGTGATGAATTGCTAAGTTTTTGCGAGCATTTAGGGCAATGAAATAATGTTTCCTTTTTTGTTTTTTCCAAGTTTTTCAATAGTAAGTAACCGAACTCCTCAGAACACACGGGACATTTCATCGAACTTTCCTAAATGACATATAACGCCCCAAGCAGGGCAAGTACATGCAGGCTAAAATACGGAACGAAGTGACGGGAGACTGCATGTAATTGTCCCGCTGACTTGGTTTGTTATGTGGCCTACTTTGTAACCATATAAGTCTCGGCAGACAAGAACCAGCTCTTTTTGTACATACACTCTACGATAAATGCATATTGGATATCACGACTTGGAAATTGTTTATTGTAGTGGCACACTAATTTTGGCCACCTAAATAGAGGTGATATTATTACCTCGTAGATGACTTTAGGTGAAAACATGAGATCGACAACCAGAAAAACATTTAGTGCTGAA
>NZ_JAHKRD010000028.1:0-40445 GCF_019345615.1 Shewanella sp. NKUCC01_JLK | reverse complement strand
ACGCCACTGAAGAACGACGTTAACGGCCCCCAGGCGCGAAACAGTAACCCAATGGGCGACCAAGACAGGATCGTCTTGAATAGCTCCCATGCGCCACTAAACGCCGACTTAACCCCATCCCAAAGCGCAGAAAAGAACCCCGTCACAGGGGACCAGTCTTTAACCAGTGACAAGCCCCAAGCGGCTAACATAGCAATCAGGCTCACCACTAACATAATGGGGTTAGCTTTCATCACCAGGTTGAACACCTTCATTGCGCCCGTCATTAACATGGTGGCAAGCGCCGCGCCTCTACTCGCAACTGTCATCACAGTGGTAGCGGCAGCACTGGCCAACATAGCCACCCGATTAACCAGCATTGCACCTTTAGCGCGCAAGTTAGCCAATGTGAAAAAGTCCATCACTTTACGGGCCGTGATCAGCGTGTCAGAAAACATGGCAAAACCAAAACGGGCAACAATACTCGCGGTTTTCAATGCAATTAAACCGACCACTGTAAACGCGATTAACTGGCTTAATAACGGGAAGTTTTCAATAAAGCTACCTAGACCATTAGCAACCCCCCCTAAGACGTTTGCAACCACAACTAGCGCGGGGGAAAATAGCTCACCAACGACTGACGACACGTTAAATATCTGCTGAGTTAAAATATCCATTGCCGCGCCGGGGCCTTTACCTATCGCGTTGGCCATGTCCATTGTTGTGGCCATGCCTTTTTTTAACTCACCTTGCATGACGCCTGTTTTGTCTTTTAGCTCGCCAATTTTTGGTAATAGCATATCGATCATGTCGACGGCTTCTTTCGTGCCAAATGCTTTGGTTAGCTCTTGCTTGTCCATGTCAGTGAGTACGCCCCCGTACTTGTCACTGATTTCTGTCAATATCTCCCCAGTCGATAACAAGTTCCCGTTGGCGTCATGCACTTGGATCCCCAAGGCTTCAGACGCTTTACCCGCACTGGCTAAAAACGATTGATACTTTGTCGCTGCTTGTCCGCCTTGGAACGTAGCCGACAACATACCGCCCACCGCTAGCTGTTCAGCAAATGATTGTTTCGCTTGAGTCGCCGACGCGCCCAAGGTACTCATAAACTGACTTATCTTGTCACCATCAGTTTTGAACTGTTGCACCGACGCAGAGATCCCCGCACTAAAGTATTTCCCGAACTCCATATCACGATCGGCGGTTGACAACTTGTCCCAATCTTTGATGACCGATGCGCCAAATTGATTAAATTGCTCACGATAAATTGAATAACCCGTCGCAAACAAATCAGTCATCGTGGCCACCGACGCCTTGGTTCCGGTGGCGGTTAATGCCGCAATGCGCGTAAAGCCGCCGACCGCTTCATCACTGAGCGACGCAATACCCGACTTAATATCATAAGACGCTTTAATAAAGTCGGTTGTCGTTGTGCCGCGAAACTCTGACGAAAATTCACGGGCCGCTTTAGTGATCGCCTTAATACCGTCATCTTTGATGCCTAAAGACTTAATTTCGCCCTGGGCGAGTGACACCTCACCATAAGCATCCGCCAAGCTTTTAACCCCGTACACAGCCGCCGCGACGCCTATCATGTCGGTAGCGGCGCTAGTTTTTAACTCGCTGTTACGCTCGCGGATTTTAGCTAACTCTTTTTGCTTTAACGCGGTCTTATCAAGCTGACTTTGGTTTTTCTCAAGCTCGCGGTTGTATTTGCTCGTTTGCTCGCGGATCTGGCGTGTAGCCTCATTTAGATTTTTGGTCGACACCCCCGCACCCTGAAGCCGTGACCGTAATTGCTGTAATTCGGTTTGTTCGCGCTGGTGACTCGATGACAAGCGAGTCACTTCATCCTGGGCGCGCTTAAACTCGGCCGTAAGTTTACGGGTCGGGTTTTGGGTTTGCTGCATCTGCCGGGCTAAATCAGCGGCTTTTGCTTTAGCAGCGGCTAACGCTTCTGACGACTGCAAGGTCGCGGCTTTTAGCTTGCGAAAATGCTCAATGTCTTTGGTTGTTGCGCCCAGCTTTTTAAGTTCAGACTGACTCGCCTTTACCTTATCTGCTAGATCTGTTGTTCCCTTTGTAACCTTACGGATAGGGGACGTGATTTTATCAATCAGCCCCATGACCAGGTTCATTTTCATGTTTGTATCAGCCAAGTGACACCCCCTGAAAACCCATACAAAAAAAGGCCGGGCGATCAGTGATCACCCGGCCTTTTTATTAGTCGTCGCTTTCGCGGCGTTCGCTCGCTATCCTGTGCCAATGAATCAATTCATCTAAATGCATTGGCGCAGTATCAGCCGGGCCCCATCCTTGAAACGTCAAGAACAGATCGGCTTCAAGCTCCATTACGCAAGCTGGGATAGCTTCGAGGCCACGAAAAAACCCGCCACCTCAGTTTGTATCGTCAACACGTCTTCAACGTCCAGGCTTAAGAACTCTGCTTCAGTGAGATCAGTTAAACGCGGCACAAGCTTCTTGTGGCTATCAAAATCCAATTCAACCACGTTCGCCGTTTTCAGGCCGCGCAAATGGCCCGCCGTCGGCTTGGTAAGGGTGATCTGTTTAATTTCGGTTTCGCCACGTTTAATAGGGTTAACCAAGGTAATTACTGTGTTTTTACTCATAGGGATTTGTCTCTGTAAAAAAGCCCCGCGGGCGACTAGCCGACGGGGCGAAAATGAAAAACTGTCCGGGTTAATAAGCTAGGCGCTTATTGTGCTAATGCCTGGCGGATCTCTTTGTTGCGGTCTTTGCCGTTAACGCGAAACACGTTGTTCATCTTATCGATGTGAATGATCTCTTTTCCGTCCAGTTCAAAAGTGTAAACCTCGACCGCAATTGAAAACTTGGTCGTGGCTTCTTTTTCTGGCTCCATTTCGTTAAATTCAACGCCTTTCCAATAACCTTGCATTTTGATAACTAAGGTTGAAATTTTGTCACCGACATCGAGCGCGCCGCGCAAGGTCAGGGTTTCTTCACGGCTTGAACGGCTACCGATAAGATCCAGCACCATAGACGAATAATCGCTAATCGTGATATCCGACTCTAATTTTTCCAGCTTGCCGATATCGCGTTCGATATCACCAGCCACCCCAGCCAGCACCATATCAACGGTTTTTGAAACCACTTTAGGCAAAGTGGCTTTATTGGCGATACCTGCAAAACTGGTTTCTTTGATGAAACAGTTAATGTCGGTAACGATAGTGGGTAATTTAGCCATGTAAACAGGCTCCTATATTGAATGAATGACGCTATCGATTAGCTGAAAATGGCTTCGTTGTAACGGTCAGTTACATGCTGACGGAAGGTCATACGCTCGGCGATATCATAGAAGCCTAAATCATAATCCCAATACACTTGGCCCGTACCAATCGCCGCGACGTTCAGTTCGTTATCAAGCCAGCATTCACCGCCTGAAATCACGCTACGACTGATTAGACGACGCAACAGGTTATTAACGCGGTTTTTAACCCCGTCGACATAGCCCTTTGTCACATTGCGATCAAGCATGGCTTGGTGTGCATACAGGATTGAATCACCGACGATATAGCGGATCCGTTGGTGCGGTAACATAGTGCCGTTGGTTAAACGGTTGCCCCATAAGAACCAACCGCCTTGTTGATTAACCGCCACGGTAACGTGTTGCTGGTTATACAAGTTCGCCTTGCTGGTTGAACTGCCAATCGCGTGATCAATGGTTTCAACGGTACGCAATACCCCGTAAATCTTACGGTTTGACGGGCTGTTCCAATAACCTTCCTCGTTATCGACACGGGCAATCACCCCCGCCACAGTGGCCGACATAAAGCGTTCAACTTCTTGCTTGGCCACGGCATCAAAGAACACAAAGCCACCGTTTAAGAAATAGGCTTCATCATACAAGGCCGCTTGCGCAATCACTGCCGAATAGCCAGCGGTGTGGTCGCCGTCAATCAATGGCGTTCCGTTTAGCTTCTTAGCGATAGTTTCAAGCTCTGCGCCCACGCCAGGTAAATAACTGAACTCAGGGGCAATCAGCAAGCGCGGACGCAAACCTAACACTGCTTCGGCCGATAACAGCGCCTTAAGCCCGGTAAATTTGTTAGTTTCGTTGTTGATAGTCCCGATCACCGCGGCAATCTGATCGGCTTCGATAGCTTCTTCAGCCACACGAACCACCACGACCAGCGCGCCGCCTTGGCGATAAATGTCTTCTAACGCTTCACGCAATGAACCCGACACGCCCGCTTTGGCCATGAATGATTCACTGTTAACTAACACAGGTTTATTAATGGGAAAGGTTAGCGCGTCGGCATCATCAGCCGTGGCTACAAGGCCAATTACGCTAGCGGGCAATACTTCGATAGGGCGATTGGTGTTTTCAAGAAAAAACTGTTCGACACCGTGAAGATAATCTCCGGCCATAGCTATAAACTCCATCGTGATAAAAAGAAGCCCTGTTCGCATCGATATAACCAGGGCCATAAATTAAAGGGTTAAAAAAACCGCCTTTAGGCGGTTAGTTATTCAGGTTTAACTGGCCAGACAATTTCGTCCGGGTTGTCAGTCGATGCAGGCAAATCTCGCAAGGCTTTACGATATGCTGCGAATTCATTTCTTTTAGCAGCATCAAGAGCGGCATCTGGTATTTGCGTCCAATCGGTTTGAGTAATCAGAAAATCTCGATACTTACGAATTTCAGACCATTTGATAACTGGGTGTAATCCATCAATAAAAACGGGTTGATTCATGACTAATCCTTAATTCAATCCAACGTTAGGGAACCACTGACCACCATCATCAATATGACCAGTAATCGCAGCTGGGAGAGCTACTAGCAGCTCACCTGATTCAGTTGTAGTAATAGGGTGTAAATTTAAATAAGAACCAAATCCTGAAGGGACTAATTTTGAATTACAGAAAACCCATTTCCCAATTTGGCTACCCTCAGCCCACGCAAATTTCACACCTCCTGACAGCACTTTAACAAAAGCGCCTAAAGTGATGAATGTGTTAACAGGGATTGAAGTGGCGTTGAAGTCGTCAGCAGCGAGGGGAAATGCCACCCATCCGATGTGATTATCCCACTTCATTTTAAAAATATTAAATTCACGGCGGTAATGAGCTGTTTTTCTTAAATCAACGCCCATGTCTTGCTCCATTTGTTGCAATAACTGCATATTTTCAGCAGATTTCACATCCCAATTATTAATAGTCATGTAGAGGGTGGTTGTCACTCGTTCGTGTATAGACATACCTGCCGGAAGCCCCGTATCGGGGTTAATGCTTAATACTTGATTTTTAGTAATGACTATGCGAGGTAATTTTGTCTGAATTTTAGATAATTCAGAATCAACTTTGGCGGTATTTTCTTGCGTCTTTTGGTCAATCTGTGCAATTTTCCCATTCACGGCCCCGGTTAATGCGTTAGCCGATGCCACCAGGGCGGTGACTTGTTGCTCTAAACTCATGGTTTAAGCTCCTATGTTGTTAATTTGATTTGCGCCATTGGTAAACGCCGTTGTGAGTTGGGACAGTGCGTCGCCGACTTCTGTTTCCAACGCTTCTAAACCCGATTGCGGGGCGTAGAATGCCGGATTATTGCCCCCAAACATCGCCGAATCTGCGGCCTTTTCACCTTTCAGCAAAAAGCGCGCGTCGGCGGCTGTCATAGTGTAAACCGTGGTGATATTGGCTTTTTTACCTAACTCGGCGGTCATAGTGGCCGCAAAATCAGGATCATTGCCTAACGCCTCGGCTAACTCGGTTAACGTGTCCAGCGCCACCGGAGCCGCGCCAACCACCGCTTGAATACGGGCGTCAACTTGGGCCGGGGTTAATGTGTCCACCTTGTCGGCTTTATCCGCCAGGGCGGCAACCGTAACCACTAAAGTAATGTTTTCCGCGCCATTGAACGCGGCGGATCCTACCGCATCACCCGACAAGGCAATTTGACGCCCAATTTTTAACTTACTGGCCGTGGCCGCATTTGCGCCCAAGGTTTTTAGCGGGTCGTCAATGTGCGTTTTGGGGTATACGTCGACGGCGTTTGCCTTGTTACGTAGCTTGCCGTCAATCACTCCCATTAAGTTATTCACCGATGTGATCATGTTGGTGATTTTAGTCGCTAATCCCATTTATCCCCCTTGGGCCGATATTGCGCCCGCATGAAAAGCGAACGCATCATCTAAACCCTTAACTAACTGTTCAAGGTCAAGGCTTGCCGTGTTGGCCAAACTTAACGCACCATTGGCGGCTTGCTCTGCTCTTGAGGCGGCGGCTAATACATCTTCGGCAACTGTGCCAACTGGGCCTTGCACCCCGGCACTTATCACAAAGAAATGGGGCTTTGCGGTTATGCTTACGTTGGTTTGGCTTTTGCCGCGGCTAACCTGTACCACATGGCGAACCGCGCTAGACAACACCACTTGAGTTTGTGAATTAACCACTAGGCCCCCTCAAGGATCACCCCTTCAGATATCGCCACAAACCCCGACATCAGCGAATAAACATCACCGGATGGGAAATAAACACGCAGTTCATAGGCAACCTTACCAAGTACAAAGCTTTTTAAGCCGCGGGTTTTGCTTGGGTGAATCGACACGGCAATCTTGCCCATGTTGTCACCCTCAGCCCCGGCATTTAACACTATGCCGTCACCTTCGGTTTTAGCTTGCGCTAACAGCTTGCCGGACACGATTTCGCGCATTTGAAAACACGCAGTACAGCCAGTGATATCGACAGGGACTAATTCGCCCCCATCGGTCTTGGTCTGCCAAGTTAAATCAAAGGCGAATGTCGTTCCGGCCGTAAACTGTAAATCTGTTGCAGCCATAACGCCCCCTATTGACTGCGTTCAAGGTCCATTACACGAAACAACAACTCAGCGTGCCGCGCCATGTTATCGACCGCGGCGGCGGCTAGTGCGGCTTGATGCTCGCCCCAAGCCGCTAACGACAAGTTAGCGCCCGTTCCCTGCACTGTGACCGACTGGGCGGGCAATGCAGCTAACACCAAGTCAAAAGCCAGCAATAACGGCACGGCGGGCGATTTATAAGCCAATGGCTGACTATCAGACCACACCGCTAGCATGGTCCCATCTGCCAAGATAAAGCCGATTTCTCTTACCCAAAATTCCGTTGCACCATCGGCCAGGGCCGTGACATGAATTTGCGTGTCATTAATGCGCTGACCGTCCGCAATCGGGATCCGCATCTTTTCACGGACTAAGCCGATTTCGTTTTTGCTGGGCGTTCGGCCACTTTCCCCAAGTGCAATATGGGTAATTTCAGCCGCGAACCCCGCATTAGTTTGACTAAATACCGCAGCCAAACCTTTTGTGGTGATCACTGGTATTAATACGCTCACTGTGTCGCCTCCATCCGTCTATAAACTACCGCGCTACCCTGTACCCGCGCCGCAACTTGTACGGCCGCGGCTTTGGGTGACGCATCAACAACAGACTGGGCAGAATGCCGGGTGATACCGACCCCCACACCAGCCATTCCCGCCGCAATCGCAGACTGACACGCCAAAGGCTCTTGAATAGCTTGAGTATCACGCCGCGCGATCGCCGCTTGCCCTTCTAACACCGAACCAGCGCCAATGGCGTTGGGGCCAAATTTGGCCCCAACTTTGAACGTAAACCCCGATCGCGTGTTTTTAGCATTTACCACGGCGGCAAATAGCTGATCGTACAATTCAGGGCCTAAGATACTGGGCGCGCCTGGGGCAATGTTTTGATTAACCCAAGCGGTAATATCAAAGGTGTATGGGGCGGCGGCTGGCTGGGCTTGAAACCATTCAACTAAATCAACCGTGACCCCCAAATCAGCAAGCGCGCGCTCAACCGCGGGGCGGGTTCCTTTAATGCGGTGAACGTCAATACTTCCGGCCACCACTTGCCGTTTCACCGTTTCTGACCAATCGCTACGCCACTGATCAACCGATAACGCCCAGGCTAAAAACGGCAAGGCATCAAGCGGACAATGCCACGGGTCCCATAGTTCACTAATCGGAATGTTAATGTCTTCAATGCGGGCTATGGCGACATCAAGGTCGCGCTCAAGGTCGCTTAAGTTACCAGGTAACAGGCTAGCATTATCGGTCATAGATAGCCCCCAATCGACACGGCCAAGCTGTCACAGAACGGCGCTTCACTGGCTTGACATATCACATCTTGCCAGCCTATTAACCGCACTTCGACCACACCTTCAACCGTTAGCGCCCAGTGTATATTTGACTCAACAATTCGACCGCCTAACTTATGCTGTTCGTTAACATAGGTTTGGGCGCGTTGCTGGGCGACCGACCGGACCGTTTCAGGGTCGGGGCCTTGCTTCATAAAGAGTTCCGCCACTACGCCATAATGTGACACGGTCGCGGCTTTGGCTGTGAACTTGTCCGTCATCGGGCGCTTTGGCCATAAGTACGCATCAACCGCCGTTAACAACCCATTTGACGGCACACCGTCACCTTGGCGGCTTAATATATACATATCAACAAAACCGGGGGCTGTCGGGTTAGTCGGCGAATGTGGACCAAATACAGCGGCCCCTTTCACGTCTTTGTGGGCGCTTAAAGCATGGAATAAATACGCCCCATCGGGACCCGCGACAGATAACCCCTCTGGCGAGTGCTGTAAACGAAAACGAAAGGCTTCGTCTTGCTCGTCAGCAAGGCGGGTAACAGGGGTCCCGTCCGGGTGACGGTAATATGTCACCCCGATATGGTCTAACTGTGGGCCTCTGCCAAATGCCAGCATGACGCCTAAACACATTTCGTTAGCGTTTTGGCGTAACATCATTTCGCGGTAGGCCGCGGCTAACGCTACCCTATACGCCGGATCCGACGGACTCGCATTTTCTAACGCGGCTCGGCTGGCTATATCGGCGATAATCGCTTCAAGGTCGACTTGCTGCACCACATCTAGCGGCGGCAGAAGGGCTAAATTGATACCTTCAGACATCGAAAATAATTCCTTCCATTGTGACCGGCTTTCCGTTCGACAAATATGTCCCGGATAAACTAATCTCGACCCGACCATCCCCTGTGGGGGAAACGGTCATTTCGTCTAATTTAAAATCATCTAAACCATTGGCCGGATTGTTTACCGCCTCGGTTAATCTGACATACGCATCCATATAAAAGCGGCGGTCGATATTACGGTCGGTCATTTCATACATTCTCGAGCCAAACTCACGGCGGGCAACCAATGACCCAAGCGGGGTATTAATCACATCAGCTAAACGCTGGCGTAAATACGGGACCCCACTAATCACCCGCCCCGATTCTCGATCAGTGCCTGTTTTCATTGTCGACCTTTGTTGATTGGTTCGTTAATTCGTTAAATAAAGAATTACTGTGGTTGGTTTGGTTTTTTAGTGTTTGGATTGCCGACAGGGTGATCGTGGCCGTTATAAATGCCGCGGTCCGCCGACATGCTGCGGGTCTTATCGCTGATATCTTTATCGGCGGCAATGTTGCCCGTTGTATGCGTATCGCCTTGATGCTCGATATTCCCGATCATCACAAAACCTTTACTGGCGGTCATTTTTATTTGCTCTGGCGTGGTGACATCGATGTCGCCCACGTTGACAATTTTTAGCGTGTGCTGTTCGCGGTTATGCTCAACACTTGAGCCGTCGCCAAACTGCACCAGGAACACATTAGGGTCATTACTGGGCGCGGGGCGCTTGGCGTGAAAACTGCCGGGAAAAACTTCACCCATTCTCAGATCGCCGGGTGATATCACAGTCACCCCCTCGCCAACCTCAGGAAACCACCACACCACCGCTTTACCCGCCCGAATGGGTTTAACGGGTAGCCACGCGGTTTTCATGGGTTTGTCTGCGCTGCCATAAGTCACCCTGACCATGCCATATTGCCCCCGCGCGGGATCGGCTTCGCTTATCACACCTCGAACAACCATTTCAGCCACTGCACGTTCAATGGCCTCTATGCGTTCGGATAAGTCGAATATGTCGGTCATATTTGGCCTTTTGTGTAATCATCTTTATGCGCCGCACCAATTTCAGGCGTCATGCTATAAAACACTTCAGACGGAATCGATTCTTCATTGACATCGATATCACCTAAAAACACATTTTGACGAAACGACACAACCCAAGATTCAAAGCCCTTATCGCCAGGTTTAAACACACCAGGATAAGCGCCGATATCGTCCGGCAATTCAGCAGCATTCGAGAAGCCCCAACGGTTTTTATAAACTACCCTAGCGACTGCGGCCGCATAGTTGCGGATCTCTAATTCCACATTCTTAGTGGAAGTTGACAAAATACAGTGAAAAATAAACTCGCAACTAAACGCTTGTCGACCATCACCAAGGGGTTTACCTGGTCTAAGTTCGGCTAGCTCAATTAACACCGCGGGGGTTTTTACTAAGCTATGCTGTCCGCCGTCACTCTCGGTTGTGGGGTCGTAGGCTTCAACCGTTTTTATATAAGCCATTTTCGCTTTTAGCGCGGTTATCATGGCTTCATGTAACGGGGTGAAGTCTGTTAGTGACAGGTTATCGCTCATGATTCACCACATAATTAAGTTCTTGACCTAGGATTTTTCTAAATTCATCCGGGATCCTAGCTTCAAATCGCTTAAAGACTTCAGCCGCATGATCCTCCATACCAACAGCAATGTGTTGAACTGGGAAACGGCCGCGCATCTTCTTTGAAATCGCGTTAGGGTTCGGCTTGCGTTGTTTAGACGTTGTGTCGTATTGGCCATTGTTGCGACTGGCTCGGATCCAAACGGCACTATCATAGCCGTACATATCCGCCACGAACGCCCCTTCGTAACGACGCTTACCTAAAGAAACCCCCGCTTTCGTTGGTCTTGGTCTGCCGACTTTTTCAGCCAACATTGGCGCAGTACCAAGCCACAATATCGTGACCTGATCCGACCCTTTACCAACGGTTTTCATGACTAAGCGGGGTTTTAATAGTTTTTGAGCCAAGCCCAAGGTTTGGGACAATTCACGCGCAATACGGGTTTGTAACCAACGCATTGTTTTTCTAATTGCTCGCTGGCCCGCTAACTCAAGTTGCTTAGGGGTCGATTGCAATACGGCGCTAGCCTGTTGCAATTCACGGGCAAAGTTAATTTTGACATCAACGCCACTTTGACTCATTGCCTTGTTCGTCCATATCGGGCGACGGGGTCAAGGCATCAGCTAAATAGATCACCGTGCAACCGTCACCATCATTAAGATGATCCGCCGGAAAAAACTCCCGGTTGACATGAGGCACGATGATCCGCCAATCGGTCGACAATTGCCGACAATCGATATCATCATCACAGACAGTTAATGTCGCGGACCGCGTTTTCAGTGCCAAACCACCTTTGCGACCTTTAACGAGCGAATCTTCTTCAGGGGCGCTATACACCCCTTTTATATTGTCGATGCGAACGCCATTGGCCGTGGTGATCACCACAGGCTTTCCCAGCCGTCTAACTATCCGACGGCTGGCCCGTTTAAACGGGTCACGCATTACGCTTTAATGCGTAAACGACGAACCGCTAATGGGCTAGTACAGACGTTAATCACGTTTGATTGTGATTCGATGTCCACACCTTTACCCATGCGCTTTGGTTCAGCTTTCGAGTAGTAAGGCAAGCCAACAGTATTAACGGTTTCGTTATAGTTAGCTGGGGCAAAGCGAGTTAAGAACAAGCCTGGCTTATCTTCAGGGAAGACAACCGCTTCACCGTCTTTCATAAACTTGGCATCTAGCACTTGCTGATCGCATTCCTCCCAGTAAACGCCCATCCAGAACACACCTGAACGGACATCATCACGTAAAGCCGCGCCGTTGTTAAAACGCTCAAACGCCTTAATAAAGCTTTCGTCTTCCATCAATGAATCAAAGAAAGCAGGGGAACACAAACCGCGGTAACGCTTGCCTTTAATACCTTTCTGATTAGCTTCAGACTCACGCTTAACCCCTAGCAACTGGGTTTTAATTGGCTTAGTGAAGTCGATGTCGTGATAGACATTTTTATTCACAGGAATACCAAACTTAGCGTAAAGGTCTTCGATCACAGTGCCTTTAGCGCCAATGATTTTACCGAACAGCGCCCCAAATCGGTGAAACTCGATAGTCGCATCTAGGCTTAAGCGGTGATCTTCGTGCTTCTCGTTGATCAATGCGTCTAGGTCTTCGAGTTCGTCTTCACTACCAAAGGCGCGGGTGTTTTGGATATCATCAGCCATGATCCCCGCTTCAAGCGGCAAATGCACAGCGCGGAAAGTGTAAATGTTGCGGTCGCGGTCATCCATGCGCGTACCATCTGCGCCGCGCTCTTTCTCTGGCACAAGGATGATTTGGCCGTCTTTATATTCGATATCAACCGACGTGGTACGAATGCCGCGTTCCTGGAAGATCTTCAATTCGGCCAAGCGGGTTTTAGGCACTATGGCGTTGTTGATTGAAGCCGTCAGGCTCTTAGTTGTGAACTTTTCAGAACTCAGTGCGTGTTCTAATTCCATGATAATGACTCTCTTACTTAAAGGGGGTTAAAAGCGGATTAGCGGGCGATAATGTGAAGCGCGGCTAACTCTGCAAGGGCAGCGGTCTTTTGTGGTTCTGTGATACCGTTAGGCCACACCAACTTAGACGCATCAACCGCCGTTAAACGGGTATGAGCCAAGCCAGGGGCGGCGGCATCATTAGCATTAACAAAACCAAAAAGCACCGCGGCCGCTGCGGTCGCTTCTGTCGCTTCGGCGGCAACGTCTAACTGAATAAAAGTGCCATCATCTTTTTTGCCTAATACCGTTGCATTAGCCAGTTGGCCCGTGGCGATAATCACTTCATCTTTTGATAAAAAAGGCACTTCACCTAGTACGTGCGCGCTTTTACGCGGCGCTAAACTGTAATTTTCCATTATCGAGTTCCTGATAAATGAGGTTAAAAACTAAGGGTTAAGTTATCCACGCCCGCCTAGCGGTTAGCGTAAATTTGTTTGGTATTGAGTGACGCCTTAGTCTTGCCACCATCACCGATAACTTGGCGGCTAGAATTGCCGGATTCGTCGCCTTGCGCCTGAATTTCATGCGCGACTAAACCCGCTAATTTAACCGGGTCGCTAACATGGCCAACCAATGAGTCAAACGAGGCACTTAAACCCGCGGCGGCTAACGTGTCTTTTAACTCGGTAGCGGCCTTAATTTGTTGTTCAGCGGCGGATTTAGTGACGCCAGGCTTTAACAAACTTGCTGACATAGCCGGGATCCCCGCACTGACACAAGCGGCGGCGATTGCTTCGGCTGACTCAAGCGCGGTAACTTCAGGCGCGGGAACTAATGCGGCAATCACATCAGGGCGTTCGGCGGTAATAGCCGCGACAATCTGTTCAACGCTGGCCGCTTCTGCACCTGGTAAATTTAAGGCGATAACGCTAGCGCCTGTTGTGTCTTTGGCGTTTGGGCCTTTGCTTTCTTTACTCATTGGCTTTCGTTTCCTGTTTTGTAGTTCACTGACAACACCTTCTAAACTGCCTAATCGATGCGCCATACCTTTATCAACGGCCGACTGGCCAACTAACACCCCACCTTTACCGAACTCGTTTAACACTGTGTCGCGGTCAACATTCATGTTGCGCGCTACGCGATCGATAAACACATCGGCGAGTTGGTCCATTTCACTTTGATAAGCGTCGCGGCCCTCTTTCTTAAAAGGGTCTAGGCGCTTATTGGGTGACTGACTCGACACAATCTCAAGGGTTTCTATTGGGTCGGCGTCGGTCGCTTTACGGCGGCGAATATTCAACACAGTGCCGATTGACCCGGCGCGGCCTGTTGCGTCGATAACCACTTCATCGGCGGCGCTTGCTATCCAATAAGCGGCGCTGCAAGCACTGCCGCCAACATAGGCGACGACATGTTTTTCACCACGGCCTTGGTAAACCATTTCGGCAAACTCATGAATGCCGTCGGCATGGCCACCGGGGCTATCGATATAAAGCACAATGCTGTTTACGTCGTGACGCTCAAGCGCCGCGGTCCAGTCTTTGGCGAGGTTTTGCGTCGAAGTTCCGCCGCAAATGTCATCAAACATGCCCGCATAGCGGCTAATAACACCGTTTACATGAATGATTGCGACGTCGCCGCGGATCTCCATGCCGCGGGTTACGGCGCGCCCAGATTTACCCTCTAACGCAGTGGACACACCTTCAGCCACTTGGTTAGCGGGTAGTTTTAACGACGACAAATCAAGATTGTCTAATTCGCGGGCCGATAACCCGGTCATGATGTCAAGATAACCTTGCTCTAACGCCCAAGGCCGAGACATCAAGAAATCAAGTGCTAGGTTTTTCTTCATTCGCCTGGTTCCTCGCTGGTTTCAGGCTCGCTAAATATCCCGGTCATAGTGCCGGGGTTTTCGACGCCTTCTTCTTTACAAATCTCTTGCCAGCGTTTTCTTGCCTTGGCATTGCGGCGCATGTTGTCCTCAATGTCACGGCCATGATCAGCGGCTTCGACTTCGATGTTAGATATGTTCGAGTCAACTGCCTTTTTACGGGCGTTAATCTCTTGTTCCGGGTGTAAGTGCTTGAACGCATCCGGGCGAATGTCCAACATCAAATATTGATAAGGGTCATTAGCAAAGCCGGGGGCATATAAGCGGCCAACAGACACCGCGGCTTCTATCACCCAGCGCCAAATTTTGAACGCCACTTGAAAGCCGGATAAGTTGGTTTGATCAAAGGCGATACCGCGGCGATATTCATTTAAAAACGCGCGAACCAATCGGTCATTAAGCCCCGACCAATCTCCCGTTAATAATGAGTAAGGGATCTCTAATCCCGCGGCGAGCTGTAACGCTTGCCAGCGGACAAAGTCCTTGTAACCTTGCCCGGTGTTGTCACCGTCGAACTGTTCTAACTTCTCACCTGGAACACCTCTTAACAGTGTTCCGGCGGCAACCGTTGTTTGCTCTGGCGCGCCCTCGCCGTCGTCATACAGCGGTTTACCTGTGGTGGGGTCAAACTCCCAGTCGTCTTCCTCGAATGACTCTCGATATAAAAAGCCTGTGAACGCGGCGCGCTCTTTTTTGCGTACCAATTCGGCGTCGTCATAATCCGCAAATGTGCGGTCTTTGAGCAACGCGACGGCCGCTTCAGGCTCAGCCCTAACTTGCCCAGGTCTTGTTTGCTTGTAATGGTGGATCACGTCTTTAACGGGGACACGTTCAAGCTGGTTTAAACTGGCAAAGTCGATCCCGTCTTCCGGGTGACTCAGATAAAACCAGTACGCGACTTTTACTTTGCCGCGAAACTCAACGCCCTGGACAATGCGATTACCGTTATCTAGCTTGCGGTTTAAGTCGATAGGGCATAGATCAGCCTCTAATACTTCAACCTGGACCGGAACTTCTAGCCCAGCCGATAAGCGGCGGCGCAATCGACGGATAAACACTTCACCACTCATGCGGCGGGACCGGACGGCTAAATCAATAATGCCGCCGAAATTCATGTCTCCCCAAGGATCAAGCTGCGTCGATACGACTTTCCAAACTTCGTTTAACGCTTTTTTAAAATCATCATTTTTGGCGGTACTAATCAAAGTGAAGCCGCGGCCCACTTCGTTAGTGACGTTTTTATTGATACCCGATTTTAATAAAAGACTGTTTCGATACCCTGCCCGCGTTCGGTTACGCAGGGTTTTACCCGCGGCAGCTAGTGCGCGATTGGGCCCTGCACTTGACGCATTCCACCCCATAGAACGGGGCGGCTGTGTTGCCCCTTCGTAGGCTTGGCTTCGGCGTTCAAATGGTTCACCGCGGGCGTTAACAATGAGGCTTTTTGCCATATCAACGGATCCCCCTGTCAACCCGAGTGACCATTCCCGCTAGCGGGTTCGATTTTCGGCCCGCTTGACGATTAAGATCACGACAAATTAAACGCCGGGATTTTTGCAACTCATTAATTGAACGGTAAGTGACTTCTCTACCATCAATTTTGACGGTCAGTTCACCGCTGGCTATCGCCTCGTTAATGGCGTCCAGATCGTCTTTTGTAAACATAAATACCCTTATTAGCGGCGGCGACGGCGACGGCGCGGCTGATCCGCTAACTCCCCATCACCGACAATTATTTCGCTGTTTTCTTCAATTGGCAGGGCATACGCGGGGGGATTATCCCAGTCGATGCGATCGGCTTTCTTGCTGTAAATACACGCCCAGTTATAAACAAAAAGGTCGAATGTCTCGTTTCGGCTTTTACTCGACGGCTTAGTCCATTTCCCCGTTGCTTTGCAGCGTGTTTCGACTGTTAGTTCGTCGAAAACCCATTCCGGCAACCAATTAGGAAAATGCACAAAACGCCGCCCTGGTTCAGTGCGGTTTATCGAGTGACTTACTGTGTCTTTGATTTTGTCTGTGTTAAGGATAAACACAGGCAGATCACCGACTGCCTTAGCTTTACGGTCAGATCGCTTTGAGTTATCCGGGTATGATTTATTTATCTTGGGGGCGTTTATAGTGCTGCCACCCTTAACCAGCATAAAACGACGGGCTAGGCCCTCTTTTTTCAATGCTCGATAGTATTCATAGGCGTTATCTGTTACCCCATCTTCACCGCCGCTATCACATGCGGTCATAGTGATTGGCATAAAGCGATCGCTGTCGTCATCGAGGCGATAGGTTCGCTTTATCACCTTATCGGTGATCAGGTCCCAGTCTTCTAAATATTGACCAGGTGATACACGGACAAACTTTGACGGGTCGTCGGGGTCTTTACGCTTTGACTTTTCAATTTTGAAACGGTCAATCACTATCTGTTCTAAATCGGGGCCCCAGCCAAGCACCAACACATCAAAACGACTGGTTAGCGCACCGCCTTGAACGTCGACCGACGCAATCAAGAAACGCACCCAAGGCGGGACGACACGCTGTCCCAGTTCTTGGCGGCGGTCCATTAAGTCGGTACTGGTTCGCTCTTGTTCGCGCGGCGGCGTAAATGGCCAGCCCTGATCTGTGTTTACCGTTGCCTGTAAATCTTCTAGCTGGCCTGTTTTTTCGTACTCTCTCAACGCGGCCACGTACTTATAAACTAACTGACTCCACGACTGGAACGCGGCCGTGGGGCCTTTTTGCCAAAATGACGCAATGCGGCTTTCTCGCGGTTCGCCTAACATCTGGCGGTTTTTGTCTAGCCAACAACCTTCAGGCACCCAAATTCCGCCATGATTTTGAGCCAGCTTAAAGCGACGGGATCCAGCTTTGTCGTCTTCTCTATGGGTTACGCCGCAATGCGGACACAGTAACACTACGTCTTTACTGGCCCGAAATGGGTCGGGTTCGTTTATGTCGTATTGCAATAACTTAAAATCTGGTTCGTAAAAGTCACCACAGTCGGGGCATTGCCAATGAAACAGACGACGATCACCCTGATTATATAAAGACATAATGCCAGGCGACGGCGGCGCTTCATGGCCAGTGCATTTATATGACGGGTCACTGATTAAGAAACCAGGGCTACTTTCCGCTAGCACCATGCCCGATGACATATAGGTTTGCGTTCGCTTACCCGCCAAAATGAAACCGCTACCTTCTCCGCCGATGTCTTGTTCCATGCGGTCATAATCGGTTAGGGCTACTCGCTTCCAATCCGATGACGCGAAAATATTTTTAGTGGGCCAACCTATTTTTAAGAAGTTGCCACTTTTGAAGATCTTGTCGTGAACATTGTTGTCATGCCCGCGCGGCGACATGGCCGCTTTAATCTCAGGGCTGGCGGCAAACTCTCTTGATAAGCGTTTTTTACTGTGCTCGGCCGCTTTATCCTGGGTGATTTGTACCAATAAGAAATCAGCCGGATCATTAACGATTGTGTGGGCTATCCAACCATCAATTAACGATACGGTTTTAGCGGTTCGAGCCGGGCCAGCAAATATCACCGCATCATAGCGGCGAGACTGCAAACAGTTCATGGGCTCCCACATATACGGGACTAAGTCGCCATCCCACGGGACCATTGAGCCGCTTTGTTCAACATAAAGTAATCGACGGGCGCTTTCGGAGATCGGTTCCCGCACTGGCGGTTTAACCAAATTAATGACGTCACGGCGGACATCTTCAGCGCGCGCATAATCAGCCATTATCTTTTATCTCTAACAATTGATTGTGAAGAATTAACCTAAATTCGTCTGTCGCTGTGTCGAGTTCTTCAAGCTGATCAGGGGTAAAGCTGCGGCGGCGTTCCATTTTGTCCGATAGACTTTCAAAAAATGACACCGTCGCTTTAATCGTTTTTAGCAAGCTTTCTCTGTGTTCATGCACACGGATAAGCTCACCGATATTTTCTTGAAACTTTAGACGTTCGTTTTCAGACTGAAACCATTCTTTACGGTCTTTTGGCCAAAGTTCTTCAGGGGTATATTCAAGCTTTGTGCCTGGGGTTGTACTCCCACCGAACAAGGCGGGACCGACTTTTTCTAAGGCGTATAAATCAGCATTACCACGCTTGCTAGCAGGGTTTACCCCCGCTTCTTTTAACCGCTTTCGGACTGTGTCACGATGCAAGCCAAAAGCTTCAGATATTCGGGTTATGTTCCAGTGGTAGGCTTCATTTAGATTTGTTATTTCAGCCACCTTGCCACCTCATTTACAATTAAGGCGGCCCAATGCGCTAGGGCTTTCAATAAGAAGTAGTGGTCCCCATTAGCACTGGGCCTAATCTTTTCCTAATTTTTCGGGTTAGTTTGAGTGTAAGCGGCGCACTCTTTCAGATCGTGAATGTAATTGAGCAATTGGGCGGCCGATTCCTTGGGGTAATAGATCCCGCCGTCTTGCGTTTCAAACCATTCAAGCGTCGGAGGCGTCGGGTCGCACGGGCTTTTGGGTAACATCATCATCGATGCGCACCCGGCCAGCACTATTCCCAAACAACTCAGCATTAGCATTCGCAGGGGCTTCTTCAATGCTCGCTCTCCTATCTTCCCGTCTGATCTGCTTTGCTTCTGCCCGATATTTCTCTAATTCCGACAAAAGCAAACTAAGAATTTGCGCTAACGCCTTTAACCAACCCATTTTTTAAATCGCTCAGGACGGTTATTAATGGCGTTCGCTGCTTGGCCTTTATTTGCCGCCAAAAGCTCCAACAACCAAACAACCCAGCCCGGCAATTTCGCCAAGGTTTCGGCAGATATCAGTTGTCTCAACTGCGCCCAAATAAACCCGATGACGGCAATTGTCACCAGCACATAAGACGCTTTTTCACCCAGCAAACCCACCAATAACGACACAATGTCGAACGTGGGTTCATCTACGACGGGCGCAACATCCAAAGGATCGGCAAAAGTAAGGCATGACACCAAGGCCAAACACATAATTAAAATGACTCGCATAAAACCTCCAATAAACAAAAAGTAAGGGCGGCAACATGCCGCCCCATGACGCAAACCGCATCAACGCCCTACTGCTTAAGTTCAGCTCGATACTGTTCAACACTGACAAGTCCCCGTTTGGGACTAAACTTTGATTAACTCAAAATGAGGCAAATCATGGAACTTCTGATCAAGCGTTCGCCCGTCGCCGTCCCAATCGCCACCCCATCTGAGACGATGCGTGATCAAACCAGCTTTTAACTTTTCTTCCGCCACACGCTTTACATAGCCCGCAAATAAAGCAAAAGCCTTGGCGTCATCCCATGACGTGTTTTTTAATTCTGCAAAATATGGACCCGCATCAACTGCCATGCTTGGGCTTGAATTGTGCTTACTGTTAGGCCATTGCACTTGTGACAATTTGTTGGCGAATGCTTTATCTTGCTCAGCCTGTCCCCGATGACCGCAAAAAATAGAACAATCTATCGACTGAATAACTTCAGAGAAAATGACGCCTAAGTCGGGATGACATGAATTAAGACGGCTTATCGATGTGGCACTAAATTTAGGCATGACCTACCCCTTTTAAAAAGTTAGCTAGCAATAACAAACAGAGGCTGAAATTAGTCATTGTCACCCTCGCTTTTGTTTTTGTTTTTCCCATTGCGGCGTTTATCGACTTCTTTAAAAATGTCTAATGCCAGGCGACCCGCAATAACGACTAGGCCACCGATGGAAACCATTGTTTGAACTGTCAATGTCGGATCCGGGATTTGCTGCGCCATTTCGGCGGCTTGCTGTGCCTTGGCCGCAACTTCATTTGAAAACACGAAAATGCCACTCCCGCCGCCATAGGCGATAAAGCGGCCTTTGAACTCGCTAGCGGCACTAATGACACATTTCATATTCAGGACCCAGAAAAGAGAAAACCCGCCAAGAAAGGCGGGTTTTGTTTAATTTGAATGGTTGTGCCGAACTACTCTCGGCGGTCGGTGTTCGCCCGCGGCTTATAGCAGGGTACTAACATGCTCTTGGTATTGCGGGGCGGCGGCTTCCCTCGATGCCAACTTAATAAGCCAAGTCGCTGACATGTCATAAGGTCAAATATTTACAAGTCGGTACAGCCTGTGCCCCTAGCTGGTTAAATGGTACGGACTTGTAAAACGCAAAAACACCACGTTGGATGAACTTTAAATTAAAGGGCCAAAGATTGCAACACTTTAAGTTGTCAAATTCCGCTTTTAGTTGTCAGGCTCTTTTTACCCTTTGTGACATGTCACGCCCACGGGCGAAAACTGTTACTTTTGCGGCCTTGGGATATGATCCCCGGTCAACGGTAATAGTGGTGAATTTGACTAATTATTAAGTTCTAAAAATGAGGTAAAAACCCGCTAGCTGATTATTACTTTTGGGACGTTAACGGGTGATTTTAACTGAAGTGGTTTTCGGTTATGCGTCAAATAGCCATTATGTTAAATGGTGGCGTTTTAGTGACATTTAAGTGTCCCGCTAGAGATCTGCCTTTCTACCTCTTTTAAAATTTGCTTTACTCTCTTTTTCTTCCCTGGCTGGTCTGCAATGCTTGGATGATTATCGCGCGCGTCTTTAACGCCAGTGCAGTAAGCTTGCCTGATTATTTCTTCTAGTTGATCTGCGGATAATGTCATTAACGATGCCTCCATTTGATTGACTCTAACTTTGTAGCCAAAAATTCGACCACCTTATCGATGCGAGATTCCTTTACTAACAAACGCCCAAGATTGACCACGGCGGCATGAAACTGTTCATGTTCTTGCTGGGGTTTGGTCATAGGTTCCATATTCTTGATTGCTGGGAAATTAAGGATTTCATTTTTTATTAAACTGACATTTTCACAGCGAACCCAACACCATTCATCTAATGGCACATCTTCTTTTTCAGGCACTAAAGCAAAAAGACGTTCAGGGAAGTTTGCGGAAATAACATAGTGTTTTTTACCGCAATAGATAACCCACATATTCGCATGATGCCCGGTGTTATCGAACTCATATAACGTCATAACGGATCCTTTATTCCCTTACCTGAACCTGTTTCGCCCATGATTGACCGCTAATCAACATGGCTGTAATGAAATACTTATTCAGACTTTTATTGATAATGATTTCTTCGTGGCCATCGACTCTTATCACATCTTTGACAGTGGTTTGCTGATCGTCACTTGTAGACTTACCAATGATTGTGATCTTGTCGCCAACCTTTAATTGACCTTCAGAGCTAACAATCCCTGACTGTTCAAAGTCACGCTGACAAGTTAAACAGGCTGTGCCATATAAAATAACCCCATGTTTACACTGCATCATTTCCCCCTATGCTGTTGCTTCATGCTCAATCATTAAATCAATGGCTATCTGAAGCTTATTTTTTAGTTCAATTGCCGCTTTTTTTGTGAACACTAGCGACTCACCATGCAATTCAATCTCAATCGGGAATTTCTTATTTTCTTCAATAAATTTAACTTCAGCAGCCATAAAAACCTCACTTAAGAATTAAGATTTTTTCTAGAATCATCAATAATCCCTAACGACTCTAACTTACCAATCCAATCAAAATTAATTTCTTCCATCTTTTTAGCCGCAAACTTCCTCAGTTCAGGATCATTAGCTCTTTCGCTTATTGAATTAAGGCAAGCCAAGGCATGTGACAATTTAAATTCAGTTTCACATATACGAATATTTAAAGGCTCAGCTTCTACATAGCCAACTGGAACGCCAACGGCAACACACCCACACTTGCCATTCTTAAAAAAACCAGACCCTTGACACTGCTTGCATAATTTAGATGGTTTAAAATCCACGATTAGAGCCTCTATTATTTTTAAAGCATAAATTCACAGCATTCATAATGAGCAATGACCCCACCTTTTTTAGTTATAAGATGTTGACATGCAATCAACCGGGTAATACTCAGAGTAAGGCGTAACAAATGAAATTAAAGGCACAGCATAATGAAAGTCTGAACCTTTGATTAACTTAGCGCCACCTATTGGTTCTTCACATCTAACCGCCGACCACATTACACGCCAGTTTGTCTTTACCTGTTCACAACACTGATAATCTTCATTATTGTTAGGATCGTCATATTCATTTTTTATTGCTTCGGCGCTATAAGCCAAAAATATTTCGCTTTCCTCGCCATACCAAAATAACTTACGGCCCTGCATAGCCACATCAAATATCATCTGTTTTATGCGCTTGTTATTGCCCTTCTTGCTCATAATGTTTAACTCCTAATTAAAGCATCAATTCACGATAGCTAAACGTGTGCCAGCATTCGCAATCACCCTTGAACAAACCATCACACCCGCCAGGTAATGACGATTTACATTTACCGCAATCACCCAAGGCGGCGATTTGTTTTTCAAGCTGTTCATTGTCACGACGGATCAAGGTTTCGATATATTCATCTAAGCCATATTCGCCACGAACGCCGCCGCGGATAACTCGGTTTCTCTCTAAGGTTTCGCGCTGGCCTTTAGTCAATGACACTTCAACAATGCCGATCCCTAAAGCCGATTGGCGTTCACGCTGAATGCGCTTTCGCTTTGCGGCTGCTTCACGCTGCGCCTGTTTTTTATCTTCAGCAGTTGTTCGGCATAACCGAACTACTGAATTTTCATCCTTTAGTTTTCCGCTTGGCATTTGCCGACCTCCGCTTAAACTGATACTTAGCGCCACACTCAACACAAACCACCCTTAAAGATCCTGAACGAGTTTGTTTAAGTTGCCCGTGGCATTTAGGGCAAGGTGACGACTTAAGCTTTTCAGTGACAGCCTGGTTAATCGCCTCGCTGTTATTCGCCCTTACTGGTCCATAACCTAAAGCCTTTGCTACTTGGCGGTATTCCTTCGCAATCCAAGCCCCGTCCGGTTCCTCATGCAAACCGTCGCCCATCATTTCGCCTAGCTTGCAAAGCTGACGATGCAAATGATCCGTACTCAATATTGGCCCCTTAGCGACCGACGCCAAAGTCACGCAAGTTGATTAACACATCTTGCTGAAGATCTTCGCCGCGCAGGTATTGCCAAAACCAGAACCAACGAGCCTCACTATCAAAGCGCCATAGCCAACGGAACGATTGGTAACGAGTAAGTGAAGTTGCACGTTTCATAAAACCGCCTTTAATCTTTATAGTGTCTAAGGCACTTACCAGTGACAGGGTCTTCGTTATCGCAACCTTCAGTGTGAAGGTAAACTCGGCCGGACTCTTTTAGCCTGGTTAACTCAGCCCGAATGCCTTGAACGTCATCACCAAACCACTGCTTAAGTTCTCGATCAGATAGATTCAAAGCGGTTTCAACTTCCATTTGAACATGAGCAGACCACCGCTTAAGTTCTCGATCAGACAGATTCAAAGCGGCTTCAACTTTTATCTGAACATGACCAGACAAAGCTTGCTTTTCGTCTTCGACCTTGAACATGTATTGGTGATTGAACTCACCGCATGTCACAAGCTGGCCAGTTTTGACGCCATGTTCAGCCAGGTAACTCGCTCGGTTATATCCCCAACGTAAATGGCGTTGAATGGCGCTAATGCCAAACTGGCCACGCGAACCTAAAGCCGCTTTCAATTCTTCAAGTGACTTGTCATAACTCTGATCTGAAAACATTTTTAACCCTTAACCTTAGTGAGAAAACAAAGCGGGGCCGACTCTGGCCATGTCATACAAAGGCACACTGCCAACGGTCGAATGTGGCGCGACTCCGGCCCGCCTCAATCGCTTTCGGACTGTCGGTCTGGACAATGCGAACATGTCGGCGATCTGCGAAATGTTTAAATAGCGTATCGACATCTAATTAACCTAAATTTCTAAAACCAACAGCCTACAAGCCGCGGATTAACTGGATTTTTCCAGCTAACTGGAAAGAGTGCTGTCGGCGCATAGGAAAGTGAATATTTTGTCAAATACCGCGGGCCTCGTACCCGTGGTAAACCCTGAAACGCTCAGGGTCCCCCGCCTTCATCTGTCGCCATCGCTCACTCAACCCTTGCAACTCATTGATTGCGCTCTGCATTCTCGGTTGCATCAAGCTGACCACCTCGCCTTCATCGTGTGCGGTTTCGCTATGATTCGGCGCATGTTTTTTTCCAGTCCCTTGCATTGTCCTTACTCCTATATGATAAATGTCTTGATTCATGGTCTAAGCCGCTTGGCTATTGGGATTGAATGAACATGATTTAACAAACGATCTCGGTAATGGATCGGTGTGAAACTCAGTGAACCCCAAGTCATCTAAATGTTTATGATATTGTTCGATAGCATCACGCTTAGGCCCACTGATTAAGGTTTGAAAATAGGCTTCATCGAGTTTACTTAATGAGTGATTTAACAATCGTTCACCGACCATATAGTCGATACTGAGATCAGCCCATATTGACCGGGCTAACTTTCTAAAGTCATGCGCACTAAAGGCACTCTCACTGAATTGTTTGATTAACTTACTGGCGGTTGATTCACAGATAGACCGCTTAGACTTTTGTCCTGGGAACAAATACAAACCCCGATATCCTATTGATTGTTGTTGCTTACGATATGCTGACAACAACCGGATAAATTGCTCTGATAGGGGTAACTCATGGGTTTGACGTGTCTTAGTGTTTTCTTTTGGAATGGTCCAGGTGCGCTTATTAAAGTCGAACTGGTCCCAACGGGCTAACCGGGTTTCACCGATACGAGTAGCAAACCCCAGCAACAGCGCAACAAACATCTGAATGCGAATAGTTTGTTCTGATAAGCTGTTCAACAACTCAGGTAACATCATTGGCTTAATGGCTCCATCACGGGCGACCACACTATCAATAATGAAATCACTGAATACCATTTCACTCATTGGATTTACTGATATGCGTTTCTGTTTCTTAGCCTGGTTAAATGCCGCTTTAAGTACCACGAATGCTAGCCGAACGGTGGCTAATGACCTGTCTTGCTGAAGTGGACAAATAAACAGATCATCAACATCAGTAGGGGTTAAGTCGTCATAACTTAGCGGGCCTAACATCGGCAACAAATGACACTTAATCACTGACTTAATGGTCGACTTACGATGTTTAGATAAGCTTTGCAACTTGCTACAGCGTTGCTCATACCAGTTCAATAAGTCGGCTACCGTCTTGAATTGTTCGGCGCTCAACAACTTATCACCGGGATTAATGGCCGCTTGGGCTGATAATTCAGGCACACAAGCCAGCGCGGCTTTAACGGTCAGTGACGGCCAAGTCCCGACCTTGCGCCAATAAGTTTGGTTATTGCGGTAAGTGACGAAGTGCCAGCTTGCTTTTGTGCGATCGCGGCTAAAGCGCAATCTAAGCGGATATTTAGGATCCTTAAGCTGGGTCACTGTCGCATCATGTTGATAGCGGCGGACAACAGCTTCAGACAAGGCCACCTCAACACTTTTGCTTTGCTTCATACTTACTCACACCTTGTTCATTAAAATTGTGGATAAATTAATCACTGCTTGTTTCTAAAAATTGCGGCGTTCTTGGCAACCACAGCCAGCCAAGACAACAACAAGAACGTCAGCCAACCCCACCACTGGACCAGTGCTAATGAAGCCAGCAAGCAAAAGAAACTCAGGCGAGATAACCAATCAACGGGCGGCTTAATGCCCTTGTGTACGGTCCTAATTTCATCAGCATGAATAAAGACAAAGTTAATAATCAAGAAAGTCCCCAAAGCTACTAAAGCCAACTTAGCAGCCACGCTCACCCAATAAAGGGCCAAGGTATCGCCCGCAACGACTAACCCTATAAGCACCGGGTTAACCCAGTGGTGAGAAATCTTAAAGCCCTTCATATCATCTCGCCCCTTTCGTTAATTCTTTAATTCGTCATTTCTTTATTTATTCAAAACGGTTCTAAGCTTCTTTCGCGTTTTGCCAATAGTCGTTCCTCAAGCTCGCGGCGCTTTGCTACCGCCACGGGATTTGGCACGGTTTTCTTGGCTGGTCGAGGCTGGCGCGGGGGATGACTGGCTAACGTGAATAGATTGCGTGGTGACATGTTTTGCCCTCGACTTAGTTAACTTTTCTGTTATATGCGACCTGACTAACCCAAGCCGCCGCTTATAGGTTCTAACGCTAATCCCCAGCGAATGCGCCTTATCAAACTGAGGTTTCTCAGGATCAAACCCAAGGCGTTTAATTGCGCCATACTCTAACCTGAACAATTCAACCGCCGCCGGGTTGACTGCATACAACGCCATCAACGCCGCTTCGATATCCGCTTCAACACAATTGAGCGCAGGGCCACCGCTACCACTGCCATAATTCATTACACCGTGGTTATCGATAAGCTTACTCAGCACACTTTGACCACTTACCGCCAGCCCGCCGCGGTGAACCCAGCGCGCCCAACTTTCACATAATTCATCTAACTGTTTTGGATACATGGCCCGTCCGCCTTATTAATTGAAGTTCTAAGCGGTAATGCGGGCAGAATAGAATCAACAATCACGATTAGCCCAGTCATTGAACTGCTGGATCAGCGCCAGATATAAGTCACCGGCTTTTTTACAAGTATTCAGTTCGCGGCGGCTCGATACCCCGCAATATTCCCTCACCGCAACCGCCGCCAAATCAGCGTTGGTCACTTCACGGTTAGCGATCAAGCTTAAAAACGCCCTAAAGCGTTCAGATTGACAAAGAATCGCCGCGCCTTTGGTTAGGTTCATATCAACCCACCTTTTTACGTGAGCGGATCAGGCATTCTGATAGCACCTCTGCGGGAGTTAATACGGCTTCGGGCTTAGGCAACGACCAAGAACGGGCAGCAACATGAAGATCAGACAACAACATAGGCACAGAACAAAACACCTTGGCCAAGGGGCCGCGAACGTGGCAGAAAAACGCGCCTAATTGCCGCAATGCCGCAACTTCATCAGGATCTGTCACCCCGACAACAACTGTCACCCGGTCATCACATGTTTTGCGAGAAAAGATAAACTGATAACGCTCGATGCGGCTTTGTGGGGCCGCTAATGCCGCCGCTGAAAACTGACCCACTCGCCCAGGGCGCGCTGCGCAAAAGTCCTTAAAAACGTCTTCTTGGTGGCTAGTTGTGCCACCCATTAACACAATAATCGTCATGCTATTTCCTTCGACGCCACATAAGCGGCGCGCCAGTCTTCTATTGATACCTGATTCAGACTTTCTTTTTTGATTAGCTCTTGTTGGCGAGGTCGCGGGAACCTTTCCAAGTGATACCAAGACCAAACGGTCGCCTGTGCGACCCCTAACCCTCTGGCGGCTTTACTTATCCCGCCTAAGCTGTCTATCCACTCTTTAATTGTCACGGCTTGGATTATTCCTTCTTTACGTGGTCATTCAAGCCACATTAAGTGGTAATACTAGCCACATTAAGTGGTAAATGCAACGATCTAAAAGTGCTATTTAATACTTAATGTGGTATTTTAAAAAGTAATGTATATTTAGGTTTTAATTGGCATTTCCCAAGGTAGGGCTTTGCTACTGCTAAACGAGGCGAGCGTATGGATGACCATGACGAAAAATACAGACTCTTAATCGGGGCGAGAATTAAGGGCCTTCGTCAAGCTAAAGGCTGGACAGCCGAAGAAGCGGGGAAACGGGCAGGTGTCAGCCGTTCGCGCTGGTTGAATTGGGAATGTGGGGCCCGCGCGCCAAGAATTTACATGTTTCCCAATTTAGCTAATGTGCTAGGGACCTCGGCATCTTATCTAGTCGGATTTACCGACAGCCCAGGCGAACAACCCGATAATTGGGGCTATATCACTGCAAATACCCCAAAAATTGAAACCATGAAAGGTTTAAATGAAAGTAAGCAGCTAGTCAGTGATTCAATTGCATTTAGGGCAAGCGACTTAGAAGCCAAAGGCATTGAAGGTCACAAAATAGTATTGCTACGCGTGCCAGATAACAGCATGGTCCCTGATTTATCTAAAGGGGATGACGTATTAATCGACCTCACCGAAACTGACGTAAAAGAGCCGGACATTTACGCAATAAGGGAACAGGACGGTAATATCTGGCTCCGCTGGATAAGAAAAGACATCGGTGGCACATATACGTTATATGCGAACGATAAAACCCACTCTAACGATCAGCAATTAACTGAAGATCAGTTCAATGCGTTAGACGTGTTAGGCCGTTATGTATGGTCGGGCCGCTGGCGTAAATAAGATTTACTAAAAAGCATGGCATAGCTGTGTTTTTTTACGCCCAAAATGACCACTTAAAGTGACTAAATACACATAAAGTTGCAACAAAAACAACTTAAAGAGTAAATAAGGGAAACTATGGCAAGTCATCAGCAAAACTCAAAAACCAAAGAAGAATATCGGGATCAAACCTCAACCGTGCCTTGGTTGTTTGCGGCGCTCGATGACGAGTTCGACTTTGCAATCGATTTGGCCGCGACAAGCATGTCGGCTAAGTGTGCTGTGTACTTCACGCCCGAAACTGACTCATTAAAACAAGATTGGCTTGCTAGCGTTCCGCCGCTATCCAGTGCGACAGGCTGGCTTAACCCACCTTATTCAAAAATATTGCCCTGGATAGAAAAGGCCCAACAAGAACAAGAAAAGGGCTTTACCACCTGTTTTTTGGTTTTCGCTGACTCAAGTTCGGAGTGGTGGCCACAGGGTCGCCCCTGCATCATTCGAGAAATAACGGGTTACTACTACGACCACGAATACAAGACAGGCAAGCGCAAAGGCACAACGGGCAAACGCTGGGCCAGTGGCCGACTTGAATTTGTGAATGCCGAAACAGGCGAAACCATGAAAGACCCACTTAACAAACCCTGCTGTTTAATCATTTTCCCTGGTTTATATCGTGGGCCGACATTACGGGAATCGACCACCAAATTATCACTAATGGAACGCGGTCACGCTCGCCTAGCCAAACTTAATAACGAATTAACGAAATAACTGGATCACGCAATGGAAAACATACAACTCGCCCAAGTCATGCTAAACAATGACGCCGCTAACAGCTTAGAAGCCTTTATCGCCTTATTTAACAAAATGGTTAAAGAGTCAGACCTTATGGCTGAAACGATTAATCTCCTAAACAGTGAAATGACCAGGTTAAAAGAACAGGCATCAACCGCCACCCTATTAAAAAATCAGGTTGACGGTTATAAACGCAAAATTGAAGCCGATGCCGACCAGATAAACCAGCTAGAAACCAGAATGTCAGAAATGAACACGGTTTTACTTCAGGCCGAAAAAAACGCCCATAAGCAAATGGGGCTTGTTCGTGAACTTGAAATGTCACGGGCAAAAAGCACAGAGTTACAACGTCAACTCACCGAACTTAAAGGACCGGATAGCCCCGCAAGGTTAAAAGAGCAACTGAAACGAGTGAAGACAAAATCGGAAGAAAAAAGCCTTAAAATTACACGCCTAGAAAATGAAGCGAACACATTCAAAAAACAATTAGCAGACGCAAATCAGCGAGACATTCGCGCCGCCGATAAAATCAAGCGCCTCATGGCAGAGAAAAACAACATCGATTTAACGGGCATTTTCCATCATGGCCAACACCACCTGATCATGTGGCCACAGCTTAATGAAGTGCAAGGCCAAGACGGCAATACCTATAAATGTCGCTCACTGCTTTACATGCACCAATCAGGCACAGGCAAGTTAATCACCTTTGATAAAGACAATATGACGTCGGTGATCTGCAAAGCCCCAAGCGGCGGCGTTCGCATACCCGATGAAGTAAAGCTCTTTGCTGAAGACTGGCTATTCAATGTGAACGTCACCCAAAACGGGATCGTCACACCCTCTGATATGAAAATGACTGATTTAAACAGCTAAGGAATTGAACTCATGAAAAATCAACTAATCGACTTAAACAATCATTTATTTGCTCAGATTGAGCGCCTTAGTGATGAATCGATAACAGGTGAAAAACTCAAAGAAGAAATTGAACGATCCAAGGCTGTTTCAGGCATATCAAGCCAAATTGTAAGTAACGCGGCGTTAGCTCTTAAAGCCGCCGAATTTAAAGCCGAATATGGCAATCGAGGCGGGTCGCTGATAGGAGTAGACAAAAATGCCTAAAGGAAAATGTATTCACTACACGCCAGAAATGCTGGTATTTATCAAAGCGCATTATGCGGAAAAAACCGACCCTGATTTAACTGTCGCTTTTAATCAAGCCTTTGATACTGATTTTTCTATAGATGCAATAAAGGGAGTGAGAAAAAGAAACAAATGGTTCTCAGGAAGAACAGGACAATTTAAGCCGGGGAATATACCGCACCCGAACGCAAGGCCAAAGGGCCCAAACAAAACCAGCTTTAAAAAAGGTGAAAAGCCGTTTAATTGGCGACCCGTTGGCAGTGAGCGAATTAATGTAGACGGATATATTGAGATAAAAACCCATGAGCCTAATGTGTGGGAATTTAAACACATAGTGGAATGGATAAAGCACTTTGGGCCAATTGATCCAGGGGACGTAATAAGGTTTATTGACGGCGATAAATTGAATATATCCCCATCAAATATGGAAAAAATAACCCGCGCTGAGCATTTGGCATTTAATAGGGAAAAGGTTAGCGAGTATGCACCAGAGTTACAGCCAAGCATGAAACTTATCTGTCGCCTAAAAGTAAAAACCCATCAGCGACTAAACCAGCATAGAGGGTAATATGAAGCCAATATCAAACACTGAACTAGCCAAGGCTGCGGCCAGCATCTTGATTAACTTGGACGATATGGAACACATCAGCGTCACAGACAAGATAGCGATACTCAAATCCGCTGCCAACATATTAGAAAATCAACTCATGGCTGAATGTTTAGCCCACTCACTAAGAAACGCCCTCACCCCTCGCTAACCTCAAGTTAAAGCGTTAATTATACATTTCGTTAATTAACGCTTTACTATCTCCGCCTAATGCTCTAAATTTATCGTTAACGAAATAACGAATTAACGCTAATAGGTGGAGCCAATGGGAATAAAAATCAGCGTTGTAACACAAAAGGGTGGCCCAGGAAAAAGCACCATAGCCAGAGCGATAGCGACATGTTACGCGCGTTCAGGTTGGGATGTAAAAATCGCAGATTTAGACATAGATCAATCGACTAGCTTTAACTGGTTAAAACGACGTCTACAGAATCAAATAGAACCGGTTATAGCAGTAGAAACCTTTGGTACTGCTGCCTCAGCCATAAAACAAGCGGATAACTATGACCTATTTATATTCGACGGAGAACCCAAAGCAAGCCGCGCAAGCAAGCAAATAAGCTTAGTGTCCGATTTGGTTATCATACCTACAGGATTAGCCACCGACGACCTACAGCCAGCCGTAGCGCTGGCACACAATTTAGTGGCTGAAGGTGTAAAACAAGACGCAATTTGCTTTGTGTTCAACCGTGCGACAGGCAGCGAATCCGAATATCAAGAAGCGGTAGCCTACCTGAATAAAACCCCTTACTTTGTCATCGATGGACGTATCGAAGATAAACCGAGTTATCGTCGGGCGATGGACATGGGTTATTCAGTAGTGGAAACCGTTTATAAACAGCCGCGCGAAAAAGCCGACGCTGTCATTCAAAACATCATCAACAGACTAGAAACGCTGATCGAGGAATAATCATGGCCGGACCATCTAAGAAACCAACTAAAGGCAGTGGCAAGGGCGAACCACCACAGCAAGACACACACAACGGCGTTGTGGGTAACAACATACACAAAGCGGCGGCGGGTGAATTGGTTCCGTTAAACTTTAAAATTGACGCTGAACTGAAAAAGGAATTTAAGACCTTTGCAACGGCTCACGATCTGTCAATGGTCGACTTACTGAAAAACGCATTTGAATTTTACAAAGAGAATAAAGGCGGGTAACTGCTTTTAAGTTCAAGCGGCTGACTCTCTGACCTTTCAGCCGCTTGAGTAATCACAACCAACCAATGGGAATTGATAGTTATGTCACAAGCGCAATATACAGCAATACAAAAAGCACGTCTAATTGATCTGCCAACCCTTCCGGCCGCGCTAGTCGCTCAATGGCTGAAGACCAAGCCTGAATGGTTACAAACCCTGTTACGTAAATCATTAGATATCACGGGGGCCTAATGCACGGGTTTACCATGCCTAAATGCTGCAATAGCTGTGAACATTACAGCCACAAAGGGTATGACACAGATCCGCTATCTCCCTTTAAAGATCAATGGGGAAAACCAACAAGTTCTAAGACTGCATGGGGGCATTGCACCAAGCACCAGGCAAACGTCTTTGTCACTGAATTATGTGATCAGTTTGCAAAGCTTGAAGGGATAGAGGTAACGAACGTCGACAACAGGCCCAAGCCAAAAGAAACCCGGCAAGAAAGCCTGTTTTGATTGAAGCCCCGCAAGGGGCTTTTTAATGACATAAATCCAGCGCAATAAAAAACCACCTCATAGGTGGCTTTTGGGAGTGGTAAACGACAGATACTATCGCGCTAACATGTCCCGCTTAACATCATCAACCAGATCAGTGACCACAGATAACGCAAGACGCTGATCCTCGTTCAAATCCTCTGAATCGCTCACAGTAACAACAATGGCCTTGGCTTGGTTTAGTCGTCTATCCATGCGGTCGATATGGTCCATATCACGGCGGGATGTTAGTGTCACAGATAACGCCTTAAACAGCTTAACGAAACTTGGGCCGTCTTTGCTATCATCATTTTCCCAACTTAATAATGTATCAACACTTATATTTAAGCGTTGGCAAAAATCCTCTGCTGTCAGCCCTGATAGCTGGCGTAACTCTTTAACAATCTGAGATAGTACCATTTTATTATTCCTTCATAAAAACAGAAGATTGTGATTGAAAACCTATCTTAAAAAGTAAGAATATTTCATAAACAAATAACGTAACTTTGATAGGGGTATAAAGATAATAAGCATATAAAATATGCTCTGAGATCACGGCCCTGGCTCCATACTCAAGGGACGTAATGACATTGACTAAACAACTAGCGGCATAAAGCAAAATTATTTTAAATTCATCAACATGACGCTGATAAACAATGCTTACTTTGTAATCTCCTTTTACATCTGGCACCAAGAATCCAGCCAGCTTTATGTAAGCAAAAACCACTAATCGAAAGACTTGTAATCGAAACGCGATAAGCAATAAAACGACGATATCAAAAAAACCACTTACAATAAAAAACATATAACTTTTTATGTGAGAGTTATTTAATAAGAAGTCGTTTAAAAACAAAACGTCAAATAGGTGAACAAGCAAGATAACAGAAACCAACAGAAGAATATTATTATTGCTCTTATTCAACAAAGCGGCGAACGCCAAAGCTAAACAAAAAAAGTTATTTAACAGCCGTTGGTCTATGCTGGTAAATATAGAGTCAATATATATTAATACGTCCATTGCATCCCTGCTATCAAGCTATCCATACCTAAATCTAACGACTACATTTCATTTTGCGATGGAGGGGGCTTAGTGCCGCCGCCGATCGCCTTAAGTTGCACATCTTGCTCTTGCTCAAGCACCTGAGCGAACTCGACAGACTGTTCTTTTGGAGGCGGTTTAGTGCCTCCACCAATAGCCTGAGTTGTCGGAACTGTGTCAGTCACTTTCATAGATAAATACTCCCACTTGGTTAACATAAAAAAGCCAAGCCAGTATATTACATCAAGCCATAAAATCACACCTAAAGTGTTATTGACCACGGAAAGTTTTATTAGATAAAAATTCCTATGCAAATGATGCAATTATGTAACAACAAGTCAAAATGTTGGCGCACAGTGTACGCCTAAATGACACGCAGTTAAACCAAAAACATATCAAAATGATAGTAGAGCCTGATTAATCGTTAATTATACATTTCGTTAATTCTTTACTTGTCAGGATTCGCCCAGGCGTTTAACTGAACGCATTCCGCGACTATCACATCGGTTTCTTTGTTGCTGAATGCCAGGTGATCATTAATACAGTTTTGCAACGTCATCGATGCAGCCTTAAACTTATCGCCCTCGACTAATGACGGATCGTTAAGCCAGCCTTTGCGCTCAAGCGATACCAGCCAATAAGCGGCGGTCCCTAACTGCTGTTCATTGGTGGCCGTTGACCACTTAGCGCGATCCAAGCCGTTAATGCTCCCTAACATCATCCATTCAGGCATTTTTGAACAGGCGCTTAACGCTATGGCCAACACACCCACCGCTAAAACTTTATGAGTCATCATCAAAACATTCCTTGGTTTTTGTTACCTTTCGGCAAGCTGATAGTGATTGTAAAAACACTGGCCACAGCGTTCAAAGTGGATCCACTTCTTCGTGTGCGCACATTGCCCTTCCCAATACAAATTTAACGCATTAGCGGCGCACTGTGGACAGGTTAACCCCTCTTTTATGAGTTCGTATTTTGCCAATGATGACGAGACAAAAACCTGAGCATTATCAGGTAAACCAAATTTAGTCGGGTCCGATTTTATCTGCTCAAACAACTCTTGTAGGGCTACTTCGCCGCGTTCGTCAACGCGGAAACGATTTCGCACATATTCAGGCCCAGGTGATAGTTTGTCATATAGTGCAAATTCTCCCGAGAGATTGAGCAAATGAAACGTCGAGCTTTCTGTTTTTGCAATGATTGAATATCGCATCACTCCCCCTATTTAACCCAAATCATACCTAGGCCCGCGCGTTCACAGAGCAAGCACCAAGCCGCGAATTTGATTTCTTGGGCGTCGCTAGTCCACTTACGGATTGTTCGACTACTGACATCGAGCAAGGCCCCGGCTGAACTACCTGTAAGCCCTGCCATTTTTAAGACGATTCGGACATCTTCGCCGCACGGCCTAACCCAAGCGCCCGACTCGGCCGACAACAATGTCGATGGATTTAATCCTTGTTCAAATGCGGCAACTTGTTTTTGTTGCGTGTCTAATGATGGTAACGGGATCATGGTTTTCCTTTTGACTCAATATAAGCGGGGCGAACCCCGCTTTCATTATTGTTTAAACTGGATATTGCCAACATCGGCTAGGGTAATGTGTTGCAGTGAAAGGGTCCCTTTCGCTAGTGCCTTAAAATAACCTGAACTATTCAGGTGTACAAAAACATAAAACAACCATGTATCTAAGATGATGTCTCGTCGTTCAACCGTAACCCCTATATGTTCAGGGTTAAATTGCCTTGTTGGTTTGCCTAGTGATTCTATCGAACCTCGGCGAGTAACCCAAAAGTCGGCGGTAGCATTTCCAGTTTTAAAAGAGCATAAGCTTTTCAGCTTCATCGGGTTAACACCCCCCGGTTTTTGGCCTTGGCAATATGCCCGGCCTTGATTCAAATAATAGGACCTTTCGTCCTAATTATCAAGCGTTAATTCGTTATTTCGTTAATTGATTGCCTTTATATCTGCCCGCTTGCCTGTGACATGTCACGGAATTGACTGACTAAATGATTTAAGCCTCTATTTCGCTCTGGCAAGGTGTTAAGCATTTTCTGTTACCACGCTATCAATTCTTTCCGAAAGCAGTGGAATTACGCTGTCAAGGCTGCGCAGCACCGCGAAGCGGCTTGGCCTTTACTGCGTAATGAAACGAATAGCCTAGGCTCAGGGGGTTGGCTTTAGGACGAAGTCCGTGCCAAGCTCCTGACGCCTCGCGGGCGAGAGGTTCCCCCGGAGGGGGCGGAGGGGGAGATCTTAGGCCCCTGGCGTAAGCCAGGAAATGGCCGCATCATTATATCTTTCTAAGCGTAGCGATAGATAAATTAGATCGCCTTTAGGGCGTCTAATTATCCTTCTTTTTAAAGAAGTGGTTAGTTCAGCGTTTAATTTCGAGATTAAAAATATATAGGCGAGATCATGCGCCAATATTTGGCTACAAACAGACGTATAAATGTGAGTTTCGCGGGATAGCAATGTAAAAACGTCACGCTGTACGGCCTGAAATTAGCTATGGCCAACGTGAAAAGGCCAGCACTAGGCTAGCTTATAAACATTGTTTTAGGGCTATGTGTAGCCGCGCAGGACCTCGTTAAGCAAGGTTAAATACTCGTCGCCTTGGGCTTGCGGGTGATTGTCTTTAATAACTTTCTTAGCTTGGAATATCCAAACAGATGGCAACTGGTTACACAGCTTGAAGTATTCTCTTTCAGCGTCAGAACGCTGCGGCTGTTTGGCCTTGTCTTTAATCGCTTGTTTCAGGCGGCGGTGTGAGTCCATCACTTGTTCTGTGTGCTTATTTGCCCCGGTGAACTCGCGGCGCAATCTGGCCAACAGGTTTTTAAGACTTGGACGATCGAGGCCCGCAATTCTATCGCTGGCAGTTTGTCTTATTACCTCGGCCTCACGTTGTTTCTTCGCGTTCGCTAGTAAACCTTTCTTTTGCATCCAGGCGCGCGACCTTGCGATCAGCGCCTTGGTGTCTTTCATGGTTAAGCCAAACGACTTGAACCACTCCGGGCGAAAGAAAATCCGCATAGCTTTATGTTGTTTTGCTTTGGCGTCAAACTCATGCACAAGCAAGATCAAGTTGCTGGCTGCATAATCTTCGAGGGCGGCAAGCACTGGATCATAAGCAACGCGTCCGTGCCTGTATTGGCCGTTATTACCATCGTAACCCGGTTGATAATGGTGGATTTGGCCTATCATTTCGGCCAGTTCAGGCACAGAGGCTTTAACTTCAAATAAGTAAGGGGCATCAGGATCATAGTCTGCGCGGTAAATCATAGCTCTAGCTAAAGCGTTGAAAGTTTCTTCTCTTTCACTACGTATTGCCGCTCGGCGAGGGGGGATGACTTTTACACGATCGGGGCCGCTTGGATTCTTCTTGCGGATCAATGTTGCACCCGCTGACCGCAACTTGGCCATATAACGGTTTTTTGACCACGAATGCACCTTAAGAATAGCGTCAAGGCGCTTGGCAATCGGATGATTAACCATTTCTAGGTTAAATTCTGGCGTGTATCGTCTGTGCGGCTTAACGCTAAATGCCGTTAAATCCGCATCAATAGCTTGGCTACTCATGCAGCCACCCTAAAAAAATGCTCATCATTTTTGCTTCTTTATCTTTTTAATTGCAAAAAAGAATCCGTCAGCATAAAATGAAAGCTGATCTTGTCGAATTGATCGCTAGCGGTTTTATGCCTACAAAGAGAGCTGGTCTGCCAACCGGCTTTTTTTGTGTCTGAATTCCAGTAAGTTATTTATTTATCAGTCTATTTTATCACCAAGTCAAAGTCCGCATTCTGCGGTAGAAATAAAATGTACCACAATTAGTGGTCATTCTGCCATAAAAATCTAATCATACTAAATAAAATAAGATCTCAACAGCGCATCTTATAGGATCGGGCGTCCTTGTTTAAAGATCTTTTTCACGTTTAGGCAAATACGCTCAAGCACTTAACAACTGAATAATGATGATCGCGCAGACGGGCGCAAGATAAGTAGGGCGAACCAATGCCGCCCAGCTTTGAAGGGGAACTGTGAAGGGCTAATCTTTTGGGGTAATGCCGCGACCACTGGTTGAAGACACCCCCGAACCCTCGATCGAGTGCTCAATAGTTTCTATTAACCAGGTCTTATTTGCGGCGCTATTGTGATTAGCAAACGTGATTTTTGTTTCCGGGGCCAGTGACGCGGTTAACGGCCGGGTAAAGTCAATCGATGCTTGGCCACGTTGAAAACCGTCCAGCTTGGCTTTTGCGGCGCGTTGGGCTTCATCTTTGTTAGGATAGTTGCGGCGGATCTTGTATTGCGGTTCACCACTGCCCGCCATTTCTTGCACTTCAACTTGATTGACTTCATCAAACCAATTAACCACTACAGACTGATAATCGCTGCGCTTTTGTATCGTGACACGCCCGGACGTGTTTTCGGGGTCATCGATGACAAATACAGGCAATTCTTTACCCGACACGCTTTTGCCCTCGCCCTTGGCCACGATCACCAACTTGTTAGCGACAGGTTTAAAAAATCCCCCGGCTTCTCTGGCAAGTCGTGATAATAGGTTCATATCAGATTCAGACTTTTGATCTAAATGCTCATAGGTGATCCCCGCCAACTCTGGCGACACCTTTACATCATAACCATGTGCCGCGGCGATTTTGGCGGCTAAATCCCCCAGGGTAATGTTATCAAAGGTTTCATCTTTAGGGGCCTTTAAGCTGCCTTTCATCTTTACGGCTTTGGCGTGAATGCTAAACACCTGATCATCAAGCGGGACCTCTAATTCATCGACTTCAAAAACCCCCTTATAGACTAACGAATCAGTGTCGCCGATCCACACTTCCAATTCTGCGCCCGTTTCCGGCAACCTAACAATACCATCACGGTTATCTAACTCAATGGCCACAGTGTCAGAGTCAGACCCCGCCGCATCACTGACAGTGAGCTTAAGCAAGCGTGACGCTAACGCCTTGGTGATATCATTGCCATTCGCGGTGACTTTATAACGTGCTTCTTTCATTCGTTAATTCGTCCTTTCTTTGCTTTAATTGTTAGGCTAGTCCCACAACGACACCTTGCTATTATCTACCGCGGCGGCCAACTCTGGCATAAAAACCAAAATGTTAGCGGGTAAGATAGGGCCTAGTTTTGCCAAACCAGGATTAGCAGCCAATACCTGTTCTGTGGCTCCTGGTCTGCCTTGGTAATATTGGTGACAAATACTGTCGAGCATTTCGCCGCTTTTTGTGCGGTAATGCTCGCCGATAGGGTTATTCTTCATCTTCGCCCCACTCAGCAATCATTAGGGTCCCTTTCATTTCAAGCGGGATCCCATTAGTTAAAAAATACTGCTCGGAAATGTCTAGCTTCTCGATGACCCACAGCCCAAGATCCGCGCCGCCGCTTGGGGTTCCTCCCACTAATCGCTGTGGCTTTCCCTTATCACCGATCGCTTTCAATTTACTTAACAGCAATAAATCCGCTTTGTTTTGTGGATAAATCATAATGTCGAGGTTTTTAGATGACGCATCCGGGCCATGAAATTGCCGTGCTGGCTTTTTCCCGACGCGGTCTTTTTTCTGCCAGCGCCAAGCGTGTGACGTTGATAAAGTTTGATACTGGGCCGTATCAATTGAAAATTGAAAATCACCTAATGCCAGCATGACCTCATTGTTTGACCTATCAGGCATAACACCCCCAAAAATAAAGCCCGGACAGTGCCGGGCAATAATAAGTTAATCATGGTTAAGGTTAGACGTCGGTTTGACGTCCACGGCCACGGCGCGCGTTTTGTCGGTCCCGTTCGTCAAGCTTGCGCTGAACTTCGCGGGCGATTTCTTGCGAATCCATCCCAGGGCCCGCGGTAATCGCAAAGTGTGTTTGGCTTTGGTCAACATACGACGGGGCCGCTGACTGCTGCTTAAACCCAGTTTGTAACACAACAGGGCGTTGCATAGGATCGCGCATCATCGGCGGGGCATCCCCCATCATACCTGGCGAATAACCCCCATCGATGGCGGGCTGTTCAGGGGCCAATGGGCTAACCATTGGAGGCGGCGCGGCTTGGCGAACCGTTTTAATCACCTCAGCCTGTGGGCTATCACCAGTGAACCAGTTCCACACCTCACCAATTGCCGACATAATGTCATTAACTGGGCCCATAACCGCCGACACTAACCAGTCAATAAAACCACTGGCCATTGACTTAATGTTTTCCCACAGTCCCGAAAAGAAACCTAACAAGGGATCCCAAGCTTGAACAATCAAGCCTAATGGTGTCCATGATAAAAGTGTTCTAATCGCATCAAGCGGGGCATTAAACACCGCTGTTATTCCATTCCACAAACCACTGAAGAATGACGTTAACGGCCCCCATGCCTGGAACAACAACCCAAGGGGCGACCAAGACAGGATCGTCTTGAATAGCGCCCATGCGCCACTGAACACCGCCCCGACACCGTCAAAAACGCCGCTGAAGAACGACGTTAACGGCCCCCATGCCTGGAACAGAAACCCAAGGGGGGACCAAGACAGGATCGTCTTGAATAACTCCCACGAACCACTGAACACCGACCCGACACCGTCAAACACGCCACTGAAGAACGACGTTAACGGCCCCCAGGCGCGAAACAGTAACCCAATGGGCGACCAAGACAGGATCGTCTTGAATAGCTCCCATGCGCCACTAAACGCCGACTTA
>NZ_JAHKRD010000027.1:0-45962 GCF_019345615.1 Shewanella sp. NKUCC01_JLK | reverse complement strand
CTCAGAAGTGAAACGCAAACGCGCCGATGGTAGTGTGGGGTCTCCCCATGTGAGAGTAGGTCATCGCCAAGCGCCTAATTATCTCATTGAGATGTAACGAAGCCAGCTGAACAAGCTGGCTTTTTTGCATTCGCAATTTGTTAATTGGAGTGATTTTCCTGCTTTTCTCTCAGTTCTTCATCCAGCCATCTTCTCTAGCATGAGCTGCAATCCTCGCTTTTAGCAGTTACAATACGTTTTTGTCGTCATTGAACAAACACATGTCTCTATCTCATAGCCTTCAATCATTTAATTCCTTTGGTTTAGCCCAGTCTTGCGCGGAACTTGTTGAGGCGCACTCAAAAGAAGCTGTTAAGGCGATCTGTCTGCCACTATGGCAACAGCAATTGCCTATGTTGGTGCTTGGTGGTGGTAGCAATCTGGTCTTTACGGAGGACTTTAACGGCACAGTTGTCAGGATTTTATCGAAAGGGATAAAAGTATCTGAAGACACAGAAGCGTTTTATCTCGATGTTGAGGCGGGTGAGAATTGGCACGAGTTAATTCAGTTTACGCTCGAGCATGGCATGTTTGGGCTGGAGAATATGGCATTAATTCCTGGGACGGTTGGTGCAGCACCTATTCAGAATATTGGCGCTTATGGTGTTGAACTATGTGATGTGTGTGATTGGGTTGAGTATCTTGATTTACCCTCAGGTGAGTTTGTGCGCATCAGCACAGCTGAGTGTCAATTTGCTTACCGTGAGTCTATTTTCAAAGACAAATTGCGCAATCTCGCTGTAGTCACCGCTGTTGGACTGCGCTTAGCTAAACGTTGGCAACCGCGTTTGGCCTATGGTCCATTACAATCATTTGATCCTGCAGCTGTTACAGCGCATGAGATTTTTGAGCGCGTATGCCAAGTACGAAGTGAAAAGCTTCCTGATCCCGCAGTGCTCGGCAATGCAGGCAGTTTCTTTAAAAACCCCATTGTTAGCGCAGCCTGTTATCTCGATTTAGCACAGCGTTTTCCGACGATAGTGGGCTACGCACAAGCGGATGCAACAGTGAAATTGGCTGCAGGCTGGTTGATTGAACAAGCGGGACTGAAAGGTTTTGTGCTCGGCAATGTGGCAGTGCATGACAAGCAAGCCTTAGTGTTAGTGAATCGAGGCGGAGCAACGGGGCATGATATTTGCCGCCTAGCGCTGTATGTTATTGCGCAAGTACAGGATAAATTTGGTGTTGTGCTAGAAGCCGAGCCTAGAATCATCGGGGCTAACGGTGAAGGAGATTTGCATGTCTGAACATTGGGGAAGAAAACGCCAGATATTAGCTTTATTATCTAGCGGGCAATTTGTTTCTGGCGAGCAGTTAGCCACTGAACTTGGGATTTCGCGCGCCGCAGTGAATAAGCATATCGATGCGCTAGAAACCTATGGTGTGGCAATTTATAGCGTCAAAGGTCGCGGTTATAAGTTAGCTAATCCTATTTCTTTGATTGATGCTTCACTTTTAGTGCAATCAATTGATAACCGTTGCTTTTACTTTGATGAGATAGCAAGCACCAACGGTTTTTTGCTGGACCATACTACTGAATTGAAGAATGGTGATGTGTGTGTGGCAGAGTATCAATCCGCAGGTCGTGGTCGTCGAGGCCGAACTTGGGTGTCGCCCTATGGACATCACTTATATTTCTCGCTGTTTTGGACTTTCCCGCAGGGAATGGCGCAGGCAATGGGATTAAGTTTAGTGGTGGCCTGTACATTGGTTGAAGTGCTTAAATCTTTTGGCGTCGAGAATATTGGTGTTAAGTGGCCCAATGACATCTATTTGGATAACAAGAAGCTTGCCGGGATCTTGATTGAGATGTCGGGTCAGGCTGATAGCCAGTGCCAGCTTATCATAGGTGTTGGTGTCAATATGGCTATGTCAGAGGAACAAGGTAAAGGTATCGATCAGCCTTGGAGTGATTTGTCAGAGTTGGTCGACATGCCTGACAAGACGGCGCTTGTTATTGCATTACAGAAGCAGCTTAAGCGTGATATTCAGTTATTTGAGCGTGAAGGATTTGCTGCATTCAAGACTCGTTGGCAAGCCGCAGACTTATTTTATGGTCGTGAAATACGTTTGCTTATGGGGGAAAAGTCTGTCGAAGGAATTTGTCGAGGCGTTGATGAGCAAGGTGCAGTATTGCTCGAAACCGCCGACGGTGTTCAAGCATTTATCGGCGGTGAAATTAGCTTAAGGGCACGCTAAGTACCCAAGAGTCAATTTTACATAAGGCTATTTGCGCATCAGCACGTGGGACATCAAATGATCCTGACCTTTCTGCAGGATCAAATGGGCCCTCTCACGGGTCGGTTGAATGTTAAGTTGTAGGTTTGGACCATTGATTGTGTCCCAAATATTAGCGGCAATCGTATTGGCCTCATCATCGGTTAGCGTCGAATAGTGATGAAAATAAGATTTTTTGTCACTGAATGCACCAGAGCGGAACTGCAGAAATCGTTCTTTATACCATTGTTTTAGCAAAGGTTCTTCTGCATCGACATAAATAGAAAAGTCGACAAAATCGGAGACGAAAGGACGACGGGTATCAACTGGGGAGTCGAGTCCAGTCTGTAATACATTCAAGCCTTCTAAAATTAAGATGTCTGGCTGAGAAACGGTTTGGTGCTGATTCTTAACGCGGTCATAGGTGACGTGTGAGTAGATAGGTGCTTTGACATGTGGCTGACCGGATTTCACGGCGGAGATAAACTCAACCAACATTTTCATATCGTAACTTTCTGGAAATCCTTTACGTTGTAATAGTCCTTTACGTTTTAAGTCTGCCAGAGGATACAAAAAACCATCTGTTGTCACCAAATCAACTTTTGGGTGTTCAGGCCAGTGCCGTAGTAAAGCTTGCAAAATACGTGCTGTGGTGCTCTTTCCGACGGCGACACTACCAGCAATACTAATGATATAAGGACTTTTTGATGGTTTTTGACCGAGGAATTCATCAACCACTAAACCTCGTTGTTGCTTAGCTTTAACGATCAAATTCAGTAGCCGGCTAAGGGGAAGATAAATATCGGTCACTTCCGATAAGGAAATCTTTTCATTTATGCCTCTAAGGTTCTCCAAGTCTTGCTCACTCAGTGTCAACGGCACTGAATCTCGTAACTCAGACCATTGCAGGCGCTCGAAGGCGAGATAGAGTGCTTTTTGAATTGAATTTTTAGAAGTCATTGGCTTTCCTCAGCTTAGGAAAGGCACAGTACACTATGAGATTATTTGGAACAATACTAAATGGGTGATTGCAGTCGTGTTTCCGTTACCGTTTGATGTATTCGCTGTTTAATTGGCCGTCAAAGTTGCATAACGTGTAAAAAAACACCGTTCAAGCGCTTTTTTTACGTAAATAGGCGTTTTTTACTTGCACTTGGGAGCGCATTTACCTAATATCCCGTTCCGAAATGATAATGCCGGCATAGCTCAGTTGGTAGAGCAACTGACTTGTAATCAGTAGGTCCCGAGTTCGACTCTTGGTGCCGGCACCATTTTCTGTGGAGGGGTTCCCGAGTGGCCAAAGGGATCAGACTGTAAATCTGACGGCTCAGCCTTCGAAGGTTCGAATCCTTCTCCCTCCACCACTTTTTTCTAGGTAGTTAGGTAGCCTTAGTTAGGTTGCGCGGACATCGTATAATGGTATTACTCCAGCCTTCCAAGCTGATAACGCGGGTTCGATTCCCGCTGTCCGCTCCAAATTAGTTGCTGATATGGCTCAGTTGGTAGAGCACACCCTTGGTAAGGGTGAGGTCGGCAGTTCGAATCTGCCTATCAGCACCAGCCTCTCTAAATTTAGCTCCTACGCCTAAACATAATCGGTTCGATGTCATTTTAATGCATCGGATTTTTTCTATATGTTAGTTTTCATCACCAAGAATCTTGGACTGAGGCATTACCATGGCTAAAGCTAAATTTGAACGTATTAAGCCCCATGTAAACGTGGGCACCATTGGTCACGTTGACCATGGTAAAACCACACTGACTGCAGCTATCTCTCACGTACTGGCTAAGACCTACGGTGGCGAAGCTAAAGACTTCTCTCAAATCGATAACGCTCCAGAAGAGCGTGAGCGCGGTATTACGATCAATACCTCTCACATCGAATATGACACGCCTTCACGTCACTACGCACACGTAGACTGCCCAGGCCACGCTGACTATGTTAAAAACATGATCACTGGTGCTGCACAGATGGACGGCGCGATTCTAGTAGTTGCCTCTACAGACGGTCCAATGCCACAGACTCGTGAGCACATCCTGCTTTCTCGTCAGGTTGGCGTACCTTTCATCATCGTGTTCATGAACAAATGTGACATGGTAGATGACGAAGAGTTACTGGAATTGGTTGAAATGGAAGTGCGTGAACTTCTGTCAGAATACGATTTCCCAGGTGATGATTTACCAGTAATCCAAGGTTCAGCTCTGAAGGCCCTAGAAGGTCAACCAGAGTGGGAAGCTAAGATCCTTGAATTAGCCGCAGCACTGGATTCTTACATTCCAGAACCACAACGTGACATCGATAAGCCGTTCCTACTGCCAATCGAAGACGTATTCTCAATTTCAGGCCGTGGTACAGTAGTTACTGGTCGTGTTGAGCGTGGTATTGTTAAAGTGGGTGACGAAGTTGAAATCGTTGGTGTTCGCACAACGACTAAAACAACGTGTACTGGTGTAGAAATGTTCCGTAAACTGCTTGACGAAGGTCGTGCAGGCGAGAACTGTGGTGTGTTATTACGTGGTACTAAGCGTGATGACGTAGAACGTGGTCAAGTATTGGCTAAACCAGGTTCAATCAACCCACACACGACTTTTGAATCAGAAGTTTACGTTCTGTCAAAAGAAGAAGGCGGACGTCACACTCCATTCTTCAAAGGCTACCGTCCACAGTTCTACTTCCGTACAACTGACGTAACCGGTACTATCGAACTGCCAGAAGGCGTAGAGATGGTAATGCCTGGCGATAACATCAAAATGGTAGTGACTCTGATTTGCCCAATCGCGATGGACGAAGGTTTACGCTTCGCAATCCGTGAAGGTGGTCGTACAGTTGGTGCTGGTGTAGTAGCTAAAATCATCGCTTAATTGCGATAGAGATTAGTTTGAAAAGGAAGCTTCGGCTTCCTTTTTTGTTTAAGTGGATTATTTCATAGGTTTTGTGGTTTGCATGGGATTCGCATCCTTGCTTACAAAGTCGAATAAGAATACAATCTATGGCCGATTTTTGACCCTGAGCTTATGCTATTTTGCGTTTCTAAGGGTGTTCGGAAATGCAGAGTGATGTGGGATTATGCCCGTCAATTAATGTGCTCTAAGCTCAGGCCGTATTGAGTAACGGAAAAACCGATGACAACAAATACTGAAAACCAGAACAATTCTCTGGATATCGTGAAGTGGGGTTTAGTGATTGTATTGCTAGCCGCTGCTGTTATTGGCAATCAAATGTATAGCGAAGCCAGTGCCGTCATACGTGCGCTTAGTGTTATCGTTGCATTCGCTATTGCTGGTTTTATTGCGCTTCAGACTGTAAAAGGTAAAAAAGCGTTAGCTTTTGCCCGTGAAGCGCATATCGAAGTGCGCAAGGTTGTATGGCCGACGCGTCAAGAAGCGCTAAACACCACTTTTATTGTCCTTGCAGCAACAGGTATCTTAGCTCTTATCCTTTGGGGTATGGATGCTGTGTTAATGCGAATTGTCAATTTTATCACTGGCGTATAGGCACCTCGAATGACTGAAGCTAAAGAAGCTAAAAAAAGATGGTATGTAGTGCAGGCATTCTCAGGCTATGAAGGCCGAGTTTGTAAGTCACTGATTGAATATATTAAAATGCATGGCATGGAAGCATACTTCGGTGAAGTATTGGTTCCGACTGAAGAAGTCATCGAAATGCGTGCAGGTCAGCGTCGCAAGAGCGAACGTAAGTTTTTCCCTGGCTATGTGTTAGTCCAGATGGAAATGAACGATGACAGCTGGCATTTAGTCAAAAGCATCCCGCGTGTTTTAGGCTTTATTGGCGGAACGTCTGATCGTCCTGCCCCAATTTCAGATAAAGAAGCTGATGCAATTCTGCGTCGCTTACAAGAAACGACAGCGTCACCGACTCATAGAACCATATTTGAGCCTGGTGAAGTGGTACGTGTGTGTGATGGTCCATTTGCTGACTTTAACGGCACCGTTGAAGAAGTGGATTATGACAAGAGCCGCGTGAAAGTATCAGTGATGATCTTTGGTCGTTCTACGCCTGTTGAACTTGATTTTAGTCAAGTTGAAAAAGGCTGATTAAATAAACTACAAAATCCGTTTGGCAACGGGTGCGAATTTCTATATAATTCGCACCCGTTGTTTTCGGGGGAGCATGTCAGCATGTCGCTGATGCGCGTTTGAACCCAAACTGAGGAAATGTCAGATGGCAAAGAAGATTGATGCTTATATTAAGCTACAAGTAAAATCCGGTTCTGCGAACCCGTCACCACCAGTTGGTCCAGCTTTGGGTCAAAAAGGTGTGAACATCATGGAATTCTGTAAAGCGTTTAACGCCCGTACAGAAAAAATGGAAAAAGGCATGCCTATTCCAGTCGTGATCACTGTATACAGTGACCGTTCATTCACTTTTGAAACCAAGACTTCTCCAGCGTCTTACTTACTGAAGACTGCTGCAGGCCTGAAATCAGGTTCTCCACGTCCAAACACTCAGAAAGTGGGTACTATCGCTCGCGCTAAAGTTCAAGAAATTGCTGAACTTAAAGCTGCCGATATGACTGGTGCTGACATTGAAGCGATGACTCGCTCAATCGAAGGTACTGCGCGTTCAATGGGTTTGGTTGTAGAGGATTAATATAATGGCAAAGCTAACTAAACGCATGCGCGTAATTCGCGAGAAAGTTGACGGTACTAAAAGCTACGATATCAACGAAGCTGTTGCTCTGTTAAAAGAATTAGCAACTGCAAAATTCGTTGAAAGTGTAGACGTAGCAGTTAACCTGGGTATTGACCCACGTAAATCTGACCAAAACGTTCGTGGTGCAACAGTGTTGCCACATGGTACTGGTCGTGACGTTCGCGTTGCAGTATTTACACAAGGTGCAAATGCTGAAGCTGCTAAAGCTGCTGGCGCTGAGCTAGTTGGTATGGATGATCTGGCTGAGAAAATCAAAGCCGGTGAAATGAATTTTGACGTAGTTATCGCATCTCCAGATGCAATGCGCGTTGTTGGTATGTTAGGTCAAATCTTAGGCCCACGTGGTTTAATGCCTAACCCTAAAACAGGTACAGTAACGCCAAACGTTGCTGAAGCTGTTAAGAACGCCAAAGCGGGTCAAGTTCGTTACCGTAACGACAAGAACGGTATTATCCACACTACTATCGGTAAAGTGGATTTCACACCAGTTCAATTGAAAGAAAACTTGGAAGCGTTAGTGTCAGCACTGAAAAAGGCTAAGCCTGCAGTTGCTAAAGGCATTTTCGTGAAAAAGATCAGCATCTCTACCACTATGGGTGCAGGTGTTGCAGTTGATCAAGCTACGCTTGAAACAACTCTATAATTTTACAAAGCGGGTGCATTAGTCTATAATGCGCGCACTTTGTGGGTTGAAGCCTGTTTTATCTTCCGTTTAGGCGGAGTTTAACTCAGGTTTCCGTCCAAGACCGCAGGTGTTTTTTGTAAAAATAACTTAATTTCCTGCGTAGACGGTGTCAGGCCCCAGCTAAAATTTTTTACTGGATAATCTGCACCGTAAGTCACTAAATACATAAGTATTTAGTATGGTAAATACTAGGGAATACCCTAGGTAGAATCCAGGAGTAAAGCCAATGGCATTAAGACTCGAAGACAAAAAAGCGATTGTTGCTGAAGTCAACGAAGCTGCCAAAGGTGCGCTATCTGCAGTTGCCGCTGATTCTCGCGGTGTGACTGTAGGTGCTATGACCGGTCTGCGTAAAAAAGCTCGCGAAGCTGGTGTATATGTACGTGTAGTACGTAACACGCTAGCTCGTCGTGCTGTTGAAGGTACTGCTTTTGAGTGCCTAGCAGAAACGTTCACTGGCCCAACTTTGATTGCGTTTTCTTTAGAGCACCCAGGTGCTGCAGCACGTCTGTTAAAAGACTTTGCTAAAGAACAAGCTAACTTCGAAGTTAAAGGCGCAGCCTTTGAAGGGAATTTCATCCCTGCAGCTGAAATTGATCGTTTGGCGAAACTGCCAACATACGAAGAAGCACTAGCTCAGTTAATGATGACTATGAAAGAAGCATCTGCTGGCAAGTTCGTTCGTACACTGGCCGCCCTGCGCGATCAAAAACAAGAAGCCGCTTAATTTCAAGCTGGCTGCTTAATAAAATTGAATTCAGAACAATAGGAAACATTTGTTATGTCTATCACTAAAGACCAAATCTTAGAAGCCTTTGCAGCTATGTCTGTAATGGAAGTTGTTGAACTGATCGAAGCTATGGAAGAGAAGTTCGGCGTTTCTGCCGCTGCTGCTGTTGTTTCTGGCGGTGCAGAAGCAGTTGTTGTTGAAGAACAAACAGAATTCAACGTAGTTCTGACTGCTCACGGCGACAACAAAGTTGCAGTTATTAAAGCCATCCGTGGCGCAACTGGTTTAGGCCTGAAAGAAGCTAAAGCTATGTCTGAAGCTGCTCCAGTAGCAGTTAAAGAAGGCGTTTCTAAAGAAGAAGCTGAAGCTCTGAAGAAAGAACTTACTGAAGCTGGTGCTTCTGTAGAAATTAAGTAAGCTATTATTTAGCTTGCTCACCCAAGCCACTTGGGTGGAGGCTGGCGGTTTTTTAACCGTCGGCCTTTTTTGCGCTATATGCGCTGGCGATTTTTTTTCACCGTTTGTCGCCAAATTTTGCAGTCCCTAGCAGAGATTACTGGTTAGGTTCTTGCCATCAACGGTGATGGGCAAACGTGCTGAATTTTAATAACTTAAGTTATTTATTCAGTCTTGGTCACATCTCGTAAGCAGAGGAAACCCATGGTTTACTCCTATTCTGAAAAGAAGCGTATTCGCAAAGACTTTGGTAAGCGTCCAAAAGTTTTGGATATCCCTTATTTATTGTCTATCCAGCTAGACTCTTTTAAGAAGTTCACCGATCAAGATCCTACCGGTGAGCGCGGTTTAGAAGCCGCCTTCCGTAGCGTTTTTCCCATCAAGAGCTTTTCTGGTAACTCAGAACTGCAATACGTCAGCTATAAGCTTGGCGAGCCTGTTTTTGATGTGAAAGAGTGTCAGATCCGTGGTGTTACGTATTCAGCTCCACTACGCGTTAAATTACGCATGGTGTTGTATGACCGTGAAGCAGCGGCGGGCACAGTAAAAGATATTAAAGAACAAGAAGTCTACATGGGTGATATCCCATTGATGACGGATAACGGTACTTTTGTTATCAACGGTACTGAGCGTGTAATCGTATCTCAATTACACCGTTCTCCAGGCGTGTTCTTTGATCATGACCGTGGTAAAACCCACTCATCAGGTAAGGTGCTGTATAACGCACGTATTATTCCTTACCGTGGTTCATGGCTTGACTTTGAATTCGATCCTAAAGATGCACTATTTGTGCGTATTGACCGTCGCCGCAAACTGCCTGCGACCATCATGTTACGTGCATTAGAATATTCTACTCAAGAGATCCTCGATCTGTTCTTCGAACGCGTTGAGTTCAAGATCAAGAAAGATACTCTGGTCATGTCTTTGGTGCCTGAACGTCTGCGTGGCGAAACTGCCAGCTATGACATCAAGGATGCTGAAGGTTCTGTACTGGTTGAAGCGGGACGTCGTATTACTGCGCGTCACATTCGTCAGTTAGAAAAGACCAATACCACTGAGCTTGAAGTGCCAGTTGAATATATCGTGGGCAAATATGCTGCTCAAGATTATATCGATCCGGACACAGGTGAAGTTTTAGTCTCTGCCAACAGTGAAATTAGCTTAGAAGATCTGGCTAAACTATCATTGGCCGGTATTAAAGATATCAGTACGTTGTATATCAACGAGCTAGATCATGGTGCTTATATTTCAGATACGCTGCGTATCGATTCAACCACTAACCGCTTAGAAGCGCTGGTTGAGATCTATCGTATGATGCGTCCTGGCGAGCCACCAACCAAAGATGCTGCCGAAGCACTATTCCAGAACTTGTTCTTCAGTGAAGAGCGTTATGACCTGTCTAAAGTAGGTCGTATGAAGTTCAACCGTCGTCTCAGCATTCCTGATGACGAAGGTAGCGGTGTATTGTCTAAAGAAGACATCGTCGCGGTAATGAAGAACATCATTCATATCCGTAACGGTTTCGACGAAGTCGATGACATCGATCACTTAGGTAACCGTCGTATTCGTAGCGTCGGTGAAATGGCTGAAAACCAATTCCGTGTTGGTTTAGTCCGTGTTGAGCGCGCCGTGCGTGAACGTCTGTCTTTAGGTGATCTGAATGAGCTGATGCCACAAGACTTGATCAACGCTAAGCCAATTTCTGCTGCAGTGAAAGAGTTCTTCGGTTCTTCTCAGCTGTCACAATTCATGGACCAAAACAACCCGCTGTCAGAAGTAACGCATAAGCGTCGTATTTCTGCTCTTGGCCCTGGTGGTTTGACTCGTGAACGTGCAGGCTTCGAAGTCCGCGACGTACATCCAACGCATTATGGTCGTTTATGTCCAATTGAGACCCCTGAAGGTCCAAACATTGGCCTAATCAACTCATTAGCAAGTTTTGCCCGTACTAACTCCTACGGCTTCCTAGAAACGCCATACCGCAAGGTTATCGACGGCGTGATTACTGACGAAGTGGAATACTTGTCAGCAATTGAAGAAGGTCGTTATGTGATTGCACAGGCGAACATCGAAGTTGACGCTAGCGGTCGTATGGCAGAAGAGCAAATTGCTTGTCGTCATAAAGGTGAATCAACCTTTATGCGCGCTGCTGACATCCAGTATATGGACGTTTCGCCACAACAGATTATTTCTGTTGCTGCGTCACTGATCCCGTTCTTAGAACACGACGATGCTAACCGTGCCTTGATGGGTGCGAACATGCAACGTCAAGCCGTACCCACACTGCGCTCTGAAAAGCCGCTAGTAGGTACTGGTATTGAACGTACTTTGGCTGTTGACTCTGGTGTTGTGGTTGTTGCTAAACGTGGTGGTTTTGTAGACTACGTTGATGCGAGCCGCATCGTTGTTAAAGTAAATGAAGATGAGCTGCGCCCAGGCGAAGCCGGTATCGACATTTATAACCTGACTAAATACACCCGTTCTAACCAAAACACTTGTATCAACCAACGCCCTTGTTGTGCTGTTGGTGAGCCAGTCGTTCGTGGTGACGTGTTAGCAGACGGTCCGTCTACTGACTTAGGTGACTTAGCCCTTGGCCAGAACATGCGTATCGCATTCATGCCTTGGAACGGTTACAACTTCGAAGACTCGATCTTAATTTCTGAGCGTGTAGCGCAAGAAGACCGTTTCACCACTATCCACATTCAGGAGCTGTCTTGTATTGCTCGTGATACCAAACTGGGTAGCGAAGAAATTACGGCTGATATTCCAAACGTAGGTGAATCTGCTCTGTCGAAACTCGACGAGTCAGGTATCGTTTACATTGGTGCAGAAGTGAAGGGTGGCGATATTCTGGTTGGTAAAGTGACGCCAAAAGGCGAAACACAGCTAACGCCAGAAGAGAAGTTACTCCGTGCTATCTTCGGTGAGAAAGCGTCTGATGTTAAAGACAGTTCACTGCGTGTTCCTAACTCTGTTAAGGGCACTATCATCGACGTTCAGGTATTTACCCGTGACGGCGTTGAAAAAGACAAGCGTGCAGTTGAAATCGAAGAGATGCACATTGCCCAAGCTCGTAAAGACTTAGGCGAAGAGTTCAAGATCCTTGAAGAAGGTGTATTGAGCCGTGCGCGTAACTTGTTAATCGGTGCTGGTTTCACTGAAGCGCAAATTGCTGCGTTGCCACGTAAAGATGTATTGGTTCAAGTCATTGACGATGAAGCAAAACAAACTGAACTTGAGCAATTAGCTGAACAGCATGAAGAGCTGAAAGCTGACTTCGATAAGAAGTTTGAAATCAAACGTCGCAAGATCACCCAAGGTGATGACTTGGCGCCAGGCGTACTCAAAATCGTTAAGGTTTACTTAGCGGTTAAGCGTACTATCCAACCTGGTGACAAGATGGCGGGTCGTCACGGTAACAAGGGTGTTATCTCTAAGATTTGCCCAATCGAAGACATGCCATATGACGAACAAGGTAACCCAGTAGACATCGTATTGAACCCGCTAGGTGTTCCATCACGTATGAACATTGGTCAGGTACTTGAAGTCCATATGGGCGCCGCTGCCAAAGGCATTGGTAACAAGATCACTGCGATGCTTGAAGAACAGCGTGAGCTGGCTGAAGTTCGTGGTTACATCAAGCAAGTTTATGAATTAGGTGACGAAGTGCAGCAGCGCGTCGATATCGATTCATTCACTGATGATGAAGTATTACGTCTTGCGACTAACCTGAAAGGCGGTATCCCGATTGCAACTCCTGCATTCGACGGTGCTAAAGAGAAAGAGATCAAGCAGATGCTTGAACTTGCAGGTTTGCCAACCTCTGGTCAGTTGAAGTTGTTTGATGGTCGTACCGGTAACGAATTTGAGCGTCAAGTAACGGTAGGTTACATGTACATGCTCAAACTGAACCACTTAGTTGATGACAAGATGCACGCCCGTTCTACCGGTTCGTACAGCTTAGTGACTCAACAACCACTGGGCGGTAAAGCTCAGTTCGGTGGTCAGCGTTTCGGTGAGATGGAAGTGTGGGCACTAGAAGCATACGGTGCCGCTTATACGCTTCAAGAAATGCTCACTGTTAAATCGGATGACGTTAACGGTCGTACTCAGATGTATAAGAACATCGTCGACGGTAACCATCAGATGCAACCTGGCATGCCAGAGTCCTTCAACGTGTTACTGAAGGAGATCCGTTCACTCGGTATTAATATCGAGTTGGATCAGGCATAAGCGCAGGCCTTTAGCCGCGTTTGGCAAACAGAATGGTGCTCCGTGCAAGCGGAGCACCCGGTTTAACTCCTTCAGGAGAGAAACGTGAAAGACTTATTAAAGTTTCTGAAACAGCAAAGCAAGACTGAAGAATTTAACGGCATCAAAATTGGTCTGGCATCGCCTGATCTGATCCGTTCTTGGTCTTTTGGTGAAGTTAAGAAGCCAGAAACCATCAACTACCGTACCTTCAAGCCTGAGCGTGAAGGTCTGTTCTGTGCGCGTATCTTTGGCCCAGTCAAAGATTACGAATGTTTGTGCGGTAAGTACAAACGTTTGAAGCACCGTGGTGTTATTTGTGAAAAGTGTGGCGTTGAAGTAACCCAAACTAAAGTACGTCGTGAGCGTATGGGTCACATCGAACTGGCTAGCCCAGTTGCGCACATTTGGTTCTTAAAATCACTGCCGTCACGTATTGGCTTAATGCTGGATATGACGCTGCGTGATATCGAACGCGTACTGTATTTTGAATCATTTGTCGTGATCGAGCCTGGCATGACCAGCCTTGAACGTGGCCAAATGCTGACAGAAGAAACTTATCTGGATGCATTAGAAGAATACGGTGATGAGTTCGAAGCTAAAATGGGTGCCGAAGCAGTACTTGAACTGTTACGTGCTATCGATTTAGCGAAAGAAATCGAACAAATGCGTGAAGAATTGCCTTCAATCAATTCTGAGACTCGTCGCAAGAAAGTGACTAAACGTCTTAAGTTGATGGAAGCATTCTACACTTCAGGCAACAAGCCTGAGTGGATGATCTTAAAAGTACTGCCTGTGTTACCACCTGACTTACGTCCGTTGGTACCGCTCGATGGCGGCCGCTTCGCGACTTCAGATCTTAACGACCTGTATCGCCGCGTGATCAACCGTAACAACCGTTTGAAGCGTCTGTTAGATTTAGCTGCGCCAGACATTATCGTACGCAACGAAAAGCGTATGTTACAAGAGTCTGTTGATGCGCTATTAGATAACGGTCGTCGTGGCCGTGCTATTACCGGTTCTAACAAGCGTCCTCTGAAATCTTTGGCTGATATGATCAAAGGTAAGCAAGGTCGTTTCCGTCAGAACTTGTTGGGTAAGCGCGTTGACTATTCTGGTCGTTCGGTAATTACCGTAGGTCCTACTCTACGTCTGCACCAATGTGGTCTTCCTAAGAAGATGGCACTGGAACTGTTCAAGCCATTCATCTATGGCAAGCTAGAAGGTCGTGGCTTAGCTACTACTATCAAAGCGGCTAAGAAGATGGTTGAGCGTGAAGTAGCGGAAGTTTGGGACGTTCTGGATGAAGTGATCCGCGAACATCCAGTGATGCTCAACCGTGCACCAACACTGCACAGACTGGGTATCCAAGCGTTCGAACCTGTACTGATTGAAGGTAAAGCGATCCAGTTACACCCACTCGTTTGTGCGGCATACAACGCCGACTTCGACGGTGACCAAATGGCGGTACACGTACCGTTAACACTGGAAGCGCAGCTTGAAGCCCGTGCCCTGATGATGTCTACCAACAACATCCTGTCACCAGCCAACGGCGAGCCTGTTATCACCCCGTCTCAAGACGTGGTATTGGGCCTGTACTATACCAGCCGTGAGCGTATTAACGGCCGTGGTGAAGGTATGGCATTTATGTCTGTTGCTGAAGTTGAAAAAGCTTACGCAACTGGCGCTGCTGAACTGCATGCCCGCGTTAAAGTTCGTATCACTGAAACCATTATTGGTGACGATGGTGAGCGCACTGAACAACGCCGTATCGTTGATACGACTGTGGGTCGTGCTTTGCTGTCACTTATTCTGCCAGCAGGTTTGTCATTTGATCTGGTTAACCAGAACATGGGCAAAAAGCAGATCTCTAAACTGTTGAACACCTGTTATCGTCAACTGGGTCTGAAAGATACTGTTATCTTCGCTGACCAATTGATGTATACCGGTTTCCGTTTTGCAACCATCTCTGGTGCCTCTGTCGGTATCGATGACATGGTTATTCCAGACGAGAAATACACCTTAGTTGCTGATGCAGAAGCGGAAGTTCTTGAAATTCAAGAGCAGTTCCAATCTGGTCTAGTCACAGCCGGTGAGCGTTACAACAAAGTTATCGATATCTGGGCAAGTGCCAACGAAAAAGTTTCTAAAGCTATGATGGAAAACCTGTCAACTGAGACAGTGATTAACCGTGATGGCGTTGAAGAGAAACAAGCCTCGTTTAACAGCATCTATATGATGGCTGACTCAGGCGCTCGTGGTAGTGCCGCACAGATCCGTCAGTTGGCGGGTATGCGTGGTCTGATGGCTAAGCCAGACGGCTCAATCATCGAAACGCCAATTACCGCTAACTTCCGTGAAGGTCTAAACGTACTCCAGTACTTTATTTCTACTCACGGTGCGCGTAAAGGTCTAGCCGATACGGCATTGAAGACAGCGAACTCGGGTTACCTGACTCGTCGTCTTGTAGACGTTGCACAAGATTTAGTGGTTATCGAAGACGATTGTGGTACTCACGAAGGTCTAACCATGAAACCGCTGATTGAAGGTGGTGATGTGGTTGAGCCGTTACGTGAACGCGTACTGGGTCGTGTGGTTGCGATTGATGTGTTCTATCCAGGCACTGAAGACGTATTAGCACCACGTAACACGCTACTCGACGAAGCATGGTGTGACAAGTTAGAAGAGCATTCAATCGACGAAGTGATTGTACGTTCTGTTATTTCTTGTGATACCGATTTCGGTGTGTGTGCAGCCTGTTACGGTCGTGACTTGGCTCGTGGTCATATTATTAACCACGGTGAAGCCATCGGTGTTGTGGCAGCACAATCTATCGGTGAACCAGGTACACAGTTAACGATGCGTACGTTCCACATCGGTGGTGCGGCATCTAGAGCGTCTGCAGAAAACAATGTCCAAGTGAAAAACTCGGGTTCATTGAAACTGCATAATGCTAAGCATGTTACTAACAGTGACGGCAAACTGGTTATCGTTTCTCGTTCTTCTGAACTGGCCGTTATTGACGAGCTGGGTCGTGAGAAAGAGCGTTATAAAGTGCCATACGGTACTGTGCTCGAGAAACTAGAAGAAGCGGCTGTTGAAGCGGGCGATGTTATCGCTAACTGGGATCCACATACTCACCCAATCATTTCTGAAGTGGCGGGTAGTATCAAGTTCGTAGACATGATTGACGGTGTCACTATGACACGTCAAACAGACGAACTAACGGGTCTGTCATCAATCGTGATCCTTGACGTTGGTCAGCGTGGTACTGCGGGTAAAGAAATGCGCCCAATGATCCGTCTGCTTGGCGCTAATGGTGCTGACTTGATGATCCCAGGTACTGAAGTGCCAGCACAATACTTCTTACCAGGTAGTGCGATCGTTAACTTAGAAGATAACGCGCAAATCAACGTGGGTGATGCATTAGCTCGTATTCCTCAGGAATCGTCTAAAACTCGCGACATCACCGGTGGTCTGCCACGCGTTGCTGACTTGTTCGAAGCGCGTAAGCCAAAAGAGCCTGCTATTCTGGCGGAAATCTCTGGTACCATCTCGTTTGGTAAAGAGACCAAAGGTAAGCGTCGTTTGGTGATTACACCTGCTGATGGCGGCGATCATTATGAAGAGATGATCCCTAAGTGGCGTAACTTAAACGTGTTCGAAGGTGAAAAAGTCGAACGTGGTGAAGTTATCGCTGACGGTCCAGAAGCGGCACACGACATTCTGCGTCTTCGTGGTATCCACAACGTAGCAAACTACATTGTGAACGAAGTACAGGACGTTTACCGTCTGCAAGGCGTGAAGATCAACGATAAGCATATCGAAGTGATCATCCGTCAGATGCTGCGTAAGTGTCTTATCACTTCTGCCGGTGACACTGACTTCCTCGAAGGGGAACAAGCTGAAGTGTCACGCGTGAAGATCGCTAACCGCGAACTGATCGCCCAAGGTAAAGTGCCTGCGACCTTTGAACGTGAACTACTGGGTATTACTAAAGCATCTCTGGCAACAGAATCCTTTATCTCAGCAGCATCGTTCCAAGAAACTACGCGCGTACTGACCGAAGCCGCCGTCGGTGGTAAGAGCGATCAATTACGTGGTCTGAAAGAAAACGTTATCGTTGGCCGACTGATCCCAGCCGGTACTGGTTACGCTTATCACAAGACTCGTAATGAAGCGCGTGCGAAGAAAAACGAACCTGTAGTAGTGAACAAGATCACTGCAAGTGAAGCCGAACAGAACTTGGCCGATCTCTTAAACTTGGCTGGTAGCCAAGATTAAGTAATAAGTTTGTTATAAAAAGGCGCCTATGGCGCCTTTTTTCTTGTAATATGCCGCAAAAGTTGGCTATTTCTTGACAGTCAGGCATTACCTTTCTAAAATTCCGCGTCCCACCATTGTGGGATATAGATTTTTCACACCTTATCGTTGAGTTTGATTCAACTGACTCGGAGCTATACATGGCAACTGTAAACCAGTTGGTACGTAAGCCACGCGCGCCAAAAGTCGACAAGACTAACGTGCCTGCGTTGAATGCGTGCCCGCAAAAACGTGGTGTTTGTACACGTGTGTACACTACTACCCCTAAAAAACCTAACTCTGCACTACGTAAAGTAGCTCGTGTGCGTCTAACTAACGGTTTCGAAGTTACTTCGTACATCGGCGGTGAAGGCCACAACCTGCAGGAACATAGCGTGATCTTAATCCGTGGTGGTCGTGTTAAAGACTTACCAGGTGTGCGTTATCACACTATTCGTGGCGCATTAGACTGTGCAGGCGTGACTTCACGTCGCCAAAGCCGTTCTAAATACGGTGCTAAGCGTCCTAAGTCTTAACTTATCCGTTAAGTAAGGCCAAGCTAGTTTTATTTTGAGAATTCCAGTTTTGGAAATCCCTGAAGCATACGGAGAATTGTTATGCCAAGACGTCGCGTTGTAGGACAACGTAAAATCCTACCAGATCCAAAGTTTCACAGTGAGTTGCTGGCTAAGTTCATCAACGTCATTATGCAAGACGGCAAAAAGTCGACTGCAGAAAAAATTATTTACAAGGCACTAGATGTTGTCGCTGAAAAGAAAAGCGAAAACCATTTAGTTATCCTTGAAGCAGCCCTGGACAACGTTCGCCCATCAGTCGAAGTTAAATCTCGTCGCGTTGGTGGTTCTACGTACCAGGTACCATGTGAAGTTCGTCCTGTGCGTCGTAACGCACTGGCGATGCGCTGGTTAGTTGAAGCTGCTCGTAAGCGTGGTGAAAAATCTATGGCTTTACGTCTGGCAGGTGAAATGCTGGATGCGTCTGAAAACAAAGGTACTGCTGTTAAGAAGCGTGAAGACGTGCATCGCATGGCTGAAGCTAACAAAGCCTTTGCTCATTACCGTTGGTAATATGATGGTGTGGGCTTAGGCCCACACCATAGTTGTTGATATTGCCAAGACTTAGGTCTTGGTGGAGAGGGTATAATCGTGGCTCGTACAACCCCAATTGAGCGTTATCGTAATATCGGTATTTGTGCTCATGTTGACGCAGGTAAAACCACCACAACAGAACGTGTTCTGTTCTATACCGGTTTGTCTCATAAAATCGGTGAGGTGCATGACGGCGCCGCTACCACAGACTGGATGGTTCAAGAGCAAGAGCGTGGTATCACTATCACCTCGGCTGCGGTAACCACATTCTGGCGTGGTATGGATGCTCAATTCACTGAACACCGCATCAATATCATCGATACCCCTGGTCACGTTGACTTTACTATTGAAGTTGAACGGTCTCTGCGCGTCCTCGACGGTGCTGTTGTCGTTTTCTGTGGTTCATCTGGTGTTGAACCTCAGTCAGAAACAGTGTGGCGTCAAGCTGATAAATACCGCGTTCCACGTTTGGTATTTATCAACAAGATGGACCGTGCAGGTGCAGACTTTGAACGTGTAGTGAAGCAAATTAGAACTCGTCTTGGAGCCACTTGTGTGCCTATTCAATTGAATATTGGTGCAGAAGAAAACTTCAAAGGCGTGATCGACTTAATCAAGATGAAAGCAATTAACTGGAATGAATCAGACCAGGGTATGACTTTCACTTATGAGGAGATCCCTGCAGAGTTAGCAGCTAAAGCGGCTGAAATGCATGAGTATCTGGTTGAAGTAGCAGCCGAATCTTCGGATGAACTGATGGATAAGTACCTTGAAGAAGGCACGCTATCAGAAGACGAAATTAAAAAGGCGCTACGTCAGCGTACTATAAATAATGAAATCGTTTTAGCGACTTGTGGTTCTGCATTTAAGAACAAAGGCGTTCAAGCGGTACTTGATGCGGTTATTGAATTCTTGCCAGCGCCAATTGATGTGCCTCCAATTAAGGGCATCGATGAGAACGACCAAGAAGTAGAACGCCCATCAGATGACAATGCGCCTTTTGCTGCATTGGCATTTAAGATTGCTACAGATCCATTCGTAGGAACTTTGACCTTTATTCGCGTGTACTCAGGCGTACTCGAATCAGGTTCGGGCGTTTACAACTCTGTCAAACAGAAGCGTGAACGCGTAGGTCGCATGGTGCAAATGCACGCAAACGATCGCACTGAACTGAAAGAAGTCCGTGCTGGTGATATCGCAGCGGCGATTGGTCTAAAAGAAGTGACTACGGGTGATACGCTTTGTGATAACGATCATAGAGTGATCTTGGAACGTATGGAGTTCCCAGAGCCAGTAATTACCATTGCCGTTGAGCCTAAGTCAAAAGCCGATCAGGACAAAATGGGTATCGCGTTGCAAAAACTTGCAGCGGAAGATCCATCATTCCGAGTTGAAACTGACGAAGAATCATCACAAACTCTGATTTCGGGTATGGGTGAGTTACACTTAGACATCATCGTAGACCGTATGCGTCGCGAATTCGGTGTTGAATGTAACGTAGGTAAGCCACAAGTGGCCTACCGCGAAACTATCCGAGCATCAGTAGAAGCTGAAGGTAAATTTGTACGCCAATCAGGTGGTCGTGGACAATTCGGTCACGTTTGGTTAAAACTAGAGCCTAATGAAGAAGGCGCTGGTTACGAATTTGTCAATGCAGTTGTGGGAGGTGTGATTCCTCGTGAATTCATTCCTGCGGTTGATAAAGGTATCCAAGAACAGATGAAGAATGGCGTTCTCGCTGGCTTCCCTGTGTTGGACGTGAAGGTCACTCTGTTCGACGGTTCATATCATGATGTGGACTCGAATGAGATGGCGTTCAAAATTGCAGGTTCTATGGGCTTCAAAAAGGGTGCGCTTGAAGCGAATCCGGCGTTGCTCGAACCTTGCATGAAAGTAGAAGTAACTACCCCTGAAAATTATATGGGTGACGTCGTTGGTGATTTAAACCGTCGTCGTGGCTTGATTGAAGGGATGGATGATGGCTTTGGTGGCATCAAAATAGTCCATGCTGTAGTGCCTCTTTCTGAAATGTTTGGTTATGCAACTGATTTGCGCTCTGCTACACAGGGTCGCGCTTCATACTCTATGGAGTTCTTGAAGTACTCTGATGCACCGCAAAACATTGCAAAAGCGATTATTGAATCTCGTAGCTAATATCCAGTTACGACATAAATGTTATTATGGTCCAGCACTGACTGGACTATTCTGAAAAGAAAGGAATATATCGTGGCAAAAGCTAAATTTGAACGTATTAAGCCTCACGTAAACGTGGGCACCATTGGTCACGTTGACCATGGTAAAACCACACTGACTGCAGCTATCTCTCACGTACTGGCTAAGACCTACGGTGGCGAAGCTAAAGACTTCTCTCAAATCGATAACGCTCCAGAAGAGCGTGAGCGCGGTATTACGATCAATACCTCTCACATCGAATATGACACGCCTTCACGTCACTACGCACACGTAGACTGCCCAGGCCACGCTGACTATGTTAAAAACATGATCACTGGTGCTGCACAGATGGACGGCGCGATTCTAGTAGTTGCCTCTACAGACGGTCCAATGCCACAGACTCGTGAGCACATCCTGCTTTCTCGTCAGGTTGGCGTACCTTTCATCATCGTGTTCATGAACAAATGTGACATGGTAGATGACGAAGAGTTACTGGAATTGGTTGAAATGGAAGTGCGTGAACTTCTGTCAGAATACGATTTCCCAGGTGATGATTTACCAGTAATCCAAGGTTCAGCTCTGAAGGCCCTAGAAGGTCAACCAGAGTGGGAAGCTAAGATCCTTGAATTAGCCGCAGCACTGGATTCTTACATTCCAGAACCACAACGTGACATCGATAAGCCGTTCCTACTGCCAATCGAAGACGTATTCTCAATTTCAGGCCGTGGTACAGTAGTTACTGGTCGTGTTGAGCGTGGTATTGTTAAAGTGGGTGACGAAGTTGAAATCGTTGGTGTTCGCACAACGACTAAAACAACGTGTACTGGTGTAGAAATGTTCCGTAAACTGCTTGACGAAGGTCGTGCAGGCGAGAACTGTGGTGTGTTATTACGTGGTACTAAGCGTGATGACGTAGAACGTGGTCAAGTATTGGCTAAACCAGGTTCAATCAACCCACACACGACTTTTGAATCAGAAGTTTACGTTCTGTCAAAAGAAGAAGGCGGACGTCACACTCCATTCTTCAAAGGCTACCGTCCACAGTTCTACTTCCGTACAACTGACGTAACCGGTACTATCGAACTGCCAGAAGGCGTAGAGATGGTAATGCCTGGCGATAACATCAAAATGGTAGTGACTCTGATTTGCCCAATCGCGATGGACGAAGGTTTACGCTTCGCAATCCGTGAAGGTGGTCGTACAGTTGGTGCTGGTGTAGTAGCTAAAATCATCGCTTAATTGCGATAGAGATTAGTTTGAAAAGGAAGCTTCGGCTTCCTTTTTTGTTTGAGGGCTGGTTTTATTCACAAATTTGTGTAAAATGCTCGCCACTCTGAAGTTAAATAGTTATTTGATGACTATTTACACAGCGGGCTTGATATCCGGATTTAGATAGGTATAATGGCCCCCTCGTCGACTTAGGTTGACGAATTAAATGATTAGTCGCTGAAGTTAATCATTATCATAGCGGCTCCGATTGGGAGTCGAACGGTTAAATCATCTCGCTCTGCTTTTCTATATTGAAGAAGCTAGAGGGTGATTTTTTATATGTCCATTTTAGGAGCTCTGGTCAATGCAGAACCAAAGAATCCGTATCCGCTTAAAGGGATTTGATCATCGCTTAATTGATCAGTCTACAGCGGAAATCGTTGAAACTGCTAAGCGTACAGGCGCGCAGGTTCGTGGTCCAATTCCACTACCTACTCGCAAAGAGCGTTATACCATTTTGATCTCTCCGCACGTTAATAAAGATGCTCGTGACCAGTACGAATTACGTACACACAAGCGCCTGGTTGACATCGTAGAGCCAACTGAAAAGACTGTTGACGCGTTAATGCGTTTAGATCTTGCGGCTGGTGTCGACGTACAGATTAGCTTGGGTTAATTGAGATCCTAGTAAGAAGAGGTTTGAGAGATGGCTATCGGTCTTATTGGTCGTAAAGTTGGTATGACTCGCATCTTCACTGAAGATGGTGTTTCAATACCAGTTACTGTAATTGAAGTTGCAGGCAACCGTGTTACTCAAGTGAAAACTTTAGAAACTGACGGCTACCGTGCACTTCAAGTTACAACTGGCACCAAAAAAGCCAATCGCATCACTAAACCAGAAGCAGGTCACTTTGCCAAGAGCGGCGTTGAAGCCGGTCGTGGTTTGTGGGAAATGCGTTTGGTAGACGGTGAAGGCGAGGGCATTGAAGTTGGTGCTGAGCTAAATGTTGATATTTTCGCAGACGTAGCGAAAGTTGATGTTACTGGTCAATCAAAAGGTAAAGGCTTCCAAGGCGGCGTTAAGCGTTGGAACTTCCGTACTCAAGATATGACTCACGGTAACTCTTTGTCGCACCGCTCGAATGGTTCTATCGGTCAGAACCAAACGCCTGGTCGCGTATTCAAAGGCAAAAAAATGTCAGGCCATATGGGTGCCGAGCGTGTTACTACTCAAAATCTAGTTGTTGTTCGTGTAGATGTTGAGCGTAACCTGCTACTAGTCCGTGGCGCTGTTCCTGGCGCTACCAATGGCGACTTGATTATCAAGCCTGCCGTTAAAGCTTAAGGTCTGAGGAGATAGTAATGGAATTGGTATTGAAAGACGCGCAAAGCGCTCTTGAAGTTTCCGAAACTACCTTCGGCCGTGACTTTAACGAGGCACTGGTTCATCAGGTAGTTGTAGCATACGCTGCAAACGCGCGTCAGGGCACTCGTGCTCAAAAGACTCGTGCGGAAGTAACTGGCTCAGGCAAAAAGCCTTGGCGCCAAAAAGGAACTGGCCGTGCTCGTGCTGGTTCTGTTAAAGGCCCAATCTGGCGTGGCGGTGGCGTAACATTCGCTGCTAAAACCCAAGATCACAGCCAAAAAGTTAACAAAAAGATGTACCGCGGTGCGCTGAGAAGCATTCTGTCTGAATTGGTACGTCAAGAGCGTTTGGTTATTGTTGAATCTTTCGGTGTTGAAGCTCCTAAAACTAAAGAGCTGAAAGCTAAATTGAAAGCAATGAACCTTGAAGACGTTCTGATTGTGACTGCAGAAGTTGATGAGAACTTATTCTTAGCAGCTCGTAACCTGTACAAGGTTGACGTTCGTGATGTAGCGGGTCTAGACCCAGTGAGTCTGATCGCTTTCAACACTGTGCTTGTGACTGCTGACGCAGTGAAGCAAATCGAGGAGATGCTAGCATGATGATCCGCGAAGAACGTTTGCTAAAAGTTATTCTCGCACCACATATCTCTGAAAAGAGCACTGTGAACGCTGAGAAGCACAACACTGTTGTTTTCCGCGTAGCTATCGATGCAACTAAAGCTGAAATTAAAGCTGCTGTTGCTAAGCTATTTGAAGTTGAAGTTGATTCAGTTCGCACTTTAGTGAGCAAAGGCAAAACTAAACGCACTGGTGGCCGTACTGGTCGTCGTAGCGATTGGAAAAAAGCCTATGTGACTCTAGCTGCTGGTGCTGACATCGATTTCGTCGGCGGCGCTGAGTAAGCAAAGGAGAATTATCATGGCAGTTATTAAGTGTAAGCCAACCTCTCCAGGTCGTCGCCACGTAGTTAAAGTGGTGAACACTGACCTGCACAAGGGTAAACCTTTTGCTGGCTTGTTGGCGAAAAAATCTAAAAGTGGTGGCCGTAACAATACTGGCCGTATCACTGTCCGTCACGTAGGTGGTGGTCATAAGCAGCATTATCGTCTAATCGACTTCAAACGCGATAAAGATGGTATCCCTGCAAAGATTGAGCGTCTGGAATACGATCCAAACCGTACTGCTAACATCGCGTTAGTATTGTATGCGGATGGTGAGCGTCGTTATATTCTTGCTGCCAAAGGCATGCAAGCTGGCGATAAGATCCAGTCTGGTGTTGCTGCCGAGATCAAAACCGGTAACGCTATGCCACTGCGCAACATCCCAGTAGGTTCTGTAGTTCACGCAGTTGAAATGAAGCCTGGTAAAGGTGCTCAGATCGCTCGTTCTGCAGGTGCTTATGTACAAGTTGTTGCTCGTGATGGCGCATATGCCACTCTACGTCTTCGCTCTGGCGAAATGCGTAAAGTGCCAGTTGATTGCCGCGCGACATTTGGTGAAGTTGGTAATGCCGAACACATGCTACGCCAGTTAGGTAAAGCAGGTGCTAAGCGCTGGAGAGGCATACGTCCTACAGTGCGTGGTGTTGCAATGAACCCAGTAGACCATCCACACGGTGGTGGTGAAGGCCGTACTTCTGGTGGTCGTCACCCAGTGACTCCATGGGGTGTGCCAACTAAGGGTTATAAAACTCGTAGTAACAAGCGCACTGACAAGTACATCGTACGTCGTCGTAATAAATAGTAAGAGGATTCGCCATGCCACGTTCTCTCAAGAAAGGTCCCTTCATTGACCTGCACTTGCTGAAGAAGGTAGAGAAAGCGATGGAAGCCGGTGACAAAAAGCCTATTAAGACTTGGTCACGTCGCTCTATGATCATTCCAAATATGATTGGTTTGACCATCGCTGTCCATAATGGTCGTCAGCACGTTCCTGTGTTCGTAACTGACGAAATGATCGGCCACAAACTTGGTGAATTTTCACCAACTCGCACTTATCGCGGCCATGCTGCAGATAAGAAAGCGAAGAAGCGTTAATACGGGAGGAATAAGATGGAAGTTTTAGCTAAACATCGTTTTGCCCGTACGTCTGCGCAGAAGGCCCGTCTGGTTGCTGATCAAATTCGTGGATTGCCTGTTGCTAAGGCCCTCGAAATTTTGACTTTCAGCCCCAAGAAAGCCGCCGTACTGGTTAAAAAAGTACTTGACTCAGCTATCGCAAACGCCGAACACAACGAAGGCGCGGATATTGATGAGCTTAAAGTCGGAGCCGTCTTCGTAGATGAAGGCCCAACTATGAAGCGTATCATGCCACGTGCTAAAGGCCGCGCTGATCGTATCATGAAGCGTACCAGCCACATTACTGTGGTTGTATCAGATCGCTAGGAGAGAGCAATGGGACAGAAAGTACATCCTAATGGTATCCGTCTGGGTATCACCAAGCCTTGGATCTCTACCTGGTACGCAGATAAATCAGATTACGCAAGTAACCTGAACAGCGACTGGGAAGTGCGTAAGTTTCTTGTAGAGAAATTACAAGCTGCTTCAGTATCTAAGATTGTTATCGAGCGTCCAGCGAAAAGCATCCGCGTTACCATTCACACTGCCCGTCCAGGTGTTGTGATCGGTAAGAAAGGTGAAGACGTTGAAGTATTGCGTGCTGCAGTGTCAAAACTTGCTGGCACTCCTGCTCAAATTAACATCGCTGAGATCCGTAAACCTGAGCTAGATGCCAAGTTAGTTGCTGACTCAATTGCACAGCAATTAGAGCGTCGCGTAATGTTCCGTCGTGCTATGAAGCGCGCAGTTCAAAACGCAATGCGTATTGGTGCTCAAGGTATCAAAGTACAAGTTAGTGGCCGTTTAGGCGGAGCTGAGATTGCGCGCGATGAGTGGTATCGTGAAGGTCGTGTACCTTTACATACTTTGCGTGCTGATATCGACTATTCTACATCTGAAAGTCACACCCAATACGGTGTGATTGGCGTTAAAGTTTGGATCTTCAAAGGTGAAGTTCTAGACGGAATGCTGCCACAGATTGAAGAGCCGAAGCAGCAGCAACCTAAGCGCAAGCCTCGTGGTAAATAGGAGAGCCGGCAATGCTGCAACCTAAACGTATGAAGTTTCGCAAGATGTTCAAAGGCCGCAACCGCGGTCTAGCGAACGGTACCGAAGTTAGCTTTGGTACTTTTGGTCTGAAAGCAGTCGGCCGTGGCCGTTTAACTGCACGTCAGATCGAATCTGCACGTCGTGCCATGACACGTCACATTAAGCGTCAGGGACAAATTTGGATTCGAGTTTTCCCGGACAAGCCGATTACCTCTAAGCCTCTTGAAGTGCGTATGGGTAAAGGTAAAGGTAACGTTGAATACTGGGTATGTCAGATTCAACCTGGTAAGGTTCTTTATGAGATGAATGGTGTTTCTGAAGTGATCGCTCGTGAAGCGTTTGCTTTGGCTGCTGCCAAGCTTCCAATTAAGACTACCTTCGTAACTAAGACGGTGATGTAATGAAAGCGAGCGAACTGAGAGAAAAGAGCGTTGAAGAACTGAACGCTGAACTACTTGGTCTGCTGCGTGAGCAGTTCAACCTGCGTATGCAACACGCCACTGGTCAGTTGACTCAGACTAATCAACTGAAATTGGTGCGCCGTAACATTGCGCGCGTTAAGACCATTATTACTTCTAAGGCGGGTGCATAATGTCTGATAAAATCCGTACTTTGCAGGGTCGTGTAACTAGCAACAAAATGGACAAGTCCATTACTGTTGCTATCGAACGCCAAGTGAAACACCCAATTTATGGGAAATACATTAAGCGTACGACAAAGATCCATGCACATGACGAAACGAATCAGTGCAATGAAGGCGATTTAGTAGCGATTCGCGAATGTCGTCCTTTGTCTAAGACTAAGTCTTGGACCCTGGTTGAAGTAGTATCAAAGGCCTAAGTTAATTAGGTATTTAGGTAAACGGCTCCAGAATGTGGGGCCGTTTGTTTTTTAATACTATACATTCCACTTTTATGGTGTTATATTTGCGCGCCATTTTTGACTAAATTAATAGCAAAAATGAGTGTTTTTATTGTCCCATAGTGGGAATTGTGTAGTAACGATAGCGGAGCACTTAAAATGATCCAAATGCAATCGACTCTTGACGTTGCTTGTAACAGCGGCGCACGCAGAGTTCAGTGTATTAAGGTCTTGGGTGGCTCTCATCGTCGTTATGCCGGTATCGGCGACATCATCAAAGTTTCTGTTAAAGAAGCGATTCCTCGCGCTAAAGCGAAGAAAGGCGATGTGTATAACGCGGTGGTAGTCCGTACTAAGAAAGGCGTACGTCGTCCAGACGGTTCTGTCATTCGCTTCGATCGGAATGCAGCTGTTCTTTTGAACAACAACCTGCAGCCGATTGGTACTCGTATCTTTGGACCAGTGACACGTGAATTGCGTAATGAGCAATTTATGAAAATTGTCTCGCTGGCACCAGAAGTACTGTAAGGAGCTTCAAAATGGCAGCTAAAATACGTCGTGAAGACGAAGTGATTGTATTAGCAGGTAAAGACAAGGGTAAACGTGCAAAAGTTTCTCAAGTCCTTCCTACTGGTAAATTGATTGTTGAAGGCATCAATCTTGTCAAAAAACACCAAAAGCCAAACCCACAATTGGGCGTAGCTGGCGGTATTGTTGAGAAAGAAGCACCGATACAAGCATCAAATGTAGCGATTTTCAACTCTGCCACTGGCAAAGCTGATCGCGTTGGTTTCCGCTTTGAAGACGGCAAAAAAGTTCGTTTCTTCAAATCGAACAGTGAACTCGTTAAGTAATTGGAGTAAACGATGGCGAAACTGCATGATAAATACCAAGAGACTGTTGTCGCTGAACTTGCTAAAAAGTTCGGTTATACCAGTGTCATGCAAGTCCCTCGGATTGAGAAAATCACCCTGAACATGGGTGTTGGCGAAGCTGTTGCAGACAAGAAAATCATGGACCATGCTGTCCGTGATATGACTGCAATCGCTGGTCAAAAGCCAGTTGTGACTGTAGCTCGTAAGTCAGTTGCTGGTTTTAAAATCCGTGAAGGCTACCCTATTGGCTGTAAAGTGACCCTACGCGGTGAGCGTATGTGGGAATTCTTAGAGCGTTTAGTCGATATCGCAATCCCACGTATTCGTGACTTCCGTGGCTTAAGCGCTAAAGCGTTTGACGGCCGTGGTAACTACGCAATGGGCGTGCGTGAGCAGATCATCTTCCCAGAAATCGATTACGATAAAATCGATAAGATTCGTGGTATGGATATTGTTATCACTACTACTGCGAAGAATGATGAAGAAGGTCGTGCTTTGTTAGACGCTTTTAACTTCCCATTCAAGAAATAAGGGTAGCGTAATGGCAAAAACATCAATGAAAGCACGTGAAGCTAAACGTGCACAGCTCGTGGCCAAGTACGCTGAAAAGCGTGCGGCTCTTAAGACTATCATTGCAAGTCCAGCTTCTTCTGACGAAGATCGTTGGGATGCGGTTCTTAAGCTGCAAGCTCTACCACGTGATTCCAGCGCTGCGCGTCAACGCAATCGTTGTAATCAAACTGGTCGCCCTCATGGCTTCTTACGTAAATTCGGCTTAAGCCGTATCAAATTACGTGAAGCAACCATGCGTGGTGAAGTTCCTGGCCTGCGTAAGGCCAGCTGGTAAGCACTTGTCACGGAGTAAGCTAATATGAGCATGCAAGATCCTATTGCGGATATGTTAACCCGTATTCGTAACGGCCAAGCTGCTAACCACGTATCAGTGAAGATGCCTTCAGCTAAGTTGAAAGTCGCAATTGCGAAACTACTTAAAGATGAAGGTTATATTGCTGATTACGCCGTAGCAGATGAAGCCAAGCCTGAACTGGAAGTTACTTTAAAGTATTTCCAAGGCCAACCAGTCGTTGAGACTATCCAGCGTGTAAGTCGCCCTGGTCTTCGTATTTACAAAGGTAAAAACGAACTTCCAAAGGTGATGGGCGGTCTGGGTGTCGCAATTGTGTCCACTTCTAAAGGCTTGATGACTGATCGTGCCGCCCGCCTTGCAGGCATGGGTGGCGAGGTTATCTGCTACGTAGCTTAAGGAGCTAGGAATGTCTCGTGTAGCAAAAGCACCAGTATCTATTCCAGCTGGCGTAGAGGTGACCTTGAACGAACAGACCCTTACCGTCAAAGGCGGAAAAGGTAGTCTGACTCGAGTGATCAACAATGCGGTCAATGTTGTTATTGAAGCCGGCGTAGTTAAGTTCCTCCCTGTTGAAGGCGTTGTTAACGCTTGGGCACAGGCTGGTACAACTCGTGCATTAGTAAACAACATGGTTGTTGGTGTATCTCAAGGTTTTGAGCGTAAGTTAAAGTTAGTTGGCGTTGGTTACCGTGCGAAACTCGTCGGTGCTGATATTGACCTTACTTTAGGTTTCTCTCATCCGTTAGTACACAAACTGCCCGCAGGCGTTACTGCAGAGTGCCCTAGCCAAACTGACATCGTCCTACGTGGCGTTGATAAACAGTTAATTGGCCAAGTCGCTGCTGAGATTCGCGGATACCGTCCACCAGAGCCATACAAAGGCAAAGGTGTTCGCTATGACGACGAAGTAGTACGCCGTAAAGAGGCTAAGAAGAAGTAGGTAACGCGATATGGATAAGAAAACATCTCGCTTACGTCGCGCTACTCGCGCTCGTAAGAAGATCCAAGAGCTGGGCGTGAACCGTCTGGTTGTACATCGTACACCGCGTCACATTTATGCTCAGGTGATCAATCCTGAAGCTCAGGTGTTGGCAGCTGCTTCAACCGTAGAAAAAGCGGTTAAAGAGCTACTGAAGAGTACCGGTAACGTAGACGCAGCGAAAGCAGTAGGTAAATTTGTTGCTGAGCGCGCGATCGAAAAAGGCGTAACTTCAGTTGCGTTCGATCGTTCTGGTTTCAAGTATCACGGTCGTGTAGCTGCTTTAGCAGATGCAGCTCGTGAAGCTGGCCTGAAGTTCTAAGGGGTTATAAAATGGCTAAATTAGAAGCTCAGCAAAAAGACGATCTGCAAGAGAAATTAATTGCAGTTAATCGTGTTTCTAAAGTAGTTAAGGGCGGTCGTATCTTTAGCTTCACAGCACTGACAGTAGTGGGTGACGGTAACGGTAAGATTGGCTATGGCTATGGCAAAGCACGTGAAGTTCCAGCCGCGATTCAAAAAGCGATGGAAAAAGCTCGTCGTAACATTGTGACCGTTGAGTTGAATGCAGGTACTCTGCATCACCCAGTTAAAGGTCGTCATACTGGTTCACTTGTGTACATGCAACCTGCATCACAAGGTACTGGTATTATTGCCGGTGGCGCAATGCGTGCCGTATTGGAAGTAGCAGGCGTGCATAACGTTCTGTCAAAAGCATACGGTTCTACTAACCCGATCAACATCGTTCGCGCGACTGTCGATGCATTGGTGCACATGAAGTCACCTTCGCAAATCGCAGCTAAGCGTGGCCTGAATGTTGACGAAATTCGGGGGTAATGCACCATGGCAACTAAAACTGTAAAAGTTACTCAAACTAAAAGCGGTATCGGTCGTTTACCGAAGCACCGTGCAACCCTAACGGGTCTTGGTTTGCGTCGCATTGGTCACACTGTTGAATTAGAAGATACTCCTTCTGTTCGCGGTATGATCAACAAGGTCTACTACATGGTTAAGGTGGAGGATTAATAGATGCGTTTAAATACTCTATCTCCAGCTGCAGGCTCTAAGCATGCACCAAAGCGTGTAGGCCGTGGTATGGGCTCAGGTCTAGGTAAAACAGCGGGTCGTGGTCATAAAGGCCAAAAGTCTCGCTCTGGTGGCGGTGTACGCCCAGGATTCGAAGGTGGTCAAATGCCACTTAAAATCCGTTTACCTAAATTTGGTTTTACCTCGCGTCGCGCTATGGTAACAGCTGAAGTTCGTGTACTCGAACTGGCAAAAGTTAACGGTGATGTTATCGACTTAAACGCTCTGAAAGATGCGAACGTAATAACTCGCAACATCCAGTTTGCGAAAATTGTTCTTTCAGGTACCATTGAGCGCCCTGTGACTGTTAAAGGTCTGAAGGTAACCAAAGGTGCACGTGCAGCTATTGAAGCTGCCGGCGGTAAGATCGAGGAATAATACGTCGATGGCAAAACCAGGACTTGATTTAAAAAGCGCGAAAGGTGGACTTTCAGAATTGAAAGCTCGCCTCCTGTTCGTGATTGGTGCGATTATCGTCTTTAGAGCCGGTTCGTTTGTGCCAATTCCTGGTATTGACGCAGCTGTATTAGCAGAGCTGTTTGCTCAGCAAAGTGGAACCATCCTTGGCATGTTTAACATGTTCTCGGGTGGTGCCCTTGAGCGTGCCTCTATCTTTGCATTAGGTATTATGCCGTACATTTCGGCATCGATTATCATGCAACTGTTGACTGTCGTACATCCTGCACTCGCTGAATTGAAAAAGGAAGGCGAATCAGGACGTAAGAAAATCAGTCAATATACCAGATGGGGTACCTTAGTGCTGGGTACATTCCAGTCGGTCGGTATTGCAACCGGGTTACCAAACTTAGTGCCAGGCCTTGTGGTCAACATTGGATTTGGATTCTACTTTGTTGCGGTTGTAAGCTTAGTGACAGGAACTATGTTCCTTATGTGGCTAGGTGAGCAAATTACCGAACGTGGTATAGGTAATGGTATCTCGATTTTGATTTTCGCAGGTATTGTTGCTGGATTACCTTCCGCTATCGGCCAAACGGCTGAGCAGGCGCGTCAAGGTGACTTGAATGTGTTAGTATTGTTGTTGCTCGCGGTAATTGTGTTTGCAGTGACTTATTTTGTAGTGTTTGTGGAACGTGGTCAGCGTCGTATAGTCGTTAACTATGCTAAGCGTCAGCAAGGCCGTAAGGTGTTCGCTGCGCAAAGTACCCATCTACCGCTGAAAATAAACATGGCAGGTGTTATTCCGCCAATTTTTGCGTCAAGCATCATTTTGTTTCCTGGAACACTGGCTCAGTGGTTCGGTCAAAATGAGTCCATGTCATGGTTGAGTGATTTTTCACTGGCTGTGTCACCTGGACAACCGCTTTACTCATTATTATATGCAACAGCGATTATCTTTTTCTGTTTCTTCTATACTGCGTTGGTGTTTAACCCACGTGAAACAGCAGATAACTTGAAGAAGAGTGGTGCATTCATCCCTGGGATCCGTCCTGGAGAACAGACTTCGCGTTACATTGATAAAGTTATGACCCGTTTGACATTAGCAGGCGCGTTATACATAACCTTTATCTGCTTAATTCCGGAGTTCATGTTAATTGCGTGGAAAGTACAGTTCTATTTCGGCGGTACTTCACTACTAATTATGGTAGTCGTAATCATGGACTTCATGGCTCAGGTTCAGACGCATATGATGTCTCATCAGTATGAGTCTGTGATGAAGAAAGCTAACCTAGTTAACAAAGCGAATTTAGATCGCTTTGGTCGCTAAGTAGCTTTACGGAGTGATGAAATGAAAGTTCGAGCTTCCGTGAAGAAGATCTGCCGTAACTGCAAGATCGTCAAGCGTAGTGGCGTTGTACGCGTTATCTGTGTTGAACCAAAACACAAACAGCGTCAAGGCTAAAAAGTAATTTGTTCAGCCCATGAATTGGGCTGAACAAAATTTTGTTTGCAAATCTGTCGACTGTCGAGTATCCTTTCGGGCTTTTCGCAGTTGGCCTTTAACTTTAAGGAGTGCATAGTGGCCCGTATCGCTGGCATTAACATTCCTGATCAAAAGCATACAGTCATCGCATTGACTGCAATTTTCGGCATCGGCCGTACTCGCGCTAGAGCAATCTGCGCGGCTACAGCAATCGCTGAAACTGCTAAGATCAAGGAATTGAGCGAAGCTCAAATTGACACACTACGCGAAGAAGTCGCCAAATACCTAGTAGAAGGTGACTTACGTCGTGAGATTTCAATGAACATCAAGCGTCTTATGGATCTTGGTTGTTATCGTGGTCTCCGCCATCGCCGTAGCCTGCCTCTCCGTGGGCAACGTACTAAGACCAATGCGCGTACGCGTAAAGGTCCACGTAAACCTATTAGAAAGTAACGGGAAGGTAAAGCAATGGCTAAAGTTCCGTCACGTTCTCCGCGTAAGCGCGTACGTAAACAGGTTGCAGATGGCATGGCTCATATCCATGCTTCTTTCAACAACACTATTGTCACCATTACAGATCGTCAAGGTAATGCGTTGTCATGGGCTACTTCAGGTGGTTCAGGTTTCCGTGGTTCACGTAAATCTACTCCATTTGCTGCACAGGTGGCTGCTGAGCGTGCAGGTGCTGCTGCTCAAGACTACGGTTTAAAAAACCTTGAAGTGTTTGTGAAGGGTCCAGGTCCAGGTCGTGAGTCAGCCATTCGTGCGCTGAACGCTGTTGGTTATAAAATTACCAACATTACCGATGTGACGCCGATCCCTCATAATGGTTGTCGTCCTCCTAAAAAGCGTCGTGTATAACGCCGTTTCATTAGGATAGTTGGAGAAAGATCATGGCAAGATACTTGGGTCCCAAGCTCAAGCTCAGCCGCCGAGAAGGTACAGACCTTTTCTTAAAAAGCGGTGTGAGAGCAATCGATTCAAAGTGTAAACTGGAAACTGCACCTGGACAACATGGCGCTCGTAAGCCACGTTTGTCAGAGTACGGTACTCAGTTACGCGAAAAACAAAAAGTTCGTCGTATTTACGGTGTGTTAGAAAAACAATTCCGTAACTATTACAAAGATGCTGCACGTACTAAAGGCAACACAGGTGAAAACCTGCTTCAGCTTTTAGAAACCCGTCTTGATAACGTTGTTTATCGTATGGGCTTCGGTGCAACTCGTGCAGAATCACGTCAGCTAGTAAGCCATAAATCTATTATGGTTAACGGTCGTGTTGTTAACATTCCATCATTCAAAGTGTCTGCGAATGATGTTGTGAGCATCCGCGAGAAGTCACGTACTCAAGCTCGTATTAAAGCGGCTTTAGAAGTGGCAGCTCAACGCGAGAAGCCTACATGGGTTGAAGTCGACAACGCGAAAATGGAAGGTGCTTTCAAGCGCGTTCCAGAACGTAGCGATTTGTCTGCGGAAATTAACGAACAGCTGATCGTCGAGCTTTACTCTAAGTAAGGCTAACAAACAAGAGAGGACACAATGCAGGGTTCTGTTACAGAATTTCTTAAACCGCGTCTCGTTGATATCGAGCAGGTTAACTCAACACGTGCCAAGGTTACATTGGAACCACTTGAGCGTGGTTTCGGCCACACTTTAGGTAACGCGTTGCGTCGCATCCTATTGTCGTCTATGCCCGGCTGCGCGGTTACCGAAGTCGAGATTGACGGTGTACTGCACGAATACAGCAGTAAGGAAGGCGTTCAAGAAGATATCCTTGAGATCTTGTTAAACCTGAAAGGGTTAGCAGTGACCATCGAGGGTAAAGACGAGGCTATGCTTACGTTGAGCAAGTCCGGCGCAGGCCCTGTCATCGCAGCAGATATCACGCATGATGGTGATGTCACTATCGTGAATCCTGATCATATTATCTGTCATCTGACAGGTAACAATGATATCAGCATGCGTATTCGCGTTGAGCGTGGTCGTGGTTATGTACCAGCATCTGCTCGTGCACAGACCGAAGACGATGATCGCCCAATCGGCCGCTTGCTGGTTGATGCTTCTTTCTCGCCAGTTGCACGTATTGCCTACAATGTAGAAGCAGCACGTGTAGAACAGCGTACTGACTTAGATAAACTCGTTATCGATATGACCACAAACGGTACTATCGATCCTGAGGAAGCTATCCGTCGTTCTGCAACTATTCTGGCTGAACAGCTAGATGCGTTTGTAGAGTTACGTGACGTGACTGAGCCAGAGCTGAAAGAAGAGAAACCGGAATTCGATCCGATTCTGCTGCGTCCTGTCGACGATTTAGAGCTAACTGTACGTTCGGCTAACTGCTTGAAAGCCGAAGCGATTCATTACATCGGAGATCTGGTACAGCGCACTGAAGTTGAGTTGCTGAAAACCCCGAACTTAGGTAAGAAGTCTCTTACTGAAATTAAGGATGTTTTAGCTTCTCGCGGACTGTCGTTAGGTATGCGTTTGGAAAACTGGCCTCCAGCTAGTTTAGCAGACGACCTATAAGTCTCAGGTTTGTACAGATTTAGGTTATAAGGATTAGGTCATGCGCCATCGTAAGAGTGGTCGTCAACTAAACCGTAACAGCAGTCATCGCCAAGCCATGTTTCGCAACATGGCCGGTTCACTAGTTCGTCATGAGATTATCAAGACAACTGTGGCTAAAGCGAAAGAACTGCGTCGCGTAGTTGAGCCTCTGATAACACTTGCTAAGAGTGACAGCGTTGCAAACCGTCGTTTAGCGTTTGCACGTACTCGCGACGCTGAAGTCGTTGGTAAGTTATTTACTGAGTTGGGTCCACGTTACCAGGAACGTCCTGGTGGCTATACCCGTATCCTTAAGTGCGGTTTACGTGCTGGTGATAAAGCCCCTATGGCTTACATCGAGCTAGTTGGTCGCCCAGAAGCTGCTCAAGCTGTTGATGTTGAAGCTGCTGAGTAATTAAGGTTACACTTTTAAAAAGCCGGGCATTAGCCCGGCTTTTTTATGCCTTTTTTACTATTTTACCCAAAGTGTGGTTTTCTCGATTTCTTTTGGGATGACGATATTCCATTTAGCTAAGCCTTTCTGGCTAAACATGTATTTACCAAGATCATCTGTTACTGGGAAAATATTTTCGGGTTTCTCGCCACCGAGTATTTTTGTCGCCATATTCGCTGCAATCTTGCCATGATGATAGCCATCGAGAACATAGCCACCAATATTGCCTTCAGCAGAGACACTAAATCCCCAAAACCCAAAATTCGGTACCGGAGTATGTTCAGATATCCATTTTAGGAGCTGATCTGCATCTACTGAGCGATTATCTGCATCTCTAACTGTGTGGTATAGCGCCACGACTATAGCGTTATAACCCTGTTCCTTCGCGGTCAATACATTCCGCTGCCAATCCGTTAGCTGTGACAATTGCACTAAATTAACTTCGATATCGCCTAACATGCTTGAGTGTTGTTTACTGATGTATTCAGCCGCTGAGTCAGAGGTGACTCCTTGGTCGAATAGAACTAAGATTTTTCTATGCACAGTTTGCGGTAGTAAACGTTGAATGAGCAGTAGTGAACGTCGTAGTAGTGGTCTCTCAATGACGCCTGTGAAGCGTTTGTGTTCATTGAGATGATATTCTCTAGGATTCATGTTCACCCCTAAATAGACTACTGGGATTAGGCTGTCATTTAGGCGCTGGTGTAAGAGATTAACCGCATTATCATCGGCGAGAATAACCAATTGAGGTGCTTGTTGTTGAATGTATTTCCATGCTAAGTCAGCCCGTTCAGCAAATTGCTCTTGGGGTAAGCGTTTGGTATCCATCTCGAAATAACTAACATCATGGTGAGGGCTGAGCGTGTCATAAATCGCTTGATAGTATTCTTGGTCCCATTGATAGCTATGATGGTAGCTTTCGATAACAATAACTTTAGCAGCATTGGCTTCCTGAGAGAGGCCTACCAAGCAGATAATTAGGAAGCTTAGAATGCGTTGCAAACTAGAGTTTAGTTGTCTTATTTGAATCATATGCAGTCTTAGGTACTGGCGCTGCCTAGAGTATAGTCCACCTTTAATTGTGCATATTGAGATAATAAAAAAGCCTCACTAGTTATTAAGCTAGGAGGCTTAGTTTGTACGCTATTGCTGATCCATCAATAACCTACTTAGTATCTGGTGCCTTTTGCTGGCTATAATCTAACTTTTCGTGCTTTTGGCCCATGGCTTCAGCGACTTCTGGTGGCATGTAGTTTTCATCATGCTTGGCCAGTACTTCAGTTGCTTCTAGTTTGCCATCAGCACCCAGTACACCCTGAGCAACAATGCCTTGTCCTTCACGGAAAAGATCGGGCAATAGGTCGTCATAAGTGACCAGTACTTCACCGCCGAGGGAGTCATGTACTGCAAATTCGACATGCAAGCTTTTGGGATCTCGCACCATAGAACCTACCGTCACCATTCCGCCGACACGAATACGTTGGCCAATTTCAGGTTTTACGCCAGTGTCTGTCTTGCCGTGGACAATTTCAGACGGAGTATAGAATAAGTTCAAGTTGGAGTTCAGCGCATAGAGCAAAAGCGAAGTAATCGCAGCAACGCCACCGATTAATGCTACAGCTAATGTCAGTCTTTTTTTGCGTCTTGGGTTCACGATTTAGTACTCCTGGTTTCTTTTAAGCGTTCTTCTCTATCCATCTTTTTCGCGATATCAATTAACACCTTACGCTTTTGGCGTGCGCTGGTAATGATGAGCGTAGAGAGGCAGAAGAAGGTCACTCCGTAGGATAGCCATACATAGAATGCATAGCCGCCCATATTAAAAAAATCACTGATTGAATCGAATTGCATCATTTGACCTCCTCCGCTTTAGCTAGTTCACGGACCCAAGGGCGCATGCCATTTCTTGCTAAAATTTCTGCTCTAAAACGAACAATAGTGATGGCGCCAATCATAAGACCGAAGCCCAGTATGTTAATTAACAGTGGATAGAGCATTTCCGTCGACATTGTCGATTTCTCGGTAATGCGTATTGTCGACGGTTGATGTAATGAGCTCCACCATTCAACTGAGTATTTGATGATGGGAATATTGATCACACCGACGATCGCTAAGATCCCTGCTGCACGAGCTGCGAGCACTTTATCCTCAAATGAGGCGTAGAGCGAGATCACACCTAGATATAGGAATAGTAATACCAGCTCAGAAGTTAAGCGTGCATCCCATACCCACCAAGCACCCCACATAGGTTTACCCCATGCTGCTCCGGTAAAGAGTGCGATAAAGGTGATCACTGCTCCAATGGGAGCAATAGATGCTGCAGCCCAGTCGGCAAGTTTTATCTGCCAAACTAGACCGATAAAGGCCGCTGTTGCCATACCCATATAAGCCGCCATTGACATCGACGCGGCAGGAACATGGATAAAGATAATACGGTAGCTATCTCCCTGCTGGTAATCCGTCGGCGCGAAGACGAGTCCCCATGTAGTACCAACAGCAATCAATAGACCGGCTAAGATCGCAAACCATGGAAATAACGTTCCTGATAATTTATATGCGCGTTCAGGATCCGCGTAAGGGTGTAACCATTTCCACATTTTAGTTAGTACTCACTCGCAGAGATGCACCAATTGCAAAAGGTGCTAAGGTTAACGATCCGACCAGCATAGCGCCTATTATAGCGAGCTGACCATCATAGGGTAAATTCATTCCTGCCGCGTCTATGGCACTCGTTGCAAAAATGAGTACTGGGATATATAGGGGCAAAATAAGTAAGCTGAGTAACACGCCGCCTTTCCTTAGACCGACGGTTAATGCCACACCAATAGCACCTAACAGCGACAATACTGGCGTGCCTAGCGCAAGCGTTGAAATTAACGCACCGTAGCTGTTGCCATCTAGATTGAGTAATACCGCTAACAGAGGTGCGATAATAATCAGTGGCACACCAGTTAAAATCCAGTGGGCTAACACTTTAGCTAATACGAGAATGGCTAATGGCTGCGGACTTAACAGCATTTGTTCTAAGCTACCATCACTAAAGTCGGCTTTGAAAAGCCTTTCAAGTGACAACATAGATGCTAATAATGCGGCTACCCAAATTATCCCTGGTGCCACACGTGCTAACATTTGCGGTTCTGGTCCAATCCCCAGCGGAAACAAGGTAACGACCATAATAAAAAATAGTAGTGGGTTAAAAATGTCGCCGCGGTGGCGAATGGCAATTTTAAGATCTCGCTGCAGCAAGGTGAAAAATGCTTGGGTAAAACTGATGCCTCTTTTCATTGAGCCTGACCTTATATGAAGCGATAATCGAGACGAATTTTACGAAGCCTATCATCTGTGATAATGCCCATATCTTGGTGAGTTGTGAGGATCACACAGCCACCATTATCCGCATGCTGAATAAATAACTGCTCCAGTTCTTCGACACCTTTTTTATCGATTGCAGTAAAAGGTTCGTCAAGGATCCAAATTTTACAGTTGCTATGCCACAATCTTGATAGTGCTGTTCTGCGATGCTGGCCTGCGGATAAATGCCCCGCGAGAGCTTCTTCAAAGCCCGTTAAATTGACTTTGGCTAAAATCTCTGACGTATCAAAGTCATCATAACCACTGATTCTTAAATTGAAATTAAGGTTTTCTTCGGCAGTCAGCTCGCATTTCACGCCAGCTAAATGGCCTAAATACAAGAGGTCTTCATTGTATTCATCGCGGCAACGGTTTATGTCTTCATTAATGTAAAAAGTTTGTCCGGCATAGGGGCGAGAAAGGCCCGCCAATATGCGTAATAAACTGGTCTTGCCTGCGCCGTTAGGGCCTTCAATCTGAACAATGTCACCGGCATTTATATCAAAACTTAACTCATCAAAAAGGATGCGTTCTTCGCGGATACAGGTCAGCTTGCTGGCTGACACTAATGTGGTTTCTTTAGTTATATTTGTCACTGAACCCTCTATCTCAAGCCGGAAGGAAACACAAGTCATTCTAACACAAACGTTATTGGGGGTTTACTCTTGGTTTGCACTAGATGTCAGCAATATGATGTGGTTCCAATAACCGCAATATTTATCGAACTTTTTTACGACTTGCTAATATATTAACGAATTTGTCATCCTTGTCGCCTGATTCATTTTGTGTTGAGATTCTAATCACAAAAAGATGAGATTTCTTGAAGTTTGTAGTAATCTTAGTCGGCTATAATGAGTCTGCCTAAGTAAGGGCGGCGCCGAGCTTTGTACGTATTTGCATTAGGAACATTGAACATGAAAAAACTGTTAGCAATGACTGCTGTCGCTGCTTTGACTATGTCAGTTAACGCTTCAGCTCAAGATGCTGAGGCTATTTATAATAAGGCATGTACCGTATGCCACAGTATGGGTGTTGCTGGTGCTCCAAAAGTACACAACGCTGCAGAATGGGAACCACGCTTAGCTAAGGGTGTTGACGCTCTAGTGAAGAGTGTGAAAACCGGTCTGAATGCTATGCCACCAGGCGGTATGTGTACTGATTGTACTGATGATGATTACAAAGCTGCTATCAAATTTATGTCTACAGCTAAGTAATTCTTCAGATATAAAAAAACCGGCGAAAGCCGGTTTTTTTATATCTGCAATTAACTGCGATTTATTGCACTTGAGTATCAAGTACTAGGTTCGCTGTATCGCCTACGGCGACTTTACTGATCTTGCCTTGAATATCACCCGTTTGCGGTTTGATATTACCTTGTTTAGACAGCACTGCAATCACTTCCACATTGGCTGCATCGCTTAACTTCACATCACCACCCATACCGCTACTGTCATCTAATGTCACTGTAATCGGGAAAGACTTCGCACTGACTTTGGTTGCAGCTAATGGAACTTTAGGTCCTTCAGTTGCACGGGCAAAGATGAAAATGGTGTCTTCTGGACTGGCTTTAGCCGCAAGTTCTGCAGAGATAGATATAGTGACATTGACCGATTTAGCACTCGCTTTGACTTGCTTATGTGCATCATCATTTGGCATGCCAGCGGTTTCCGACTGCATGCGTAAGTTAGCGGTTTCGATTGCATTCATAAGAGCTGCACGATCAACGTCGGCACGACCGCTATCTAAAATCGTTTGCCAAGAGGTGATGGCTTTCTTGTAGTCAGCAGTAAAGAAAGCATCCATACCCACGAGCAGTAGCGTTGAAGGATCTTGGGCATCCATAGCTAAGGACTCATTGATAAGAGCTTGGATTTGCGGTGTCATTTGTTGACCCGCTTTGTAATACATCGCCGTTGCTTTTGGACCGAGCAATTCTGCATGCTTTCCGACTAATTCGATTACTTTATCGAAAGCCGCAATCGCTTTATCGTATTGGTTTGCTGATACATAAGCATGACCTAAGCTAAACCACAGTTGGCTGTTTTCTGGCTCGGCTTTAACTTGAGCTTCCATCATCTGCACGCGTTGCATCATGATTTGAGCAGTATCCATTCCTGCATGTGGATTCGCAGGTTGTTGAGCACTATCAATATTCTCGAAGGCGCCTAAGTGTAGATAGAGATAGCCTGAGATAACAATCAAACAAACTGACATGATCGACGGCCACAGAATCGTCTTTGGCTTTATTTGGTTGACCAGTGAATCGTCGTTCGCTTGTTTGATGTCTTGGAGTAGACTGATTTCCAGTTCTTTCTTCAATGCATCAAATTCGGCTTGATCGAGTAGCTCTTCACTTAATTCTTTTTCAAGAACGCCTAAGCGCTCATTGAACAATTCAAGGTTCGTTTGTTTACGAACTCCAGCTTCTTCCGTTTTCAGCAATTTTTGCTGTCTGAAGTGCGGGATCCAAATCAGCATCAGGCCGACTAACATAACAAGCGCAATAAAAATCCAAAATGTCGTCATTGTTTCTATATTCACTTTAGTTTGCAGAAAGCGGAGTAACCGCTAGGCTTGGAAGCAAGATTATACGTAAAGATTGTTCATTGAACAGTAATATAAGGTAATCCCAGTGCTGAAAGCTTATAGTTGGGCACTGGTTCACAAATTAATTCTTCTTGTAAATTTTGTATGAAACTTAAGTGTCATTTGTCGGTCACATGCAGAACTGAGCCTCTTCCGTGACTTTCATCGACCTCTAAAATTGAGAATGAGACAAGTAACCCAGTTTTGTACGAAAGAGGCAGACAGGAACAATAGCAAATACTAAAATGAGCAAAATTTCGTGCATTTGCGTGAATAGCATGTTGTGCGTTGAGATAGAGTCTTTCTAAATCAACATATTATTGAAGACTGAGGAAAACCCATGATCCCAGAACTTGGACACTTTGCGTTGATAATAGGGGTGGCTTTTGCCTTCTTATTAATCAGCGTCCCCCTAATAGGTGTTGCCAGAAAAGACCAATACCTTGTTAGGTACGCTTGGCCATTAACGTACGGAATGTTCTTTTTTATTACCTTATCTGTTGTCGTGCTGGCTTATAGTTTTGCCGTCGATGATTTCTCGGTCGCCTATGTGGCACATCATTCAAATTCTCAGTTACCTATCTTCTTTAAGATCTCGGCCGTATGGGGCGGTCATGAAGGGTCACTGTTATTTTGGGTGTTTGCTTTATCAACTTGGGCGGCTGCGGTTGCCTTGTTTAGCAAAGGTTTAGAAGAAGTGTTTACTGCCCGTGTGCTGGCAGTATTGGCTCTTATTGTGATTGGCTTTAGTTTGTTTATGCTACTCACATCTAGCCCATTTGAACGTTTATTCCCGATCCCTGCCGAAGGTCGTGACTTAAATCCAATGCTGCAGGACGTGGGATTAATCTTCCATCCTCCTATGTTGTACTTGGGTTATGTGGGCTTCTCTGTAAGCTTTGCATTTGCGATTGCTGCGCTGATGAGCGGCCGTCTCGATTCTGCATGGGCTCGTTGGACTCGTCCATGGACATTGGCTGCTTGGACCTTCCTTACGGGCGGTATCGCACTAGGATCTTGGTGGGCTTATTATGAATTAGGCTGGGGCGGTTGGTGGTTCTGGGATCCTGTTGAGAACGCCTCTTTTATGCCTTGGTTAGTGGGTACTGCGCTTGTTCACTCTTTGATTGTGACTGAGAAACGCGGCGCCTTCCGTAACTGGACTGTATTACTGTCTATTTTTGCTTTCTCTTTAAGTTTGCTTGGTACCTTTATTGTTCGCTCAGGTGTATTAACCTCAGTGCATTCATTTGCAGCCGATCCAAGCCGCGGTATGTTCATCCTGTTGTTACTTGGTTTAGCTGTTGGCGGTTCATTAACACTGTTTGCTTTACGTGCCAGTGAAATGAGTAGTCCAGCCCGTTTCGAGCTTAAGTCTAAAGAAACTATGCTCTTAGTGTGTAACGTGCTACTGACGGTTGCCGCAGGTACGGTACTATTGGGTACATTATATCCATTGCTCATCGATGCACTTGGCATGGGTAAGATCTCTGTTGGACCTCCATACTTTAATGCGGTGTTCGTGCCTATCGTATTAGTGCTATTTGGCTTTATGGGTATTGGTCCAATTATTCGTTGGAAAAAGTCGAAAGCGGGCGAGCTTAAGCGTCAGCTATTGATCCCAGCAATGATTGCTGCTGCTATCGGTATTGTGACGCCTTTTATCGTCGATGGTGTATTCAATATTTGGGTTACCTTTGGTATTGCAGCCGCGGCTTGGATTATTCTGGCTACCGCAAGAGCGGCCTATAACATGGTCAAGTCGAAAGAAGGTGATATCAGCATTAGCCGCATGGGCCGTAGTCAGCTTGGTATGATCTTCGCGCATCTCGGTATTGCTGTTTCTGTGATTGGTGCCACTATGGTGTCAAATTACTCGATTGAGAAAAGTGTTCGTATGGGACCTGGTGTAAGCCAAGAACTCGCCGGTTATACTTTTAAGTATCTCGAGACCAAAAACGTAGTAGGTCCTAACTACACTGCACAGCAGGGACAGATAGAGATCTACAAGGGCGATGAGCTACTGACATTACTAAAACCAGATCGTCGTCAATATAATGTGCGAACTATGGATATGACAGAAGCCGGTATTGACTGGGGTCTATTCCGTGACTTGTACGTGACTATGGGTGACCCTATTACCAGCACTGAATTTGCGGTTCGTTTAAACTATAAGCCGTTCGTGCGTTGGTTATGGTTTGGGGCAATTTTCATGATGATAGGTGGATTCTTCGCTGCATCGGATAAACGTTACCGTGCGAAAGTCACTGCAGCCGTCGCGCCTTTGTCCGAAAAGGCAAAATTGGCAACGGCTCAATAATTGGGGAATGTATGAAGAAGTTGGTTCTGTTTATCCCATTGGTCATATTTCTCGCCATGGGGGTGTTTCTATATAAAGGGTTATTTCTGAATCCGCAGCAATTGGATTCAGCACTGGAAGGGAAGCCTATTCCGGCTTTCCAACTGGAACGCCTAGAAACACCGGCTGAGATAATAACGAATGAGCAATTAAAAGGTAAGGTATCATTACTTAACGTATGGGCGACGTGGTGTCCATCTTGTAAATATGAGCATCCTTTCTTAGTGATGCTAAAACGTAAAAATCTTTTGCCAATTTACGGGATCAACTATCGTGATGAGCGTGTTCCTGCGTTAGAAGAGTTAAAACGTCAGGGCGATCCCTACAACGTTAATATTTATGATAAAGATGGCCGTTTAGGATTAGATCTTGGCGTTTATGGTGCACCAGAGAGTTTTATTGTTGATCACAACGGTATTATCCGTTTCCGTTATGCAGGTCCAATAGACCAACGCGTATGGAGTGAAACCCTTTACCCTATGATCCAACAATTACAAGCTGAAGCAGCGAAGGATGGCGCAGCATGAGAACACTGATAAAAATCATAGGTAGTCTAGTGCTGATGTTCAGCATGACGACCGCTGTCATGGCAACACCAGTTGATACTTACGAATTCAAGTCACCTGAAAATCAAAAGCGCGGTTTGTCTTTGGCCCATGAACTACGTTGTCCACAGTGTCAAAACCAAAATTTGATCGACTCCAATTCACCCGTTGCTCGAGATCTGCGTCTTGAGGTATTCAAGATGGTTGACGAAGGAAAAGGGGATGATGAGATCATCGAGTTTATGACTAGTCGTTACGGTGAGTTTGTTCTCTATAAACCTAAGATGGAAACCAAGACCTACATTCTCTGGTTAGGTCCTATTGGTTTATTACTTCTGGGTCTAGTGATTGGATTCATCTTCATTCGTAAGCAACGTATTGGCGGTAATGTGCCGAACGAAATTAGCGCAGAAGATCAGCGCGAGTTAGATACCTTGCTAAAGCGCAATACAAAATGAAGCATAAAGTCATAACGGCATTCATGTTGTCATCCATTCTTTCGGTATTTGTTGCTGGGGTCGCGCATTCGTACCCTGGTATGCAGCAAACGGCTAAACCGATGGAATCAACGGTTGATTTGATCAATGTACTGCCAAAGACTTTTCCTATTGAGCCTGTTGCCTTTAATGATGTCGATGGTAAAGCTATCGACTTCAGCCAATTTAAAGGCAAGATCATTATGGTTAACATGTGGGCGACTTGGTGTCCGCCATGTGTCAGAGAGTTGCCTGCAATCGAAAGGTTAGCAACTAAGTTCAAGACTGAAGATTTTGTCGTGCTGCCTATCTCTATTGATGCAGAAGGTAAGCAGCAGGTTCAGCCGTTCTTAAGTTCATTAGGTATGGCGAATTTCAACTCTTACTACGATCAACCACAAAGTCTTGGGAACGTTTTTCCGCTCGACACGATTCCTGCGACCTTTATTCTTGATCAACAGGGTCAATTAATTGCCTTTGTTCGATCCTATGTTGATTGGGATGACGTAAAAGCCGTCTCGCTAATCCAAGGTTTTATCGATAAAGGCAGCAAAAAGCCCAATTAATGGGCACTTTGCATGTAAAACAATCGCCGCTGTTTAAAAGATCGCCATGCGATCTTTTTTCATTTAAAAAGCCCTTGCACAAAAAGTTTCACTGCCTATAATGCGCATCCACTGACACGGCAGACAGCGTTAAGCAGCCTGGTGTGACAGTTCATTGATGAGTTTACTGATTGATGAGTGTTGAGAAAGTTTGTAAAAACTC
>NZ_JAHKRD010000026.1:0-49573 GCF_019345615.1 Shewanella sp. NKUCC01_JLK | reverse complement strand
CGACTGACCTTCGGCATCGACAAAGCTTACGACATACACATTCTGACTGTATTGCGCTGTCACTGTTAAAGCTGAAGTGATATTAGCAAAACTGACATCCCAACCGGTGAAGGTATACCCTTCCCGCGCTGGCACAGCTGGTGCTGTCGCCGCTTGACCATGAGTAATTTGCTGGGTCGATAATGGCTGACCTTCAGCATCAACAAAGCTTACGACATACACACTCTGGCTGTATTGCGCCGTCACGGTTAAAGCTGAAGTGATATTAGCAAAACTGACATCCCAACCAGTGAAGGTATACCCTTCCCGCGTCGGCACAGCTGGCGCTGTCGCCGCTTGGCCATGAATGATTTTCTGGGTCGATAATAACTGACCTTCGGCATCAACAAAGCTTACGACATAAACATTCTGGCTGTATTGCGCCGTCACTGTTAAAGCTGAAGTGATATTAGCAAAACTGACATCCCAACCGGTGAAAGTATACCCTTCCCGCGCTGGCACAGCTGGCGCTGTTGCCGCTCGGCCATGAGTAATTTGCTGGGTTGATAACAACTGACCTTCAGCATCAACAAAGCTGACGACATACACATTCTGGCTGTATTGCGCCGTCACTGTTAAAGCTGAAGTGATATTAGCAAAACTGACATCCCAACCGTTGAAGGTATACCCTTCCCGCGTCGGCACAGCTGGCGCTATCGCCGCTTGACCATGAATGATTTGCTGGATCGATAATGGCTTGCCATCGGCATCGATAAAACTAACCTGGTAAGCAGGAGCAGTCACCTGAATAGAAAATGGCGCCAATGACGCACTCAATAAACCATCACTGACGCTGATTTTTATAGTGCTATAGTCACCAACTGCATCAAAACCAGGATTACCAGATAGACTGCCAGTGGCTGTATCAAAGGTTGCCCATGCTGGTTTATTGACAATTGAAAATGTAAGTTTATCTCCCTGAGCATCGAATGCTGTTGGGGTAAAACTATACAAACTGCCTGCAGACACCGCTGTTGCTGGCTTACCTGAAATAGTCGGCGCTGTATTGACTGGTTTAAAAATAATACCAAAACCTTTTAAATAAACTTCGGCGCCCTGATTAAACTTAATCGATAATTCGCCTGTATACCCATGGGCAGCGTCCAAACTCAGTCCATTAGTCCCGGGCTCAATCGTAAAATTTTCATGAAAAATTTCAGTATTATCTTTGTCCAGAGAGGTAACAGTAGCAACGAGCGGCTTATTTGCTTTGTTAACTAACATAATATTTTTCGGGGTAAATGTGGCCCTGAGATTTCTGATGAGAAATCCAGTTGTATTGAACGCATTTGAATGACTCACCAACCCTTCTTCATTGATTGCACAATAACCGCCTGGTCCCGATAGCGCCAAAATTAAAACCCCGCCGCCCGGGATCGAAGGATAAAAACCGCTGGAACAGTAACCGTTTACGGCGGCCGGACCTTGAAAAAGGTAACTATCAGGCAACAGCATGATTAATTTACTGTCTTTGCCAATGTTGTAATCAGCTAAAGTGTAAACGTCGTTTGCCATTTTAGTTTGCTTAAAAAACAAAGCATAACTGTCAGACGGATAACCTTCTTTATCTTCAATTTTAGCTTTCACATTTTCAGTTGTGTCAGACCCTTCCACATCTAGCGTAATAGTTTTGCCAGCCGGCGTTTCAACAAAAATTTGCATCGCCCAGCCGGGCCATGCGGTCAGGGCAATACACAAAATAGCTAACTGCAAGAGGCGAATCATATCTGCTCCATAGCAAAGTAATAATCAGTGGTGAGTCATTCACCAGAATAAAAAATCGCCGGATGCTAACATGTTGGTTCCAATTTCTGAACAAAAAGGCCAGATGCTGTGTAACGTCATGTAACAGCTGTCGATGATGTAGCAATCGGGAAAGTAGAAAAGTAACGGCAGCGCTGATTTGTTATTAAACCCGCAATAGGTACGAAAGTTACCCTATGATTCCTCACTAAACAGGGTAAAATAGCTAGGTTGTAGTAGTCAGAGATGCCGATTGAAGGCATTCCAGGTGTGGTAATGTTGGATCCGCTCGCGCATTCGTTAGCTTCGGTCATGGTGACTTTGGCCTGTGCTTTATTTATCTGGCCGTTATATCTGCTGAATAAAGATTTTGCTGGCCCGAAACAGTGGGCGATTGGCAATAGCCTGCTGCCGCTAGGGTTGTTATTACTCAGTACTCAAAGCAAGACACCGGTTTGGCTGGGAGTGGTGTTAGCCAACCATATTTTGCTGGCCGCAGTGTTAGCCATTTTATGGGGCACCCGCTTATTCTTCGGCTACCAGCGCAACAAAAGCTTGTTAACCGTACTCACGCTCAGCTTTAGCCTGACTTTTTTGTATTTCACCTATATCACGCCTTATACCGATGGCCGCATTATCCTGGTCAGTCTGATGTTTTCCCTTTGTAGCTTGCTGAGTATCCGGGTGCTGAGAGCCAAGCAAAAAACAGGGTTTTCGTTAGGAGTCAAACTGTTTCAGGCGGTCCTGATGTTATTAATCATGCTGATGAGCTATCGTATTGCATATATCCTGTTGGTCGGTGACTTAGGCGGCATCTTTCGCCTCAACCTGTTAAATGTGGCGGTGGCGGCTTTATCATATTTTGTGGTCTATGGTTTGACACTGAGTTATTTTCTGCTCTGTTCCGAACGACGCATTCAGATGTTGGATACTTTACAACAGCAAAGCAAAGCCGAAGCCGCGTTAAAAAGCCGCTTTCTGGCGTCATTGAGCCACGAATTACGCACCCCGTTAAATGCCATTGTCGGCAAAGCACAACTGATGAAATTGCGGCAACAGGATCAGCAATTACAGCAGGACTGCAGCATTATTATTGACGCAGGCATGGCATTATCGACGATGGCGCAACAAGTGCTGGAGCATGCCAGTCTGGAGCATGGTCAGGTGCAAATCCAATCAAAGGACACCTTATTAATTCCCTGGTTGCACAGTATCGTCGACAGTATGCAGCCACTGGCGCAATCACGGCAATTACACTTGAGTTTGCAAACAGAACAGCTGAGTTCGCAGCAAATCTATAGTTTTGATCAGGGCAAAGTACGGCAGGTGCTAATCAATTTGCTGGGGAATGCCATTAAATATACTGATCATGGCTTTGTCCGGCTGCAGGTGCAACTGACGGATCAGACCGGACCACAACACAGCATCCACTTTGCGGTCGAAGACAGTGGTATTGGCATCAACCCTGACGACCAGCGCGATATTCTAACGCCTTTTATCCGGGCTTCGCAGCAGGAACTGCGGGAAGGTACTGGCCTGGGTTTATCTTTATGTCAAAAAGCACTGCAGTTATTGGGGGCGGAATTAAAATTTACCAGCCAGCCCAGTGTTGGCAGCTGTTTTTACTTTCAGTTGCCGCTGACACCGATCAGCGCTTCGGATTCCATAGCGACAGTCGCCAGCAGTACCATACCACCTCTGCATATTTTGCTGGTAGAAGATGTTGAATTAAATCAGCAGATCATTAAAGCACTGCTACAACACGATGGTCATCTGGTTTTGGTGGCCGCCACTGCGGCAGAAGCGCTTGGTCTCTGTCAGCAACACAGCTTTGAGCTGATATTGCTAGATATGAATCTGCCAGACAGTGATGGCCTGAGTTTGTTCCGTCAGTTGCAACAACAGCTGGCTGGCCCCCTGCTAAGCACACTGCCACCTGTGCTGGCATTAACCGCCGATACCAGCCGGCAATTGCAGCAGGATTGTTTGGCTGCAGGCATTAAACAAGTGCTGACTAAGCCGGTAGAGCTGGCACAGTTACAACAAAGTATTCGTCAATTGTTGCCCTGGCCGTTAATAGCCAACAGCCTGACCTTTCAAAGTTTCGCCTGTTATTTACCGGCGCAACTGGTGCAACAAAAATTAGCCGGGCTGGCTGCCGAATTACAGCAGCAGATCAGCCAGTGGCCCAGTTTGCATGGCGCTGAACTGCAGGCCAATCTGCATCAATTGCGTGGTATGGCAGCTACTTTGGGATTGGAATTGCTGGCGGAGCGGCTGGCAGCACTAGAAACCCAGCTCAGTCGAGTGTCCGCATCACAACAGCCATTAAGTCAGCTTGCCAGCCGCAGTGCGCAGTTGCTACGGCAAAAAATCGAAGGAGTGCGGCATGACTGAACAAATCCGGGTGTTGTTGGTTGAAGACGACGAATGGCTTGGGTTGGCGCTCAGTGCCTTCCTGCAACAACAAGGTTTCCAGGTCAGCCTGGCACATTCGCTGGCTGCCGCCATGTCCATGTTGTCACAACCAGATTTACGACTGCTGATCGCCGATGTGCAATTACCGGATGGTTGTGGTATTGAACTGTGCCGCCAGCTATGCAAACCCCACATCGGTAAAATTTTGATCTCGTCCAACGCGTCGGAACAAAGCCGGGTGCAAGGGCTGGGCGCTGGTGCTGATGACTACATTTGCAAGCCGGTATTTCCGCAGGAGTTATTGCTTCGCATCCAGGGTTTATTGCGTCGCTTGCCGCCGCACGCTGTGACTGTACCCGATCTGCGGTTTTTACAGTTCCGGCTTAATCTGGAAAATCGTCAGCTGTGCTATCAACAGCATGCACTGCAATTGAGTGAAAACGAGCAACAGTTGCTGATTAAACTGATTGCCCATCAGGGAAAAATTATCAGCCGAACAGAATTAGCGCTGGCATTGGGTGAAACAGATACTTATCTGGCAGGCCGGGCACTGGATATTGCCATCAGCCGGTTGCGGAAAAAGTTAGTGCAGCTGAGTGGTCAAGCGGAAGAACTGCTGGTGACTTACCGTAATCAGGGCTACTTATTAGTGCAGGAATGGCCGGAAGCAGGCATCAAAGAAGGAACAGCACGCTAAACCAGTCGTGCTGCTACGATAGCGCTTAAATCAGCTTATTTTTTGATTTTGACCGGTCTTTGCCAACCGCTGATATGCTGTTGTTTGGTCCGTGCGACCACCAATTCGTCGGCAGCGACGTCATGTGTCACCACAGAGCCAGCGCCACCAGTGAACTGTTGGAACCAAAAAACACACCATCTTCAATCGTGGTCTGGAATTTGTTGGCGCCATCGTAGTTACAGGTGATAGTGCCAACACCGACATTCACTTTACTGCCGATCACCGCATCCCCCAGATAAGTCAGATGATTGGCTTTAGAACCTTGGCCTAACACGGTTTTTTTCAGTTCAACAAAGTTACCGACATGGCTGGATGGGCAGTAGCGATTTCAACGCCATCCCGATGTGCCATCGCAATAATATCGGTTAGATAAAACTCACCCTGGGCATTGTTATTTTGCAAATTCGCCAGCCAATGTTTCAGCTGTTTGCCCGGCACCGCCATAATGCAAAATTATATCGACACCGCACCTTATATGTACAACATTGTCGATGGTCAAAAAGTACCAGCTTCCCCAACAGAAGCCACACATAGAGATTATTCCAGTAAAAATATTGGCATGCTCTATTCGAGCGGTATCGAAGCAGAATTAACCTATCAATACAACAGTCTTGATCTATTTGCTAATTACAGCAAAGTGAAAATGGATGTCGAGGGCATGCTCAACTTTTACCTTGGCACTATTGAAGATATTCGCCAGCCCTATAACAGTGCTCCACAAGATAAAATCAATCTTGGGATCAGCTGGCAGCTGATCTCAGCATTACGACTGCCATGGATATGACCCGTCTTCCGGAGGCTCAGCTCAAAAGAGGAATGGATGCAGAAGGCTATCAACTTCACAGCGTATATCTCACATATCAAGCCCCTTGGTTAGCGAGCCTAGAACTCAGGATGAGACTTACTCGGTTTGGCCTGATGATGAAGAAAAAACCTTACCGGGACGTAACTACAAACTGGCCCTCAGCTATCAATTCTAGAACATACATCAACGAACACTCTCTATTGACTAAATTGTAAATTCACAAAATCAAGGCCATTGAAAACAACTTTAATGGCCTTATTTTTTGGTCTTCTCAATTTTTTAGCTCAACCTCGCCTCGGAGCGCTTAGCTCTGCGTTGAAGCAACCAAAAGAGGCTTAACACCCCAAATGAAGCGGCTAAAGTGGTCAGCGTTAGTGCAAAACCTTTGAATGAAAACAGGTTTAAAGTAAAACCATCTAATACCAGTACCGCCAAGCCAAGGGGCATTTGGATAAGCACAGCGGTAAACCAATCGAAGGGAAGTTTAGGAAAGATCCTGTGGTAAGCATAAAGCACTAAACCTGCAAGCAATATCAGCAAACTCGCATCATGAGCCGCCAACAAAAGATACTCCACACTGTTATGCGAGATGTGAGGCACCGCACTCAACATGTCCAACATATAACCCGCGCTGGCGACCAATGAGAAGCTGATAAAACTCAATAAGGCTAATAGGATACCAAAGCCAAGTGCGGGTAAATATTTCATGTAAGGTCTCTCTATTCGCAGGTGAAATATGCTGTCTCGTCTCCCGAAAACCACAGCATGCAAGGTATAAAGGAGTAAAGAGACATTAACTACAATAGCAGCCTAAATTTCCCTTAGCTATTAAGACCATAGTCTTATGTCTACCACAAACTTGTGCGCAATAAACGAGATGAAATCCAGTATCAAGTTAGTGTTTTCTCGGATAATCAGTGGATAAGCTTTTAAAATTACTAGATTAATCAAATTTCAATCTTATCGCTTAGTGATATCACCCACAATTTGCCCATGTGTTTGGGTGAAATAGACTAGCCAATTTCACCAATAACGCTTAGGATCGGAGTTGCATTTTTTAGCCAACATATTGTGGAGTATCAAAACATTATGGGTATCAGAGCCATAGTCGTAGACACAGCAGGCACCACGACAGACCTAAACTTTATCCAAGATGTACTATTCCCCTATTCTGTCAAAGCCTTGCCAGACTTTTTAGAACAGAACCAACACAATGTATTGGTTGAAAACTGTATTTGTGACACTAAAGATATCGCCCTAGAGCCCGAGGCTGACTTAGCGCGTGTAACTGAGATCCTGCAACAGTGGGTCAACGAAGACCGTAAAGCTACGCCACTTAAAACCTTACAAGGGTTAATTTGGAAACAAGGCTATGCCCACGGTGAATTTAAGGGCCATATCTTCCCGGACTTTATTGAAGCGGTGAAACGTTTTAGCGCACAAAACCTGCGTATTTACAGCTTTTCATCCGGCTCTGTCGACGCGCAAAAACTGTTGTTCGGCCACAGTGACGGCGGCGATTTAACTGAAATGTTTAACGGCCATTTCGACACCCGCACGGGCAACAAATTAGATAAGCAGGCTTACTGCAATATCCTCAACACTATCAGTTTAAGCCCCAAACAAGTACTGTTTGTGTCTGATGTTATTGAAGAATTAAAAGCTGCCGACGCTGCGGGCATGATGACCTGCCAAATGGTTCGCGACAGCAAGCAACGCACTGGCGAGTTCCGCAAAATCAGCAGCTTCGATGAGCTGCTGATTGAATAATGCGATTATTGAATAACGTGATGGTTGTTGAATAACACGATAGCCGACTCAGTCAGCTCAAGCTGATTTAGCCTATAAAACGAAAGCGACCTTGTGGTCGCTTTTTTATTAATTGACTCAATTACCCTTCACCGCCAGCGGAAACGCAGCCGAGATACATTTTTCCACCTCAAAACGATAACCATAATCCGCATTCTTATCGGGTGTGATCAACAAAATCTCGTAATCATTTAATTCAATCACATTCGACTCGGCAGGCTTTTTACAACGCGAGCGGCCATTGGCTTCAAGTGAAAATGCGAACGTAGCTAGCCATTGCCGCACTAAGTACTGATATTGAGTTCGCACCGAGGCGTAGGCCTTTTTGCGATCTTCCTCTTCCAGCTCGTCGTCATCATTACTATTCTCAGCCTTGCTCGATTTATCGCTTTCAGAGTCAAGAGCAGTCTGAGTTAGCTCTACAATCGGTACCGTCAGCACATCGGTCGCATCCGGCAACCGTCCCGATTTAGGCTCGCGAGGCGCATGCTTAGCGGCTTCTTGGGGAGAGGTAATAAAGTTGCCAAACGAGGTTTCAATGCGAGTCTCTAAATCAATTAACAGGCTCAAGTGATACAAAACTACAGTCGCTAGCACGATACGGATCAAAAAAGTCGTTTTACGGAATGAAGTATGCGAGGTAAGCCGTAACGATTTGACACCTAAAGGTTTAAGCAAAAAGATCAATATTAAATAGATAGGAATAATCAACTGTAATGCCAGCAGCACGATCGCGCTTACCATCAAAAACCAAGCGGGCATATAGAGTAAAATCGCTAAGTTATGGGTGTAATTGAGATCGCTTGCTGAGACCCCAACCACTTCGTTGACTATCGCGCCAGACCAGCCCAAAGCAAAGTTGGCAATCATCGCATAAAACAGCAACAACACAGCTTTGCCCGCCAAACTGTGCCAAACCCGCTCGAACACAGGCCAAAACTCGATGGCCATAGCGATTACGGCAATCACAGCGACCAACCCCATTAACTCGCTACTAAAAGCCAATATCAAAGCAATAAGATACAGCTTTTGCGCAAAGGATAACTTAGCAACCCCTAGGATAAGACAGCGCCAGAACTTGCCCAAACCTAAACGGATGTCACTCAGTGATGGTAAGCTGAGCTTTCGCAAGTACTGGCGAGCAGATTCAATGTAACTGATTAAATTCATTATTCTTTTACATTCCATTGAAATAGTAAGACGGGCAACATTTGCCACTGTAATGTGCAAAGCACAGTGTTGGCAACTGTGCCACTCAATCTCGGTATATTGGTCACTTTGGCTATCTCTAGCCAAAGTCGAACGTTCTGTTTAGAGTCGAATGAAAGCTCTGCAACACCCCATCGCCCGTTTAAATCCAACTAAAATGAACTTGAGAGAGGAAATCAAAGCGGCCTTATGGTCACTTTTGCAAATCGATAAACCTGACTCAGGACTAACTAAACGACGCTTAACTCCCGCTCAGAAAATACGGTTTTAGCGACAAACATGCCATTAAGTGCAGCAGGAAAGCCAGCATAAACCGACATTTGCAATATCACCTCAACAATTTCCTGCGGCGTACAACCCACATTCAATGCGCCATTAATATGTACGTTTAACTGTGGCTGGCAATGCCCTAGCGCCGTGAGTGCGGCAACTGTCGCTAGCTCCCGCGTCTTAAGGTCGAGCCCTTCACGCTGATAAATATCCCCAAAAGGATATTCAATAATGTACTTGCCTAAGTCAGGGCAAATATCGGCAAGACTGCGGATGACTTTCTCCCCCGCCTCACCGTCGATTTCAGTCAGTTTAGCGAGGCCCTGCACATATCTTTGATTACTCATTTTTAGCTCCTGTTGGATTAAATCACAGCAAGCAGCCTAAACCTTAGAGTTAACTCTAAGTCAATGGTTCATTGATGGATGACACAGGCAATGCGGATCAGTAAAACTAACCCTCTGTTTAACTCGCCGACTAGAGGCACAAGCAAGCAAATAGAAAAGTAAATAATATTAGCTTTTTAGCATTTAACCACAAATGTTAGCGACTGAGCTTAGCCACTAAAAATGAGTTTGGTAATAGTGAATTTTTTGCTTAAGAGCAGCCAAATGCTCCTGCTCTTGGCGAATACGCTCAGCCAATTGTGTTGCATGTTGCTCGAGCAACTGCTGTCGCTGGCCAGCGGTTGCATCGCCTTGGACACGCAGCTCGGCATAGGTCAATATCTGCTTTAACGGCATGCCCGTTTCTTTTAAGCGATTGATAAACCCAATCCATTCCGCTTCTTTCGCAGCATAATCACGATGCCCGCTGCCATTTCGAACGACAGACTGCAGTAGGCCAATTTTCTCGTAATATCTGAGCGTATGCGCCGACAGCCCTGTGAGTGCAGCAAACTGACCTATATTCATAATCTAACGATCCGCAGGATGATTAACGCCATCATTCGTGGGCACATTTTCGAGATCGAATGGGTTAACCCCTTCGAGGCAACCAATGTTGTAACCATACTCATGGGGATTGGAACGCCGCTGGTGATGGGTGTAAATACCGCAGATAGAGCAGAAGTAGTGTTTGGCAGTTTTGGTATTGAATTCATAGAGTTTCAGCATATCCTCACCCTTGAGGATCTTAATCCCCGCCAGCGGCACAGAGCCAACCATTGCGCCCTTACGGCGACAGATAGAGCAATCGCAACGGCGTGGATTTTCGATGCCATTAGGCAATGACAGCGCCAATACCACGGCACCGCAATGGCAGGACGCTCTGTGTTTTGGCTGAATAAGAGTATTGCCCACTTGTTTAATCACACCCCACTCCTTGTGTCGCCTAGATTCTATAAACCTAAATTCCCCAGCCGCTGCACCAACGCTCGCCATTGTTGCAATTGCGGCTCCTTAGCACTCATCACTGGTCCCAACATATTGGACTTAGCCCGCTTAAAACCACTAAATACTAAGGTGGCGGTATCAAGCTGTTTGAGCGCGGGAGCGCCTTGAAACCACTTGTAATACCAAGGCGGCGTGTCCATAGTCATGATAATTCGCGAGGTTTTATGGCGCAGCAACTTAGCGGGTATCAATTTACCTTTCTCATATTTAAATGCAAACCCAGATAAAAATGTCCTATCGATTAAGCCTTTAAACTTAGCAGGAATACCGCCCCACCAAATCGGGGTGACAATCACCACATGCTCCGCCCACTGGATATTCGCTTGAAACGTCTGCAAATCGGCTTCGAGTGGCTGAGGTTGACGATAACCATAGCTCAGATTCGGGTCAAAATTCAGCTCAGCTAGTTTGACGATTCTCACTGAGTGTTTATCTACCGCCGCTTGGACATAGGTTTCAGCCAGATGCTCACAAAAACTCTGCGCCTTAGGATTACCACAGATCACTAAAATCTTTTTTGCCACGATGAAACTCCATAACAGTCAATATGGCAAATAGCATAAACTCTGCCCCTAAGGGGAGAGTCAAGACCTAAGGTAACAGCTGCGACTCACAGGAGGTGAGCCCATCAATACAGGCATCTAACTGAGTGACTTTATGTTCTAACTCACTTATCTGGCGTAAAAAATCCGCTTTAATACCCAACAAAAAAGCCTGCACTGTGGCTAACTGAGCATGCTTATCGCCTTGTTCGAGTAAATCTTTTAGTTGGACAAGCTTAATACCGAGGGCTTTGGCCTCTTTGATCAGCAACAACAGCCTAATATCCGCCGCACTATAAATACGATAACGCCCCTGACGTGCGGGAGTGTCGATGAGCCCCCACTCCTCATACAAGCGAATCGCTTTTATCGACAGCCCTGTTTGCTTTGCCGCTTGTCCAATATACATAGCTCAACCTAACCCTTTAAAGACATTACTCATATCTGCATTGCTTGCCATTATCAGCCACAGTATCAGCTTAGGCCAAGACTTGTCGCAGCAATCTTATGCTGCTAGTCTGGCCGCTTAAACGAGCGTTTTAATTTGGGATTTTTATCATGGGATTTAAACAACAGTTGCAAGAAGGTGTACAAGAACAGGCAATGGAAAAGTTTCTCGCACAGCACCCTATCGTTACCCAAATCCCCGTTGCATGGGGTGAAATGGATGCCCTACAACATGTTAATAATGTGGTGTATTTCCGCTATTTTGAAACGGCACGTATCGACTTTTTCAATCGTCTCTTCCCGCTAGATACCCTGTATAAATCAGGTATTGGCCCCGTAATCAGCGAAAATCAGGCTCGCTATAAACGCCCAGTGACTTTCCCCGATACTTTATTGGTGAGTGTCAGTATTAGCGATATTCACAGCGATAGATTTACCATGCATTATCAGGCTTTTAGTAAACAGCAGCAGGCAGTAACCACCTTAGGCACTTCAGTCGCCGTAATGTTTAACTTTAAAACGGGCAAAAAAGCCGAGTTACCGGCAGAACTGCTGGCGATTCTCAAACAGCACGAAGTCGCTTAAGCTATTCAAATCGATAACGAATTGCCATCACACTTTAGGCCATACCTTGAGGGAAGCATGTATGTCAGATAACGAAAATATCGAGATAGCCATTGAACATCAACAGGATAGACAGCGTTTTATTATACCTGTCGACGGCTATGAAGCCGTATTGGAATACCGATTATCAGGCAAGGATATCGATTTTAGCCGCACCTTTGTCCCCAACGAACTGCGCGGTAAAGGCCTTGCCGAACGCTTAGTGCGCCACGGGCTTAAATGGGCCAAAAGCCAAGATTTGGCTATCCAAGCCAGCTGCTGGTATGTGCAGAAGTTTTTGAAAAACTAGGCTTAAAACATAAGCAAACCCATCGCAGCAAAGGAGTGCCGCTAAATGACAGTCACCATATGTCGTAAAAGTTTACTGCTTGTAAGCTTACTTATCTTGTCCGCCTGCCAACAACGCCAAGCCATTCTGATTACCCAAGGTATTGAACCCGTTAAGGTAAAAGCCATTGAAACCGCCTTGATCCAATCTGGCTGGCAAGTAAGTCAGAGTACCATTGCCATTCCGGCGGAATTCCCTAATACGGCTATTGCCACCAATCCCGCTTATCGCGATTCCCAAGCCATCACTGAGATAGAAAATATCCTCAAAGGCCAAGGTTTTGCCGAACCGACAGAGTATAAATTTGCCGAAGGTAAGCACTTTTTCAGTATGAATAATATCGGTATTTACTTACGTAACAGTGAACAGGCTTTGCAACCTTTACCACCAGACTTTATCAGAACAGATCATTGTGCTGCGGGTGATGCAACCCTGAATCTTTCGCCTCAAGGCCAAGCCGTGCTCGAATATGAGAGGCCCATTAATGATAATTTTGAATTAGAACAACACACAGGAACTTGGCAATTCGATGGTGCGCAACTCAGTGTCACATTAAACCGAGCCCAGCAGGTGTTTAAGTTAACCCACGAGCAAAGGCCTATTTGGCGTGGTCTCAGCCCTGCGGATATCTACACGCCAATCCAAGATTCTAATTTCAAAGTGCTTAACTGCACCTTTTTGCTTATCTATCTTGAGTAGAACCTTAAGCCGTATCCGAGCTTAAGCCTTTATTTTTACATTTAAAAACACTTGTACTGTACAGAGCTAAATCCAATAAACAGGGTAATGGCGCTTGGGATCGGTGGAGAGATTATTGACCACCAGCGCGACCAGTAAGAGTAATACTGAGCCGAGGAACACTGGCATTAACGCGTAAAGAAAGCCGAGTTGATGCACGTTTTCACCGCCAATCACGGCAATCAATGCCGTTGCGCCGCCCGGAGGATGAAGAGTACGAGTCAGGTACATGAATGCGATAGACAGGGATACCGCTAAGGCGCTCGCCAGCACCACATAATCGCCACACACTTGGTACACTGCGACCCCAATTAAGGCCGATAACACACTGCCACCAATCAAGTTACGCGGCTGAGAAAACTCCGCCAGCGGTGCACCGTACACCAGCACAGCCGACGCACCAAACGAGCCAATGACAAACATAGTGTCGACGAGGTTTTCACTCATATAATTTGCGAGACTCGCGACCAAGTAAATGCCACAGAAAGCCCCAATCCATGACCACACAATCTTTTTAAGTGGCTGTCTTGGTGGACAAATGTCCTTCGATCGCATGCGGGTAAAATAGAATCTCATGGTTAATCCGAACCGATAAAAATTAAGCGATACAGACAAGTGATCTGCATCACAGTTAGCGGGCCGACAAATTAACCCTTCAGCAGCGCAATTGCAATTACGCTGACCGAAAGAGTAAGCAGACTAAGCACCTTCACCATTCAGATTAGCGAGCATTTCGCGGATATCTTCAGGAATCGGGCGGCTTTTTTCACTGCTGTAATCGTAATGTACGAGTGTAGTTTTTACTTCGGCGGTCTTGTTGCCCGCTTGCCAACAGGTTTGGGTCAGCTCGAAGCTACTATTACCGATACGGCTGACATAGGTTTTTACTGTGACACTCTTGCCATAGTAAGTCGGCGCGATAAATGCCACGGTAAACCCCGCGACGATTAAGTTCCACTGATGTAAATCCAGCTCAGGATTAAAAATCTCAAAGATTGGCGTGCGCGCCGCTTCACACCATACGGGGATAACAGTGTTGTTGATATGACCTAGGCCGTCGGTTTCAGTAAATCTTGGATTGATTTCGAGACTGTATTCTGTGGCTGACATGCAAACTTCCTTTTTATTATTTTATGAATGGAAGAGCGTGGTGATTATCGCAATGAAACCACACCACCAAACTCATCCATTATCCTAAGCCAAACAGGTTCTAGCCACTAGCCCAAACCAGCATTTTAAAACTGGCAACTCGCCGTTTCTGGGGTTTGCTTGCCGTTAGCATCGTACTTTTTAAGGCATCCAGCCTTACCCATATCATACATTTTCTCGTATTCTAACTTGCCATTTTTATAAGACTTATACACCCCATGAGTTTTTGGGTTCTCTAAGTGATAAATCTTACGGCCCTTAGTGATATGTGAGTAATCGGCAAAACCCGGCTCTTCGGAATAGATGACACCGTTAATGTAGCGCTTGTGTACCACATGCTGTTCATCGATACGCAGCATTTCATTCGCTATCTTGCCATTCATGTCGTAACACACTTTATCCACGGCATAATTGCTATCGAGGTCTTCAATACAACTCACGGCACCATTATCAAAGTACTCGCGCTGTATACCGCAGCGCGCAATGGCGTTATCCCAGAAATAAGGTTCACCGTTCCAGGTTTCGCCTTCTTGCTGGCAGTAGTTCCACAGGCTTCTTAATTGGCCATTAGGATAGAAACTGTAATGGGGGCCAGAGACACGGTTATTCACTTGGTGACCATATCGGGAGAGTGAGTAACCACCATCAGTGGAATAACTGATGCTTGGGCCGTATTCCTTACCCGCTTTGTACGTTTTTAAATTTAATAAACGGCCATTGGAATCAAACTGATATTCTTTATCTACAGCGCCATTGGTGTAATAAGCCAATTTATACAGGGAGCCGCTGCTATGATATTCGCGCTGCTCACCGTGTTTTATCGATGAAATTGCTTCATTTTTGCCATTAATCACCCCTTCACAATCATCTGAGTAGGGATTCTCACGCATAATACATTCATCGTGCGAAGGCTTAAGCGTCACCGCTTCATTGAATTTATAACTCGTGAGTTCAGTCAGCTCACCATTCTGGGGATTAAAGCGCATTTGCTGACCATCAAACTCTCCTTGGCGGTAGTTAGCGATATCCACCACGACATTCGGACTTGAATACCAAATACTCTGACCATTAAGGCGACCTTGTTCATAATGGCGGGTATTAAACATCAGATTATTTTTGTCGAATGATTTAGACTCTCCTTGACGTAAGCCATTGACATAGTTCACTTCTGTACGAGTCCCATCTTCGGCTTTAAATACCCAAAGGCCAGTGCGTTTTCCTGCAAGATAGGCGCCTTCACCAACTTGATCACGGAAATGTCCGCTCGTCACTTTATCGACCCAAGCGCCTTGCTTCACACCCTTTTGATATTGGCCTTTGCTGCCATCAGCCTCAAGCCACTCGCCATCTTTTACGCCATTAAGATAAATGCCTTTTGCCACTAATCGCTTATCGCCTTCTGCACTGGAGTCATAATCGGGCTCATAGACTTCGTAGGGGCCGTCGAGCACATCCTGATTGTAATGGGCAAAACCAAAGCTATCGGCCTCATCGAACATCGACTGTGCAATCCATTTACCTTGCTTTTTACCGTCAAGATATTCGCCTTCCCAATAAATGGCTTGGTTCTCTGTCTCCATCCACTTACCGACTTTTTTGCCCTGTTTGTAGTTACCAGAGTAAACCACGCTACCATTGCGACCATCGTAGGCCGCATACGGGCCATCAAGCACGCCTTGGGCATAATGACTTTCACTGGCAAGCCCTGCCCAAGTGCTCCCCATGCCCATACTCATAAAATCGTAGGATGGGCCAGTTTTAGGGATCACGGCACCACCACTTTTAAGCCAATCAAAGTCATCGGCCTCAAAGGCCACGCTCACCAATACAAAACTGCCGTCTTCTTCGCTATAACCACTGCGATCAAAGGTGGTCACAAGGCTATATTGATGCTCATTACCTTGGGCATCTTTATCTTTACGAGTCAGTGGATAACGTAATTTATATTCGACGGCGGTCTTCACATCGACGGGTGAACCTTCGGAATTACGATAACCCACTAAGGTCGGCTTGAGCTTAGTAGAACCATCGACAATCGCTTTAATGGCGGGATCTTCAATCGCGTCAACATCATAGGTCATACGGTATTGTTGCGGCGGAATTTGGCTTAGTACTTTACGAACGCTACCCACGGTAAACGAGGTTAAGGTTGGTGCCACGTCATCGAGCACAACCTGTAGACGGGGGAGTTTTGTGAGATCATCCCCTTCAAAACCATAGCCCCGTAAATGCTGACCATCGGCATCTTTAAGCATGACAACCACTTCTTTGGTGCCACCTTTATCAAAATCGAGGTAAAAAACCGCAACCACTTCAGCAGAACCATAATCATCAAGACGCACGCCGGGCGCATCGCCATAGAGCATTTCGCCCCACACTTTATGATCTTTTTGATAGAAATTGAGCCATTGCCCGTTAGGCAAGTCCACTGGGCCATGGACGATTTTGTCGTAATCCTCAGCGTCAGCTGCAGGAATGACAGTTAAAGAAGATAACAACACCGCACTCGCTGCAGTGAATAAACTACGAATCGAAAGTTCCATTTAACTACACCTTTTATACCGACGCCTCGCGCCTCATGCGCACCAGTAAACGGGGCGAATTTTAAGCGAAGAAAAGCACTTCAGGAAGTAGTAGATAAAAAAAAGGCCGCTTCTGCGGCCTTTAGCAACAACAAGTTAACAATTAGTTGTTGTACATAGCATTTATTTCATGGGCATATTTATGGTAAATCATCTTGCGGCGCAGCTTGAGCGTTGGGGTGATTAAACCCGCTTCCATCGAAAACGCTTCAGGCAACAGAGTGAACTTTTTAATCTGTTCAAAACCGGCCAACTCATGCTGTAACTGCTTTAAGCGTTGCTCAAAATGCTCAACCACATGACTATGGCGCAGCAATTCTAAAGGTGACTCATACTTCAGCCCTTTGTCCTTCGCCCACGCTTCCAGTGACTCAAACGCTGGCACAATCAAAGCGGTCACATAATTACGCGCATCGGCAATAATCGCCACTTGCTCGATAAAAGGACAACAGCCAACGGCGCCCTCAACCCTTTGCGGCGCGATATATTTACCGTTGGAGGTCTTCATCAATTCTTTAATACGATCGGTAATAAATAAATTGCCGTTCGCATCGAAACGCCCTGCATCACCGGTTTTTAACCAACCATCTTCAAACGCAGCGGCGGTATCTTCAGGACGATTGTAATAGCCCCGCATCACAGTCGCGCCGCGGACTAAAATCTCATCGTCCTTACCTAGCTTAATTTCGGTTTCCAGCAAAGGTTGTCCATTGGAACCCGGCACTCGATTACCTAAGGTATTGCAGGTCACAGTCGCGTTAGTTTCTGTCATACCGTACCCACAAAGTACTGGAATATTAATCGCATGGAAGAAACTACCGACATTCACATCTAAGGCTGCGCCACCGCAAGGCATAAACTTCAAACGGCCACCGAGCACGGCTTGCAGCTTGCTATACACCAGCTTGTGCGCCAAACGCCATTGCAGCGACAACCACAATCCGCCCTTAGCACGACCTTGGCCGACTTCGAACTGACGTTGGCCAACGCGCATCGCCCATGCAAACAACTTCTTACGACCGTCGGCTGATTTGGCAACTTTATCTTGTACGGCGCTATACACTTTTTCGAGGAAACGCGGCACCACACACAAGGTATGTGGACGCACGGCGCTAATCGCCTCTTTCACTCTTTGGGTATTTTGCAGATAGACGTTATGGCCGCCACGGCACAAGACGTAGAAACTCCAACTGCGCTCAAACACATGGCTCAAGGGCAAAAATGCCAAAGACACATCGCCAGAATGGAAGGCCAGTTTTTGATCGTGCTGGCGTATGGTAGACGCCATATTACGGTAATCCAGCATCACGCCCTTAGGATCGCCCGTCGTGCCGGAGGTATAAATTAAGGTCAGTAAATCATCAAGATTTGCAGCGTGTAAACGCTGATTAAGCTCGGCTTCTTGCTCAATGTTTAACTGAGTGTCACCCGCCAGTAGGGTATCTAGATGCCAATGCTGATTGGCCTTATCGGCAGCGAGTGTCACGCTGGCATCGAATACAATCACATGCTCTAGGCTTGGGCATAAGGCTTGCAACTCACACGCCATGGCGTATTGCTTAGCATCGTCAACAAAAATCACTTTAGCGGTGGCGTCGTTTACGATAAAGCTCGCCTGTTCGACGGTACTGGTGGGATAAATTGGCACCACAACGGCGCGAGTTTTGAGAGTGCCGACATCGGCACAAGTCCACTGCGGGCAGTTTTGCGCCAGAATAACGCAACGGTCTTGCACTTGTACGCCAAGTTCGATCAACACTTGTGCAATTTTACTGCTGATTTGGTCGAAGGCTTGCCAACTCACCTGATACCAAGGAGCGGCCATTTCAAAACCTTCCAGCGCTACTGCGTCTTTTAAAGACTCGCTCTGCTGCTGTAGTAGTCGAATAACATGATATTGATCGAGAGACATAAGAGACTCACCTTTTTAGCTTACAAGTGTACCGCTTTTGCAGCATTCTACCTGAAGGCCAAATAAAAACTAAGAGTTTTTGCTCTAATGTTGTGCAAATGTCGCCCAAATCACGCTGTAAATAGCCTTTAGCGACGTACCACTCTTAGTTTCACTTACTTGCCAGAGCGAACAAAATTTAATCTCGAAACGTCAACATGCCCTCATAACATCGCCCTTCCAGAGGGTTTTCTTGCCCCAAATCAGCACCGCTTGCCCAAGCAGTATTAAGAGTAGATCCCATAACAACCAATTAGTTAAATTGCCGCCATCACTTAAAGACGTAAGGCTGATGGACACCCACAGGGAATGCCCCGCGACGACCATCATAGTGAGCGTGATATGCAAAACTCGGCGACACATACAGCCAAAACCTAACGTCAAGGCGCAGGCCCAGTAAGTACTCAACACGAGATGACCCACTAACTGCATATTCAGATCACCATTGAGCCAGCCCAACAGCAAACTACACGCCAGCATAATGCCGACGACCACATTCAGGAGTCTTTGCTGTCCAAGGCAAAATGCCGCTATGAGTCCTTTTCGACCATCAAACCCTGGCATCAACAATAAGGTTTCTGTCGAGCGCGAGCGTTGCACTCGGCTCCAATGCACCAGCGAACAACTAATCACACTGAACTGCGCCAAAAACAATAATACAGGGATATTCAAATGAAATTGATGCGACAACAGCCCAAGCACTAAGGCTAATATAGGCAGTAATAACAATAGAATGGTGAGCATAGGGCCGATAAAAAAATTGGTGGGATGCAAATAACGCTCGAAGCGACTCAAGATACGCATCGATTGCAGATTCGGCAGCCAAAACCACCCCATTTCGAGACCATTGAGATATACCGTCCTCGCCTCAGCGCGCCAAGGTAAAACACCGCATGCACGCGCAATCAGCATACCTAAAATCAGCAGGGCAATAGCACTTAGCCAAAGGGGAATGTGCTCTGCAATCAATGGGATAAACGGCATTAAGACAAAAAGTAAAAACGAAGCATAAAACCACTGAGTACTGAGTAAACAAAGCCAAATAAAAGTTAAACTCATCACCAAAGCCAGCACTAAGCTCGCTAGGCTAGCCGTCAAACCTAAAGCCCAACAGAACAAGACACCTATGCCAAAAACGCTAGCTAAAACAGTGACACTTTGAATGTAGATATGGCGACGATAATGGGGAATTAACTGTGCGCATTCATTCGCCATCAGACGTATGAGTTGCCATGCAACCGCCGCCGAGCTTGAGATAATCCCCATAGAAAACAACAGTTCAGCACTGTCATTTTTACCATAAACCGCGGCGATACAAGCTAAGATCACCCCCAGTATAGCCGTACCTAAAAAGCTCACACTGCCGATATCAAAACACCAAAAGCGCAGCATGCCCTTGAAAGGATTCATTCGCTGGCTCGTTCTTTTGCCCTTCGCGACTTGTATCTGCTTATGGTGCGCCACACTCATCTGTGTAGCTCCATAAACAGTTGCTCCAAGTTTAAAGCTTCATTCTTTAACACACATGATATTGACGCGCTGTGCTCACCTAAATCCACCAGCACCGAATCGCCAACACGGCTCAGCACTGTAATTGACTCGGGCAAAACAGTTTCGGGCGCGAGTGTTAACAAACGCACTTCTTCACGCAGGGCATCGATTTCCTTAAACAGCACTAACTCACCCTGTTTAATCAATGCCACATGGCTGGCAACTCGCTCTAAATCAGAGGTGATATGGGATGAAAACAGCACTGCAGATCCAGATTCGAGGGCAAGATCGAACAAATCGACCATAAACTTGCGCCGGACTATAGGGTCGAGGCTGGCAACGGGCTCATCAAGGATTAACAACTCAGGGCGATAGGCCATCGCCATAATTAACGCTAATGATTGCCTTTGCCCAACCGATAAACGCTGCACCTGTTGGGTCACATCTAACTCGAAACGTACCAACCAATCTTGCTCTAATTGCATGTCCCAATTGGGATAAAAGCTGCGGTGTAAATCGAGGGCGCGTTCAATAGTAAAACCTTCATAACCAAAAGGTTGCTGCGGTACATAACCTAAACGCTCCTTTGCCTTTGAGGTTAAGTTTTCGGGCGTTTCGCCTAAAGTAACAATACTGCCAGAATCCGGTGTGAGCACACCCAAGGCGCAGCGCATTAGGGTCGATTTACCCGCCCCATTTTGCCCCAATAACCCCACCACCATACCCGCCGACAAAGTTAACGATAAATCCTTAAGCGCCCACTTTTCGCCCGCGCCTTTACCGCGAAAGACTTTATTCACTCGGTTAAATTCAAGTATTGGCGTGCGCTTTGGGTCCATCGAATTTCATCCTTTTTATTCTATTTATCGGTACATTACTTTCTAATCTTGCCAGCGCTCATTTAGCCGTTGCAGCAACTCGGGCAAGCTGACACCTAACTGCTTTGCCTGCGACAACAGAGCATAGATCTGGGGTTCGAGCAGACTAATACCCGATGCCATAGTCTCAGTTCGCAACGCAACTTTTGTCGCTTGGCCGCGGCGACGTTCGAGCCAACCTTGGTCAACCAGCTGTTGAATGGCGCGGGAAACTGTCATGGGATTTACCGCTAAATGCTCGGCAATCTGGCGCACTGAAGGTAATACGTCTTCCACTTGCAGTTGACCGCCCACAATTAAACGCACGACTTGTTCGTGTAATTGTTTGTAAATGGGTTCACCACTGCTGGGGTTGACATTTAAAAGTTCTAACATTAGCCTTTACACACTGTATTAATACATTGATACACCGATACACTGGTATTTAAATTAACACACTCGTCCTGAAATGCAAAAAGGAAAGCGCGCATGATATATAGCATGACACACAGGAAGTTAAGCAACACAGTTCAACGCCTTGTGCCAACTCAGCCACGGCATGGTGCCACATGGCGCACGCGTACTTTGAGAATGAGCGCACTCATACTGGCAATGGCAAGTACGGCGACGTGGGCGAGTGAGGTGAAAAGCCAAGAGACACAAGCGACGGCAGATATCGCGAATAAGACCGACACTTGTTATGTGGAAGGCGTATCCGATCGCCTAAACTGCGGTTTTATGACTGTGCCAGAAAACCCTAACAAACCCGATGGCAAACAGATCCAAGTGCATTACGTTGTTTTGCCTGCGGTGAAAAATGCCAACCATGAAGAAGCCTTGCTAGCGATTGCCGGCGGCCCAGGACAATCGGCCATAGAGAACGCGGCAGGTTTCGATGCCATGCTGAGCAAAGTCCGCCAACAGCGGGATATTTTACTGATCGATCAAAGGGGCACAGGCCGTTCGAATGTGCTGGCCTGCGATGAAGGTGCTCAATCTCCACTGTCCTTCGATGACGATAATGTCGATACCTTAGCCGAAACGCAAAAATGCTTAGCCAAAATCGATGCCGACGTGACTCAATACGGCAGCCTCAATGCGATTAAAGACTTCGAAGCCGTACGTGCGCACTTAGGCTATAAAAAACTGCATATTTACGGCATCTCCTACGGCACTCGCATGGCGCAACTTTACATGCGTTTATATCCAGAGCACTTAGCCACAGTGACCTTAGACGGCATAGTGCCCATGCAGCAAAGCGTATTAGAAATTGGCTCGGCGATTGATCGTGGCTTCGACTTATTGTTTAAGGATTGCCAAGCAACCGCCGCCTGTAACAGTCAATTTCCCCAGTTAAAAGCAGACTTTGAGCGAGTCGACGCTAAGCTCGCCACTGGCCCTGTGATGGAAAACGTTTACGATCCCGTCACGGGCGAAAAAACCATGTTGACCATGACGCGCGGTAAATTCTCTGGTTCGATCCGCATGGCGCTGTATCAAGCCAATGTGCGCGCCCTCTTGCCCCATGCGATTCATCAAGCATCGAAAAACAACTTCCAACCTATACTCGGCCTCTATGCCCTCACTATCGACAATGCAGGCATGGCGATGGGCATGCACGCCTCTGTGGTCTGTGGCGAAGATATGCACCGCATTACCCCAACCATGCACGAGCAGGCCAAAAAATCCTTTATGGGCAGAACCATGCTCGAAGGCTTAGAGGCGACTTGTTCAATATGGAAAGTCCCTGCGGTCGATAACAACTTTAGCGAGCCCATCAACAGCAACATTCCGACCTTGTTGTTATCCGGCGAAATCGACCCCGCCACCCCACCAAGCTGGGGCGAGTTAGCCATGGAAAAACTCACCAATGCCAAACACTTTATTGCGCCCTACGCGACCCACGGCGTGGCCTATCAATCCTGCGCTAATAACCTGATTGCCGATCTCGTCCGCTCGGGCTCAGTCAACGATCTCGACGGCGAATGTTTAAACAAAGATGTGCGCCGCAGCTTTTATTTAAATGCCAGCTCGGTAGAACCGCTTGATGCAAACATCAAAAAAACCACCGCAGATGATAAAGCCAGCACTGGGGCCAAGGAGTAAGCCATGATCAAAGTATCCAATCTTTCAAAACGCATCGGTGACGTGCAGGCGCTCAATGACTTAAGTTTTGTCGCACAAAACGGCCAAATCACAGGATTACTCGGCCCGAACGGGGCAGGTAAAACCACCTGTTTACGTACTATCTTTGGCCTGCTGAAACCCGATAACGGCAAGGCTGAAATCGAAGGCATAGATGTCGCCATCGACCCTATTGGCGCTAAGCAGCAACTCGGGCTATTCCCCGACCCTTTTGGTCTGTACGAACGCTTAACACCACGGGAATACATTCGCTATTTTGCCGAGCTAAGCGGCCTATCATCCAAGGAGGCCAAGGAAGCCACCCGCCAAGTGATTGCGAAATTGCGCCTCGAGGACATTAGCGATCGCCGCTGCAAAGGCTTTTCCCAAGGACAAAGAATGAAAACCGCTCTCGCACAGGCAATCGTCCACAGCCCGAGCAATATTATCCTCGACGAGCCGACCCGTGGGCTGGATGTGATGAGCACTCGCCTACTGCGTGACATTCTTATCGATCTTAAAAATCAAGGACATTGCGTGCTGTTCTCGAGCCATGTGATGCAGGAAGTCGCCGCGCTGTGTGACCAAGTGATCGTTATGGCCCAAGGCAGAGTCGTCGCCATTGGCAGCCCAACTGAGCTTTGCATTCAAACAGGCAAAGACTCGCTCGAAGAAGCCTTTATTCAACTTATCGGCACGGATGAAGGGATAGCGGCATGATGACTCAAACTAACAAGAATGCAGGCAGCATCAATACTGTACAAGCTCAGATAGATAAGATCATGGATAAGGGAATGACAGCATGAATAAAATAATCGCTATGATTCGTAAAGAACTCATCGATGCCGCCCGCGATAAGCGCTCTGTGATGGCGGGTCTCTACTACGCCATAGGCACGCCGCTGATCATGTGCGGCCTATTTATGGTGTTAATTGGCCAATTAACAAGCCCCGATGATTTGAAAATCACCATTAAAAATCCCGATAAAGCACCGGATTTAGTAAGATTTTTATCGAATAAAGGCATCACTCAAGGCGCAGCCGATGGCTCTGACGCCAAAGACCTTAAAGCAATAGAACTGATCATCAACACCGACTATGCCGCGCAAATGAACCAAGGCAAAAGCGCTGAGATCACTATCGTGGCCGATAACTCTGAGGAGAAACTGCAGAACTCGATTCGCAGACTCGAGAAACAACTGCAGGCCTACAGCGCTGAAATGGGCAGTTTACGTTTAATTGCCCGCGGTATCGACCCGCGCGTGGTTCAGCCACTCAAGGTGAATGTGCAAGACAAAGCCACCACAGACTCTAAGGGTGGAATGATCTTAGGTATCGCCATTTTCACTATGATCTACTCGGTATTTATCTCGGGGATGAACCTAGCTATCGACACCAGTGCCGGTGAGCGCGAACGTAACTCCTTGGCCCTGCTATTGAGCCATCCGCTGACCACTCGCCAATTAGTACTGTCAAAAATTATTGCGGTGAGCTTGTTCGCTCTGCTCGGTTTAGTGCTGATCTTGCTGGTGTCTAAAATCGCCTACGCCTTCGTGCCATGGCAGGAATTAGGCTTTAGCGTCAACATCACCACAGAATTTATGCTGCTGATGTTAGTGGTCGGCATCCCCGTCGCGTTAATGGCCGCTTGTCTGCAACTTTTTGTGTCTTTTATGGCGAAAACCTTTAAGGAAGCTCAGTCCTATCTGACTATGGTGCTGTTTGTGCCCTTAGCCCTGTCGATGGCCGCCAGTTACAACATAGCGCCAGATATGCTGCAGTGGTTGCCCGTCTCGGGTCAGCAACAGGCATTAATGGACTTTATCAAAGGTAAAGACTTGCCCATGCTGCAGTTACTGGTTTCGACCTTAGGCACACTCGCCATTGCGGTATTGCTCGCCTTTGGCATGGAAAGGTCGCTCAAGAGTGAAAAAGTGATCTTCGGTTTATAGGGCGCTTCAATTGATAAACTTGGGGACGACAAACTTGAGGAGCGATAACTAGGTCGCTCCCAAGTTGAAAACCTCAATAGCTACGGGAGTTTGTTATGGAAAACGAATTTATCTTAATGGTGATTATGGTCAGCTTCATTATTGGCCTCAGCGCCACTGAAATGTTTAAACACTATCTAAAGGCGCGCCAACTTGGAGTGGGCACCGCAGACAATAGCCACCTTGAGGACAAAGTGACTCAACTCAGCCTACAAAACCAAACACTAATTGAGCGAGTACAAGTGCTTGAAAAAATAGTGACAGAGCCAGAGTACGAGCTAAAGCAACAGATTAATCAGTTATGACCCCTAAGCGAACAAAACAATAAAGCCACTGAGTTTTCAGTGGCTTTATTGTTTTTACAAGCTAGATAGAAGCTTACTTAGCCTTAGGCCTGAATGGTTTGATAACCGACTCATTGCACTCTAAATACGGGCCTTCCATCAAATCGATACAGTAAGGAATGGCGGGAAACACGGCATCTAAACATTCGCGAATCGATTTTGGTTTGCCGGGCAAATTCACAATCAATGAATCGCCACGTAACCCTGCGGTTTGACGAGACAAAATGGCGGTAGGCACAAATTTTAATGACTCGGCGCGCATCAACTCACCGAAGCCTGGCATCATGCGATCGCAGACGGCTTCTGTCGCTTCTGGGGTGACATCGCGTTTCGCTGGGCCAGTGCCGCCGGTAGTGACAATCAAGCAGCAATCCTGCTCGTCGGCCATCTTGATCAGCGTCGCTTCAATCACATCCTGCTCATCGGGGATCACTTGATAAATCGGCTCCCACTCGCTGGTGAGATAGTCATTGAGCGTGTCGATAATCGCCTTGCCTGAGATATCTTCATAAATTCCCGCGCTGGCGCGATCGCTGACCGTAACAATACCGATTTTTGCTTTGCTCATAGGAAATCCCCAATGATGTTGAAATGAAACATGCCGAAGTGAAAATTGTCGACATCAAGCATGGAAGAAGCCGCGACAGCTTCGACCTTAAGCCGCAGCTAAAATAGCATAAATGCTCGGAAAAGGGGGCGACTAAAACGTGATGAAGTTCGCGCAACACCGTTTAGACACTCGGAATTTAAAAATTGTTCATTGATGACAAACGCCTTCCCCAAAGCAAAGCAGCATTGGGCCGATAAAAACATGCCATAAAGGGAGATTAGCTCAGGCACTCACACTGCAAGTTGAGCCATTCAAAAGATAAAAACGATCAAAGGGCTAAATCCGCCGTGCATTCCAATACTTAGACGCCCAATAACTGTTATGCAGGCTCGAAATCTTTACCCCTTGGCTAGTGGAAACATGTAGAAAATTATCGCCTCCTACATAAATGCCGACATGGTGTGTGCTCCAGCCCGTCTTGAAAAATACCAAGTCACCCTTGCGCAGTTGATTTCTCGGCACGGGTTTACCTAAGGCTTGTTGCTCTTCGACTGTGCGCGGTAAGGTCATACCCAACATCTTCTGATAGGCGACAGACACAAAGGCCGAGCAATCTATGCCCCGCTTAGTGCCACCACCAAGGCGATAAGGTACTCCACGCCATTCAGAATGCAGTTCGGAGATATTGCTATCATTCCAAACCGTGGCGGGTTCAACTTGCTTTACCACAGGCTTAGGTTCTGGCGCGCTAGCACAAGCGCCAAGGCCTAAGGCTAAGATAACTATCAGTAATCGTTTCATAGCTTCAAACTCATTGCAGGCAGATTTCACAGTAACGTAATTTTGAGTTTTTATCAGGTAAATTCAGGGCGGCTGGGGATCAAAACGCCCCAACACCCGCGCACTCTAGCAGACTAATATAACCTAAAGCTTAAAACTATAACGCCGTCCACAATAAACGCACACCCACCAGCACCATTAAAATCAAGATGATGCGTTTAAATAACCTATCGTCAATTTTATCTTGAATGAACAAACCTAACTTTACCCCTAACCATGCAAGCGGCACCAATAACAGAGAAACGATAATATTCTCTTGGTTAATCTGCCCAAGCAAACTGTAAGGAACAAGTTTAACCAGATTCACCACCGCAAAAAACACCACGGCAGTGGCTAAAAACTCCGTCTTAGCTAAACGCAATGGCAACAAATAAGCGTTGAGTGGCGGCCCGCCCGCATGGGCAACAAAGCTCGTAAAGCCGGCGGTTAAGCCACACAAGCGCCCAACCAGAGGTGAAGGTGATGCTTGAGTTTTATCCCCAAGGATCAAACCATACAAACCAAAACCTAAGGACACACAGCCTAGAATCACCCGTAAGTAATCTTCGTTTAATCGATCGAACAACAGATAAGCGATAAAAACTCCCACAACCGCCGCGGGCAATAGTATCCATAAATGACGCGGATTATGTTGCCCCCACCAGGAACGTACACTTAAAAAATCCATATAAATCAGCAGTGGTAACATGACTGCCGCCGCTGTAGCAGGGCTAATGGCCAGCGCCAATAGTGGGACAGTTAAGCCGCCCACGCCACCCGCAAAACCGGATTTAGAAATCCCAGTAATCAAGACTGCGGGTATCGCCACCAACCAAAAAAGAGGGTCCGTTAACATCAACACATCCTGAATAACGCTTTAAGGTTATCAAGTTACCTGTTGTTGGTGTGATAAAAAAGAGGCAGCACTGAGCTAACATCAAAAGTGCAATCACATAGATAAGTCAACGAGCCTTAAATGAATAACAACCTCGCCCATAAAACGCGGGATAAAAAGTAAAAAATCCGCAGCCATTTGGCTGCGGATTTTTTGTGTTAGCTTTTGGCTAAAGAGGAAAAGCTTAGCTTACGCCTATGCAGATTCAGCCGTCATATTCACTAAGCGAGGCGTACTCTTAGTCGCTCTCTTAGCTGACGCTGGAGTTTTGGGCTCTGGCATACGAATGGTTAATGACATGACTAACGCCACCACCAGCAGTACTAAAATCACGTTAAAGGTTGCAATAAAGCCACCAAATAACGAGGCGACAATCGAACCAATAATGCTGCCGATACCGAAACCTAAGTAGATAACCCCATAGTTTTTAGTCAGGTTATTCAGACCGAAGAAGTCGCTCACCAGTGATGGATAGACAGTAATAGTGCCACCAAAACTAAAGGCAACGCAGGCGACCGCAACGAAGAACAGGTTAGCATTCAAAGGAATGAACAACAGTAACACCATACCGACTAAGGTGATGATCTGCGCCAGCGAAATAACGCGAATGCGGGGGATTTTGTCCGACAGTATACCCAGCACTAAACGACCACTGAGGTTCGCCATAGCAATCACAGCAACAGCATTGGCGGCGACCAGTACAGGCAAGTCGACCATCTTCTCGCCGATATCTTTAGCCACACCAATCACATACAAACCACTCATACAGGCCGACAGGAACATCAGCGCCAGCATCCAGTATTGCGGCTTACGCATGGCTTCTGCGAGGGTGAAGTCGCGGCTTTCGGCCTGCTGACTTGCGGCTGATTGTGCAGGCGCATCTTTCATCAACATACCGCCACATAACACCAGCGCCATGGCGATCAGGCCCCACAGTTGGAAGGTGGTTTCAAGGCCAGTGTTTTCGAGTAACTGCACGTTAATGTATTTAAATCCGAGGCTACCTAGACCATAAGCGCCAATCGCTAACGCCGAAATCAGCCCTTTGCGTTCGGGGAACCACTTCACGCAGTTAGACAAGGTCATCAAGTAGCCAGTGCCATCGGCAAAGCCCACTAAAATCCCTGCGCACAGGTAAAGCATCATCAAGTTACTGGCTTGGGCAGTGAGTAAGAATCCAACGCCGAGTAACAGGCCTGCGCCTAAGGTGACATTACGTACGCCAAAACGTTCCTGTAATTTGCCCGCCATGGAAGATGCCACGGCCAAAGACAAACTCAGCAAACCAAACACAAATGCCACTTGGCTGACGGGTTCGTCGAGCTTAACGGCCAACTGCGCATTGAACAGGCTCCAAGTGTAAACTGAGCCGAGTGCAAACTGGGTGATAATAGTACCAACTAAGGTCAGGTACCGAGTACGGTTCATCTCTTTAGTCATGATGCATCTCGCTTTAGGGGATCAGGAATTGAGTCCACTATAAGAGAGATGCGATTCGCGCCGATCAATTAAGGCATGAAATACAGATCTGCAGGAATGAATGACAATTACAGCCTCATCAGCTGTCGAAAAGCCTTAATATTACTACGGCTAACGGGCACCTCGAACGACAAATCATGCAACCTAATCAGGTAAGTACTATTAAACCAAGGCACGATTTCGCGGATCTTGTTGATATTGACGCAATAGGAACGGTGACAGCGGAAAAAGCCCTCAGCGGGCAAGCGGCTGACAAACTCACTGATAGTCATCTGCATCACATAACGGTCGGTGCGGGTGTACACATAAGTGAGTTTTTCATCGGCCTCGGCATAATAAATTTGCTCGCAGGGCGTGACGATAATCCGCTCACCTTTGACTAAATTCACGGTTCGACTGGTGTTACTCGCGGCCTCATGTTGCGGCTTTGGTGCTTGCCGCCCCACCAGTTCAATCTTCTGCAATAAGCTGATGATCCGCGGTTCATTGTAGGGCTTGAGAATATAATCGAAGGCTTCGAGCTCAAACGCTTCTACTGCAAATTCTTTATAGGCAGTGACAAACACCACATGGGGAGGATGGGTCGATTTATGCAGATTCTTCGCCAACAAAAGGCCATCGATGGACGGTATTTGGATATCCAAAAACACCACATCAACCTCTTGATCCTGCAAATATTTAAAGGCCTCTAAGCCATCCTCGAAGCTAGCCACTATGTCTATCTCACTGTGGCTCTTCACTAAATACTCTAGCTCCTCACGGGCAAGATATTCATCTTCAACTATGATGGCTTTTAACATACTTGCGCCTCATTATCCGGTAAGTAAAAACTGACTTCAGTCCCCGGCTCGAGCCGTTTAAGCTGCAAACCTTCGCCGTACAATAACTTCACTCTCTGGTGCACATTCATCAGCCCAATACTGCTACTTTCTACACGGCCAGCAGCTACGCCATCAATCACCTCTTGGCGGATCCCATAACCAGTATCGCGTACGGCGACGCGAATGCCTGCATCGAGTTTTTTCACTTCTATGGTCACTCTGCCCGGTGCACTACGCGGTTGAATGCCGTGCAAAATCGCGTTTTCCACCAGCGGTTGTAACAAGAGGCAAGGTACACAAAAATGCACATCGTCGACATCGAAGATCACTTCAAGCTTGTCGCCAAAACGCGCCTGCTCAATCGCCACATAATCACGGACTTGTTTCACTTCTTCTTGGATATCAATCAGCTCATCGCCTTTAGCCAAGTTATAGCGCAGATAATCGGCCAGATTAGCAATCAACTGCCGCGCCTGCTGTGGCCGAATACGGATCAAAGAAGAAATCGCATTGAGGGCATTAAACAAAAAGTGCGGATTAATCTTGCTCTGCAACGCAGTGAACTCCGCCTTGCGGGTCATCTCTTGCAGTTGCTCGATACGCGACACTTCCATCTGGGTCGAAATTAGCTGCGACAAACCCACAGCCATCTCCCGCAACGAGCTAGTGATACGATAGGTATTGCGATAGTAAATCTTCAGCGTGCCACTCACAGTGCCGTTTTCGCGCAGCGGGATTATGATGACCGAATGAAAATCCGATAAATGATATTGGCGTAAGTCATTGTTAATAATGTTTTGATCTTGCTCTATAGCCCTTTGAGTCATTTCGCTAATCGCTTGATGACCATCGACCTCGTAGTAATCTTTACCAACGCCCATATAGGCTAATACATCGCGAGTATCGGTAATCGCCACAGCATCGGCATGGATTTCATTGCGGATCACAGCGCACACTTGCTCTAAGGCATGGCGATCAATCTTGCGAAAAAAGGGTAAGGTTTTATTAGCAATATCCAGCGCGAGCTTGGCCTGCTTAGCGGCAATCAACTCTTTCTCATCGTCGAGGTCCTGCACTAACTTAATAATCAGTCCGATACACACAGTGCCCGCAATCATGGGATAGGCAATATGACTTACTATCTCAACGCCCACCTCGTGTGGCTCTGTCAGCAACCAAATCAACAACATGGTCAGCGTTTCGCACAACATGCCCGCCACAATGCCATAAATCCACAACTTAGATTTGGGACATTTGTAATAAATCCACGTCGCCATAAGGCCGGCAATAATGCTAGCGATTAAACACGGAATAGAGGTATCGCCATCCATATCAATAAGATATCTATGCAGCCCCGACAGCACGCCCGCAGGAATACCAACCCAAGGGCCAAATAGAATCCCGCCAGAAATAATTGCGATAATCCGCACGTTGACCAACGCGCCTTCAACCTCAATGCCGGTATAAGTACTAAACACTGCAAATAAGCAAAATATCGCCGCCACAGAAACCAACTCTGCGGGGGTATGATTACGCTTTTGGAATAAACGCTGAAACGGTCGAGTGCGAGTTAAAAAGAACAAGGTCATCAGCATCAAGGCCGCCCGTTCAAATACCGCCAGTAACATCATTTGATTTTCGAGCACGCTTTCTCCTTGATCTATCACGCTGAATCACAGCCCAACGTTATATTTACCAATGATATATTTATGAGTGTTAAGCCTGTACGCTGAATGGATTAGGGTGAAGACAGGCTTTGCCGCCAACACAAGCTCCCATAAAAGATAGACTCGATTTTGCAGATCTGACTTAACGCGTGGATGATAAAAATCACCGAGCCCCAAACTTGTCAAACACTCGTATTTAGGCTCGAGTAAAACATCAAACGCTAATGCCCACATAAATACAGGCTTGCTAAAGTAAAGGACAGATAAAAGTCCCATTCACGCGGGCTCAGTCACACATTCGTACTCGAATTAGGCTATCAAAGACTATCGAAGGACAATTTGAAGAACCTAAGACACGTTAAGTTAACCACTAAAAAGTGCAGTTGCCCTTTATCAGGTCACTGCCACAATTTGCAAAATTGACCGGAATACCCGAAGCTAAAACCTTCGGCTCGAATGCAAGATGAGATCTGCCCCCATGCGAGATTCTAGGTTCACACTTAGCTGCGCTGAACCGAGCCAAACTGAACTGAGCATGCCCTAGTAATGGAATAAGGAGCGAACATGAGTGAACTACAAGCACAGTTTTATGGTGGCCCTAAGGAATGTCCTATTGAAAATGGCCGCATTCAAGCTCAACGGATAGCCCCTAAAATCAGTGATGTCGGCGGCATACCTGTCGCACGGGCTATTCCACAAAAAGAGCGCCGCCTTATCGGCCCTTGGTGCTTTCTCGACCATATTGGCCCAATCACCGACGGCCCGCAGTTAAACGTCGGCCAACATCCACACATTGGATTGCAAACCTTTACTTGGATGCTCGAAGGCGAAATCATGCACAGGGACAGCCTCGGCAGTGCTCAAGTGATCCGCCCAAAACAAGTTAACCTGATGACAGCCGGACACGGCATAGCCCACACCGAAGAGTCGATAGCGGGTCATCACACTATGCACGCAGCCCAACTATGGATAGCCTTACCACTGGAACACAAAGATACCACTCCGAGATTCGATCACTACCCAGAGCTGCCGACTTGGCACGAGTCAGGCGTCGAATTCACCCTACTGATTGGCAGTTGGCATCATAAACAGGCGCCCACATTACACTTCTCACCTATCGTTGCCATCGATCTGTTTGCCGCCCATGACGCTGAACTCACTCTGAATCTCGACCCTAGTTTCGAATATGCCCTCATGCCACTGGAAGGCCGCTTCCAAATCGAGGATGACAGTTTTGATAATAACCACCTCGCCTACCTTGGCATGCTACGCGAAACCATCACCATAAAACTCGAGGCGGGTTGTCGCATACTGCTAATTGGCGGCGCGCCATTGGCTGATCCTGTCAGCATTTGGTGGAACTTTGTTGGCCATAGCAAAGATGAAATAGTCAAAGCACAGGCAGATTGGGAAGCCGAAGATCCCCGCTTCGCCGCCGTTACTGGCTATAGTGGCAAACGCTTAGTGCCCCCACCAATACCTTGGTGATGCTTAGCTCAATGACGGGCAACTCAATGACGGGCAGGTCAATGATTCAGGGTTAGCGGCTGGATAAGCGCTTTGGCAACATACGTAATGGCCTGCGCAAGGGTTAAGGCTTACAACATGAGTGTATGCGGTAAGCCTTATCATTTACCCAAAGTGTGATGTGAACAAGCTCGATTTGCCTAAGCTAAGTGCAAGCTAAGCCACTCACAAGGTTACAAATTTTACGGCATTTTTACGCGCTATCTTAAAATGCCTTTGCTAAAGTACAGGCACTTTCTTTATATGCGTCTTTCTATTCATGACTTCATCCATAGCGGCTCCCATGACACAATACTGGCGTTCGCACCCGACTTTATTTACCTTCATAGTGCTAGTGACGGCCATTTTCAGCAGCGCCTTTATCGATCACTTTTCAAACTCGACTATCGCCGTACTGCTGATTTTACAATTGGCCGTAGTGGCCGTAGCCCTACAATGCAACGCCAACTTGGCCTATTTTGCAGCAGTGTTTGAGGCGACCAGCTTTAATTTTCTATTTACCACACCACGTTATTCACTCCAGATGTTTAATCTTGAGGACATTCTCAATCTCAGTGTGTTTCTGCTTGTCGCCCTCACCACCAGCAAATTAGCCGAACACTATCGCCGTCAGCAAGATGCTCTCGAACAAGCTCAGTTACGCAACAGTATTTTGCTGTCGGTTTCCCACGATTTACGCACCCCACTCGCCACTATCATTGGCACGCTCACCACCCTAAAGGAATACATGCCTAAGCTCAGCCCAGACCAAAAGGATGAGTTGATTGATAGCGCGGCCGCCGAAAGCCATCGCCTGCACCAATATATCGAAAACCTGCTGCAAGCCACTAAGTTACAACACGGCGCACTCAAGTTTAGCTTGAGTGAAGACGCCATAATGAATGTATTGCACCAAGCTATTGCCCGTTTTCCAGCCACGCAGCCGCGTATTATCATCAAGAGTGACGCCGATCTACCGTCACTGATGATCTGCAGTTCATTGATTGAGCAAGCTATTTTTAATGTATTGGATAATGCGCTGCGCTATTCGCCTTCTGATAAGCAAGTCATAGTAAAAGCGTATCAGCAGGGCGATGCGTTACTGTTAGATATCCAAGATGAGGGTCTTGGCATAGAACCCGCTCAAGCGCAGGCAATTTTTGAACTCTTTTATCGCCAGCATCCCTCAACCGATAGTGGCTCTGGCCTTGGGCTTGCTGTTGCTAAGGGCATAATTACCGCCCATGGTGGCCAGATCAGCGCCGAACCTGTCGCTCATGGCAGCCTTATTCGTATCGCATTGCCAATAAAAAAGGGAGAGGAATAAATGGCTTATAAGGTGCTGGTCGTCGATGACGAAGCGCAAATCCACACTTTTATGCGGATATCGTTAGAAGCGGAAGGATTCGAATATCATGGCGCCGCCTCGATTGCGTCAGCCCTAGCGCAATATCATGCGCAGCAGCCACACGTGTTAGTGCTCGATCTTGGCCTACCCGATGGTGATGGCATCAGCTTGCTGCAAACCCTACGTCAGAGTGACAAAGTGCCGGTGCTTATCTTAACCGCCCGCGATCAAGAGGAAGAAAAAATTCGTCTTTTGGAAGCTGGCGCCAATGACTATCTCAGCAAGCCATTTGGGATCAGGGAGTTAATCGCTCGCATCAAGGTTTTAGTCCGCGACTTAGTCGATGAACCGCCATTAAGTGATTTACTGCAGTTTGGCGCACTTAAGTTGCAAAAAAGTACCCACCAGCTTTGGCTCGATCAACAAGAAATCGCCTTAACCAAAAAGGAGTTTGCCCTGATGGAGACCTTAATGTCTCACCCTGGTCAGCTCATTAAACAAACTGAATTACTGCGGGATATTTGGGGTAAAACCCATCAAGAAGACAGTCATTATCTGCGGATCTTAGTCAGTCAGTTACGTAAAAAACTCAATGACAGCAGCGAGCAGCAGCTCATTAAGACAGAAGCGGGCCTAGGTTATCGCTTAACAAACAATAGATAAGCATCTGTTATAAATTAGAAAAGGATATTTTAATGGCACATTTTACCGTTATTGGCTTAGGGCGATTTGGTGTCGCCGCTAGCCTAGAATTGATCCACTTAGGCCACACGGTCACTGGCGTGGATAGTGACCCTAAAATGGTGGAAAAATACGTAGAAGACTTAACCGAAGCGGTTATTTGTGATTGTTCCGACGAAGCCGCACTACGTGAGCTAGACCTCGCAAACAGTGAAGCCGTACTGGTCGCAATTGGCGAAGATATGCAATCGAGTTTGCTGTGCACCTTGGCACTGAAAAATCTGGGAGTAGAAGTCATTTGGGTCAAGGCCAGCACTAAAGCCCATCACACTATCGTCTCTAAACTCGGCGTCGCCCGCATCATACATCCAGAGGAAGAAATGGGCATACGTGTCGCCCAGTCACTCAACTATCCTATGGTGAACAATTTCCTGCCGATTGGTGATGGTCTCTATGTGGTCGAAATCCATATCAAGCCTCACCTTGATCAAACCACTGTCAGCCAACTACTCGGCGCTGCACAGGATGATGTTAAAGATGATGCAAAAAGCAATGTGATACGCAATCCTAAAGGCAAAGTCGCTGCCATTATGGTTAAGCGGGATCTGACGGTTTTCAGCAAAATTGATAGTCAATTTATCCTACAAGCGAATGACGCCTTACTGCTCTGCGGTAGCCGTACTGAGCTCAAATACCTAGCGCCAAGGTTGGTGTAATTTGGTTCAATGGCATCCCTCCATCATGGCGATTGAGCATAAACCCAAATCGAGTAAAAAGTTGTTAGGCGCACCGCCCTTTATCCTAAGCGTGAGCTTTGCATTGTTGATCATCTTAGGCACTTGCTTACTCAAACTGCCGATAGCAACCGAATCGTCTGTTACTTGGCTACAAAGTCTGTTCACGGCCACCTCGGCGGTAACAGTGACAGGGCTGGTTGTTGTCGATACTGGCACTGTTTTTACGCCCTTTGGGCAAATCGTCATAGCGCTGTTAATCCAATGCGGTGGACTTGGGCTGATGACCTTCGCCATTGTCACCTTGATCGCCATTGGCGGTAGAATTGGTTTTTTACACCAAACAGTCGCAAAAGAGGCTTTTAATCAAACAGATACATCGACTCTAGTGTCAACGGCAAAATCAGTGTTAGTGTTTTCTCTGCTGGTTGAAGCCGTAGGCATGGCCATTCTTTCCGTGCACTGGAGTCAGGAACTCGGTTGGCAAACCAGCTTATTCCACGGTTTTTTCTACACCATCAGCGCCTTTAACAACGCAGGTTTTGCCCTCAGTGCCGACAGCCTAATGCCCTATGTTGCCGATCCTGTCATTAATCTCACCATCACAGGCCTGCTCATCATAGGTGGCCTCGGATTTTCGGTGTGGATAGATCTTCGTAGGAACAAGCGTTGGTCAAAACTCAGCGTTTACAGCCGCATGATGATCACAGGCACTATGATTATCAACGCCGTCGCCGTGATTGCGATTTACTTTATTGAGTACAACAACCCCAATACCTTGGCGCCCTTAAGCGAACTCGGTAAATGGTTAGCATCATGGTTTCAAGCCGTTACACCGCGCACCGCAGGCTTTAATACACTAGCAATTGACCAACTCGAAGATGGTACAACGCTACTCATGCTGGTATTGATGTTTATTGGCGGCGGATCCCTAAGTACCGCCAGTGGCATTAAGGTGGTCACCTTTATGGTGCTGATTTTGGCAACTTATGGCTACTTACGCCGCGATGAAGCCATTTATGTGTTTAAGCGCGAGATCCCCAAAGACACTGTCAGCAAAGCCTTGGCGCTAACCATGATCTCCATTGGCGTCACTTGGCTAGCCATCTTCGCACTGGTATTAAGTGAAAACGCACCGTTAATTGATATCGTCTTTGAGGCCGTATCGGCACTGGGCACAGTCGGTTTGTCCCGAGGTCTGACAGGCAACTTAACGACTCTAGGCCAAGCCATCATCATTTTTATAATGTTCATGGGTCGCCTCGGCCCACTCATGCTCGCCTACTTCCTCGCGAATCCAAGGGTGAAAAAACTGCGCTACGCAGAAACTAAATTGGCGATTGGGTAAATCACATTATTTAAGAACAACAGAAAGGTTGATACCTTTTAAATTTAGACCTCATTCCTAATGTAAGTCTTTACTTAGTTATTTTATAAAAAATAATAATCAATATAACTTATTTAACTATAAAATATAGATTGTAGTATCCAGAATTAATTTATATACAACGAACCAAACTCTATTACCTACAAACGCTATAAAATTAAGGGATTGCAATTATTTATATGCTTTCACAAATACCCCTAAAAATCGTTCTCTTACATGAGGTTGTAGTACGTCTAGAAAATTCGCAAATGTTAGGTCATATACGACATGACAAAAAACAGATCTGTTTTTGTCCGTATCTGTTGTATCAAACAAAACATCAATTAATACAGATGCATCTGGCATCGCAATTCTAAGTAACGCTAAATGTAGACTCATTGGTGGTACATTTTCTTGGAGCTGAATTCTAGTGTTAGATAATAAATCAGGCTCGATCCCTAACTGTCTCTTTAGTTCAATTGATAAGTAATCTTTCAACATCACAAAACGAGTGCTAAAAACAAGTGACGTTGGTTCAATATTCATTCCTTCCGTATACTCCTTTAATGCGGCATGTAAATTTCCAGTTAGAGATATACCATGTCGGAAAAAACTATCTGAAGTTATTTTAAGATCAGGATGAACAGCAGCAATAATGGATTGAGGTATAATCGTTGTATTATCAAGGTTTTCAACCGCACCAACATTTAGGTAAGCAGGAGTCTCCATTTTCATAACGCAGCGTTCATACTCTTCAGGAGTTCCTTCATGGACTTTTTGTGTAATTAATTTAAATCTAACATTTGGTCCAATATTATCATCGTGAATATAGAGGTATGAAATATTATCATCTTGTAAAGATACCTCAGCAATACCACCTCCTTGTTGAGGAGCTGGCTCCCTAAATCCTACAGCACAAACAGCATGACCAACTGGTACACCATCACCATGGACTCCCCCAATTAGGAGAGGATAGCCAGATCGAAGATATGCTGCGCAAGTATTTGCAAATCGAGCTGTAGTAAAGAATTGGCCAACTAATTCACCATTAGTTATTGCTGGTGAAAAACCAAGTTGAATAATCGCATGTTGTATTTGATCAATTCTAAGGAAATGCGATGGATAAGGTGGACGCCCTACAAGTGCAGAAGAATGTGCAGCCTCAGTTATCATTGATGTTGTTGGGATGGCATTACATTCATTAAATGCTGAGGAGTGAAGCATGCTCCAAATACCAATTGTAGCGCATGCAGCGACGCCAGAATCTTGCTGCTGCCATGCCAATCCATGAACACAAAACTCTAGTCCAGCAACATTGCATACATAATCTCTAGATGGTTGTATAACTCTCGGCGTCCCCGGAGTTTGATCTGGATACCACTTCAACACCGTTCTACCAAAAGGTGAATCAGTAATAGGCCTAACAACTATAAACCCTAAATAACCATTTTGAAGCTCATCAATAGCCCTTTCGTCCCCTCCAACCGCACTAACAAACAACTCTCTATCGAGTCGCATAGTAGAAAAAAAATGAAGGCGTTGACAAATATTTGGATACCCTTTGGCACTAAGACTATAAAATGCCGAGAATTCATTAAGATAGTCCCTGTCGAAGTAATTATCCTCAACTAATACTTTTTTTGCGCCCAAGAAATTCAAGTACTTAGATACATAACGAGACTGTTGAGATCCCAATCTCCTCTGAATTTCAACGAGCGGATTATCTGCAGAAGAAAAATCAAAAAATCTTAAAGGTTTATTTGTATTCAATTCAATCGACCGCGTAGCAACATTGCATAAACAAAAACCGCCTCCTAGTTTTACTATCGGGCGGTTAAAATGTCTTATTATCAGAAAATGTTAGCCGAATACTCGAGCTAAAGAAGCATTATCAGTTACCGATGCATACATTTTAATGCGCTCATCAGATGAAGAACTTGAGAATGCCGCCTGAATCTTTCCTTTCAACTCATTACTAATAGGTAATTCAACATTAACTTTTTCTAATCCTGAACGATCAGAGTAGTTGCTAGTCCAGAGGGTCACCTTCCGTTGTTCTCTAGTCATTTTAACAGCCCTTTTAGATCTATAGTGAAATGAAGAAAAGCATTAGTCATTTATACAGCAAAATATCAACGTTTACAGATATTCTACGGATATCAGTTTAGACCACTCAACTCAACTAAGTTCATACTTTTCATTTTTGTTGAAATCCGAGGGTCGATTAGACCACAAAATGTACACCTACTTCAAATGCTTTGATCAACAACTGCAATAATCTTACACTAAAGCATAATCTATATAAGGCTATCGTTTGTCACACAACCCTTCCAGCGGCGACGCCAGATGCCCAGGCCCATTGAAAATTAAACCCGCCTAACCAACCACTTACGTCCATGACTTCACCGATAAAGTAGAGTCCTGCGACTTTGCTGGCTTCCATGGTTTTAGATGACAACTCATTACTATCAATACCACCTAAGGTCACTTCGGCGGTGCGGTAGCCTTCGGTGCCGTTCATCAATACTGTCCAGCGGTGGAGATCATCCACCAGTTTAGCGCGCTCGGCGTGCACTAGCTGATTTAACGCTTTATTCAACAGGGCTTCAGCGAATAACACTTCCACCAGCCGCTTAGGCAACCACTGGCTGAGGGTGTTGCGCAGGCTTTGTTTTGGATGTGCGGCGAGCTGTTGCTCTAGCAATTGCGCCAAATCCATATTCGGCAAAAGATCGATTTCTATGGTTTCGCCCGCTTTCCAATAGTTGGAAATCTGCAAAATTGCAGGGCCAGATAAGCCGCGGTGGGTAAATAACAGTGCTTCGCTGAACGCAGTGCCATCTTTGGCGGTAATGCGGCTCGGCACTGCGATGCCAGACAAAGGCTCGAAGCGAATTTTATCTTCGCTGTGCCAAGTAAAAGGCACCAGACCCGCGTGAGTTGGCAATACTTTGAGGCCAAATTGCTCGGCCAGTTGATAACCGTAAGGCGTGGCGCCGAGTTTAGGCATGGATAAGCCACCCGTGGCGATAACCAGTGAGTCGCAGCTTAGTTCGCCGTTAGAGGTATTGAGCTCAAAGCGCCCAGCCTCCGTCTTTTTAACGGCCAGAATATCGGTACGCAGCTTAATCGTCACGCCCGCCCATTCACACTCGGTCAATAGCATAGTGACTATCTCTTTGGCCGAGTCATTGCAAAACAGTTGGCCATGATCGCGCTCGTGGTATTCAATGCCGTGGCGCTCGACCAGTTCAATAAACTGCTGCGAGGGATAACGCGCGAGTGCCGATTTAACAAAGTGGGGATTGCCACAGAGGAAGTTAGCGGGCTCGACTTTAAGGTTGGTAAAGTTACAACGCCCGCCGCCGCTGATGAGGATTTTACGCCCCGCTTGCTTGGCATTGTCGAGAACGAGTACATCACGGCCTCGGTAACCTGCGGTCGCTGCACACATTAATCCCGCGGCGCCGGCTCCGATAATAATGACATCATGATGTTTCACGCTCTTACTCCACACAGATAAATTGATTGGTATTGGCTGCCAACAGGCAATTTGATGACTTGCGAACCTTTAGCAAGCAAGTCATGCAACAGCTAAACGGAGCAAAGATAAGCTCAAACGCTAGACACAAATCCCCTCTTTCACCATCTGACCTCCAGGGATGGAGGAAATGCCCGCCTGATGTCGGGAACATCAAGGGCCCTGGCGACCGGGGATACATCTTGCACACCAGAAGTCCGAGCATAAAAAAGGGCGCTATTTTAGCACCCTTTCTTTTATTCGGCATACAGCATCATCACGGCTCGCGGTTTATTGCGTAGGCGTTTCTGATTTCTTTTCTCTGCTGAGCAGCTCTTTAGCAGCATCAACTGGCGCTTTGCCTTGATACAAGACTTGGTAAATCTGCTCAGTGATCGGCATTTCAACCCCGAGGCGTTTCGCAAGCGTAAACACTTCTTTGGTATTGCGATAACCTTCAACCACTTGGCCGATTTCAGCCTGTGCTGTCATCACATCACAGCCTTTACCTAAGGCTAAACCGAAACGACGGTTACGGGATTGGTTGTCGGTACAGGTCAACACTAAGTCGCCTAACCCCGCCATTCCCATAAAGGTGGCTGCATTGGCACCTAAGGCTTCGCCTAAACGCGTCAATTCGACTAAACCACGGGTAATCAAGGCTGTTCTGGCATTCGCACCAAAGCCGATACCGTCGGACATGCCCGCGCCAATCGCGATCACGTTCTTTACCGCGCCGCCCAGTTGCAGTCCGGTAAAGTCGTCATTGGCGTAAACCCGCAAACGTTTAGGGCTATGTAACAGCTCGACGAGATCGTTAGTGAACGTAGGACAAGTGCCCGCAACCGAAATGGCCGTAGGTAAACCCATGGCGAGTTCTTTCGCGAAGGTCGGCCCAGATAACACCGCCAGCGGATATTGCTCACCTAACACATCACGGGCCACATCTTGCAGCAAACGTCCGGTTTCAGGCTCGAGCCCTTTCGTTGCCCATACGATGCGCGCATCGCTACGGAGTAACGGTTTAGCTTGCTCAAGCACAGTACCAAACACATGGCTTGGTACGACCACTAACACATTGTTGCTGGCGGCTAAGGCTTTGGCTAAATCGGCTTCGATCTGTAAACAATCAGGAAACGCAATACCAGGCAAAAAAGCTTGGTTGCACTTGTCTTGAGCGAGCGTTTGCATGTGGACAGGATCGTGTCCCCATAACAAGGTCTTATGACCGTTGCTGGCTAAAGAAATGGCAAGGGCGGAGCCATAAGAGCCCGCCCCTAATACCGTGATATCGGCAGAGTTTTTCATGTAATTAAGCGTTAGCTTCTTCGGCAGCTGGTGCAGTCGCAGCAGCTTGACGTTGTTGCACGTATTGGGCAAACAGCGCGTCGAAGTTAACAGGTGCTAAGTTCAGTTGTGGGAAAGTACCACGACCGACTAAGCTGCCCACGGTTTCGCGAGCATATGGGAATAGGATGTTAGGGCAGTATGCACCTAATGAATGGGCCAATTGTGGCTCAGTCAGACCAGTGATAGAGAAGATACCGGCTTGTTGTACTTCACATAGGAAAGCGGTGTCGCCACCATTTTGTGCAGTCACAGTTAAAGACAGGACAACTTCATACACATCATCAGCTAATTTAGCGCTGCGCGTGTCTAAATCTAACTTAACTTCTGGGTTCCATTCTTTTTGGAATACCGCTGGGCTGTTAGGCGTTTCGAAAGACACATCTTTAGTGTAAACACGTTGGATGTTGAATTGTGGGGCTTGTTGTTCGTTGTTTGCTACTTCAGCCATAATTTCCTACCTATCCTATCAATGTTGTATCGGCTTTTCGTTGAAAGCCAATTATTATTTGAAAGCCAATTACTATTTGAACGTAAATTGGCTCGGGGCTTATGTTACTCAAGGCCTATATCAGATCTCGGTATCATCCCAACTTGTACCCATATTCGGGTATCGATCGAACCAGTCTAAAAACTTACATTAAGCCCTTAGCGACCGTAGGATCAGTATGCCAAACAATGATGACTTTATTACTGCACTATCCTGTGGATTGAGTACAGCTTAAATCATAACTGCCGCCGACAACTTATCTTTTGCTTTTTGAAACAGGCATATTTGCTGCCTGCCATTCACCCATACCACCTTTCAAGTTGTACAGGTTTTCAAAACCTTGCTTACTCAAAAGCTGAGCGGCTTGAGACGAGGTCATGCCAGCATTGCATACCAATATAATGGGACTGGCTTTATACTTTTCAAGGGCTGATATCTGATTATTTTTAATATCGGCGAGCGTAACGTTAAGTGCATCAACAATATGGCCCTTGCGGAACTCGTCATTCGAGCGCACATCAACCACTTTAGCATCCTGTCTATTCACCATAATCGTTAATTCTTGATGAGAAATACTTTTGATTTTTGACATGCTCGATTTGATGATACTCGCGACAAGCACAACAAATAATCCCACCCAAGCCAGACTGAGCATTGAGTGAGCTTTAAAAAATTCGATATATTCTTGCATGATGATTGCCCGCATAAATGGCGAAAATTCGATAAGGGCACAGAGTATACCGATTGCCTTGGCAGAATGCAGCAGTTTAGTCACAGTTCGAGATCGCACTTTTAGTGCAATTGACTCTGTACTTGTCACAAGCCACTCACAGAATCGGGCGAATTAGTGATTCGATGACCTTAATCGGGGTAAAGCGCTTTTTCATACCCCGCTAACGTAGTAATATTTGACCAATTTCAGATTTCTATCGCTTCTATAAAACTTAAAGGTATCACTATGACGACTGCTAAACGTCCGCTCGCGTTGTTGATCCTCGATGGCTGGGGCTACCGTGAAAACACGCATAATAATGCGATTTTCCACGCCAAGACTCCGGTACTCGACCGTCTCAACGCTAAATATCCCCATAGTTTGATTTCAGGTTCTGGCTTAGATGTTGGCTTACCTGATGGCCAGATGGGAAATTCTGAAGTTGGCCATATTAACTTAGGCTCTGGCCGTGTGGTTTATCAAGAACTCACTCGTATCAGTAAAGCCATTGCAGATCATGAGTTTGAAAAAAATCCTGCGCTATGTGATGCGGTAGACTCAGCCATCAAAGCTGGCGGAGCTGTGCACATTATGGGCTTGCTTTCTCCCGGTGGCGTCCACAGCCATGAAGAGCATATCGAAGCTATGTGCCGTATGGCCGTTGCGCGCGGTGCAACTCAGGTTTATCTGCACGCTTTCCTCGACGGCCGCGATACGCCACCGCGCAGTGCTAAGGGTAGCTTGAGCCATTTTGATGATCTGTTTACTACATTAGGCCATGGCCGTATCGCATCGATTATTGGTCGTTACTTTGCTATGGACAGGGATAATCGTTGGGATCGCGTGTCACAAGCCTACGATTTAATCACCCAAGGCAAGTCAAAATTCCAATACGACAATGCCGTTACAGCATTAGAAGCGGCTTACGAGCGTAACGAAAACGACGAATTCGTCTCTTCATCTGCGATCACAGATGCCAACGGTCAAGTTGCGACCTTAAAAGACGGCGATGCCCTGATTTTTATGAACTTCCGTGCTGACCGCGCCCGTCAAATCACCCGTAGCTTTATTCACCCAGACTTCGATGGTTTCGAACGCGCTGTTATGCCGAAAATGCACTTCGTCACTTTGACTGAGTATGCTGGCGACATCACAGCACCTATCGCTTATCCATCTGAAAACTTAGTGAATACCTTAGGTGAAGTGCTGCAGAAACAAGGTCGTACTCAGCTGCGTATCTCTGAAACTGAGAAATACGCCCATGTGACTTTCTTCTTTAACGGCGGTAAAGAAGAGCCATTCGAGGGAGAAGATCGCATCCTAATCAACTCGCCTAAAGTGGCAACTTACGATCTACAGCCTGAGATGAGTTCAGCTGAGCTGACTGACAAGTTAGTCGCAGCAATTGAATCAACTAAGTACGACGTGATCATCTGTAACTACCCCAATGGTGACATGGTTGGCCACACGGGTAATTTCGATGCCGCAGTTAAAGCTTGTGAAGCTGTCGACGCTTGTATCGGCCGTGTGGTTGATGCGCTGGCGAAAGTGGGCGGAGAATGTATTATTACCGCCGACCACGGCAATGCCGAGCAAATGACCGACGAAACCACAGGTCAGGCTCACACGGCCCACACCAGTGAACTCGTGCCTTTCGTCTTTGTTGGACGCGATGCGACCATAGATGAAGGTGGTAAACTCAGCGATGTTGCACCAACCATCTTGACCTTGATCGGCGAAGCCATTCCAGCTGAGATGACGGGCAAACCCTTAATCCACATAAAAGAGTAACCGTTACCTAGTGAGCACTCGACTCCTTGTTAAAGCCAGCATTATTGCTGGCTTTATGATGTTATCTTTCTCGGCACACGCTTCTGATTTGGAGAAGCGTAAGTCCGAGTTAAAATCAATCCAAACGCAAATAAATCAACAACAAAGCGCATTAAAAACCACCAGTAAACAAAGAGAAAAACTGCTGTCATTGCTGCGTAGCGATGAAGAAGCGATTGCGTCAGCTGCCAAAAAAGTCAACAGCACCAAAAATAGCTTAGCGCAAATCGACACTAAACTTGCCGAGCTAAAACAACGTCAAGATGAGTTAGAAACGCTTAAAGTGACTCAACAACAAACACTGTCGAAACAGCTGTCGAGCGCCTATCTTGCCGGTAATCACGATTACACTAAGATGATACTTAATCAGCAAAGTCCCGCCACTATCGAGCGTATGTTGGCTTATTACCAATACCTCAATAAAGCGCGGATGAAGTCAATCAACGAATTAAAGCAAACCTTGACCGAGCTAGATGAGATCAAGGTGTCGCAAACGAGTAAGCAAAAGCAATTAACCAAACTCGTCGCCGAACAACAAGTACAAGCTAAACGTTTGAGCCAAGAGCAAGATCAGCGTCAACTGACCATCAAAGAGCTGCAACGAACCTTAAATTCTAAGGGTGCAGAGCTTGAGCAGTTGCAAATTGAAGAGGCCAGCTTAAAGCGCGTCGTTGAACAAGCGCTGCGGGCCATGAAAGATAATCCCTCGATGGAAGGCTTTGGTAAACAAAGTGGCAAACTTAAATGGCCGACAAAAGGTCGTGTGAGTGCTAGCTTTGGTAGCCAACGCTCCGGTCAAGTAGTGTGGAAAGGCACTATGTTGTCTGCACCAGAAGGGCAAAATATTCGAGCCGTTTCAGGTGGTAAAGTCATTTATGCCGACTGGTTACGCGGTTTTGGTCTTGTTATGGTCATCGATCACGGGAAAGGTTATATGAGTCTTTACGGTCACGCTCAAACCCTACTAAAAAGCCCTGGTGAGATGGTAAAAAGCGGTGAAGCGATTGCTTTAGTCGGACGTTCAGGTGGACAGAGCGAGCCTGGCCTATACTTTGAAATAAGGCATAAAGGGCAAGCCGTCGATCCAGCGAAATACTGTCGCTAATCATAACGGTCCCCTTATCACAGGGGACCGTTATGAAATACATGATCCGCTATATCAGTTGCGTTGGATTAGGTCTCACTTTAGGCCTATCCATCAGCCTCTCCAGCCAAGAGAACGCGAAATCCTACCGCGACAACTTTGACTATCCATTACTACAAGATGTACTTGAAACGGTTGAAACTTACTATATCAAAACCGTTCCCAAAGAAGAGCTAGTGCAGGCCGCCATCAAAGGCATTTTTGAACATCTCGACCCCTATTCCAGCTTCTTGAATCATCAAGAATTACTCGATCTTAAAGATTCTAATCGCGGTGAGTATTTTGGTTTCGGTTTCGAAGTCGCGGCCCAAAAAGACCACATCAGCATCATAGCCCCCTTTGCCCATTCTCCCGCAGAGCAAGCGGGAATACGTGCGGGCGATATTATTATTAAACTTAACAACACCCTGGCGACTGAAACGAATCTAGCCGATATCCTTACTGAAATAAAAAGACATAGTCTCAATAATCAGAGTATTAACTTAGAGCTAAAACACAGTAATGACGATGCCACCTTTAAAGTGTCACTCAAGCCAAGCAATATCACTATAGAGTCGGTCAGCACTCAACTGCTTGATGGCAATATTGGCTATGTCAGATTAAGCAACTTCCAAGAAAACTCTACCGAAGATATGGTGCGCTCGCTCAGCCAATGGCAAAACAAACCACTCACAGGACTTATCTTAGATCTACGTAATAATCCCGGCGGCCTACTCGACCAAGCGGTTAAAATTGCGGATCTATTTCTCGCTAAAGGACGCATAGTCTCAACCTCTGGCCGCTTCTTCGACGCCAACTCTGACTACTATGCCTCACCGCAAACCATGCTGACTAACGTGCCTATGCTAGTGTTAATCAACAAAGGCTCGGCCTCTGCATCCGAAGTTCTCGCCGCCGCATTACAAGAAAATGGTCGTGCTAAACTCTTAGGTGAGACCAGTTTTGGCAAAGGTACAGTACAAAGCCTGATCCCCATTTTAGAAGATGGTAACGCGATTAAACTCACCATTGCCCAGTACAATACTCCTAGAGGTGAAAACATTCACAACATAGGGATCATCCCCGACATAAAAATTGCCGCCGAAACTGGTTCCGGCGTTGGTAATTTAGCTATAATCGACGCCCTATCAGCCCATGCATCACTGGCCCAAGATCATCAAGTGACCTCTGCCATTGCATGGATACAGCACCATGATGAATAAGAAGAAATTGTGCGCTTACTTTATTCCTTAGCCCTATTGGCCCTAAGCATTTCTCAAAGCTATGCAGCCCAGCTTGCACTCATTATTGATGACATAGGTTATCGTCATACAGATAAAGCCGTGCTGGCACTGCCCAATACAATAACACTCTCTGTATTACCCCATACCCCACTTGGCAAAGAACTCGCTAACGCAGGACACCAAAAAGGCCACGAAATTATGCTACATCTTCCCATGCAGGCGCTTAATGGTAAGACGTTAGGGCTGGGGGGGTTAACCAATACGATGACTGAGGCACAAATTCGCACCAGTGTTATTGATGCGATTAACAGCGTTCCCTTTGCCAAAGGTGCCAATAACCACATGGGGAGTCTATTAACTCAACTGGACGATCCCATGCTATGGGTCATGGAAACACTCAAACAAGAGCAGCTGTATTTTGTCGATAGCATGACAACACGATTCACTAAGGCAGGGGATAACGCAGATAAGCTAGGCATTCCTTTACTAAAACGCCAACTGTTTCTAGACAATGATACTAGTGCTAATGCACTCGAGAGACAATTTAACTTAATGATAAGTCAGGCACATACCCAAGGTAGCTTGGTGGCGATTGCCCATCCCTATCCAGAAACTATGCGCTTCTTGGAGGCTAACCTACACAGACTTAAAACCGAGGGGATTGATCTGGTGCCAGCATCGAGTTTGCTCCCCATCGGTATTGCACTTAAAAGTGGTACTAATCCAGTTGCAGTACTGAAATAGAAAAGTCTGGCAGCAAGGCGACTAACTCATCACGGTTACTCACAATATCCAGCAAAGTATATTGATCCAGCACATTCAAATAAGCTTCAACTGCCTGAGCTAACACGCCTTTAAGCTTACAAGCTGGTGTAAATCGGCAGTAAGGTTTGCTGCAATCAATCGGGGCGAGTGAGTTTTCTAATACTCGAACTAACTGGCCTAGGTTAATCTCACTCGCAGGCTTACCCAAACGGAAACCGCCCATCTTACCGCGGATGGTTTCAAGGTAACCCATCTTGCCTAAATGATGCACTATCTTAGAGACATGATTTGGTGACAGATCAAACACCTGCGTAATTTCAGCAATCCTAAATAAAGTTGTTCTATCTGGCTGAACCGCTAAATACATCAGGGTACGAACGCCAAAATCGGTATAACGAGTTAACTGCATATTTCACCTGTCAGCGATAAACTTAATGAGAGGTCTGAGATTCGAGTTGGGTAATCAACCAAAGCGCCTCTTCGTTCGAATGACCACAAACATCTTCAGATGCATCGAAATCACTACAAACCGCAGGACGATCGGGCGAGCCGAAAATCAAACATAAATTGGCATCGCTCAATTGCACACAACGCTCACCCGCAGCCTTACCCTTTGGCATACCCGGGATACCGCTGCTTATTGAAGGCGCAATACAGCAAGCACCACACCCAAGACGACAATTCATTTTCGTTACTCATGAAAGACATAAGGCATTATACCGTTTAATTTGTCCGAGATCAGTGTCACAGGTCAATACTGCCAAGTCGCGCACAGGAGGTTTTCAGAACGTGAAAGAAACAATATTGATAAAGTGGAATAAAGATCGGCAAAAAGTAGGTTTTGATTTTTAACATTGAAGCGAAAGCTTCATATTCTGATAAAGATTTCATCTACATGATAGCCGAGTATGAGGATAACCATGTGCTTCGAGCTCGAAGCATTAGCGTCACTGACACGAATTACCCGCGACGCCATAACGAAAAAAGCCTCATCTTTCGATGAGGCTTATCTCTTAATGTTGGCGGAGCGGACGGGACTCGAACCCGCGACCCCCGGCGTGACAGGCCGGTATTCTAACCAAC
>NZ_JAHKRD010000025.1:0-60219 GCF_019345615.1 Shewanella sp. NKUCC01_JLK | reverse complement strand
GATTACCCCATATCAGCAGATAATTTGCTTTGTGCTGCGAAGAAACTAACTGAACTCTCATTAACTCATGGTTGTTGGGGTTATGAATTATGAGGGGATCCTACAGTGCTCTGCTTATATACCCTCTTTCGCGATTAACAGTGTATTAAAATGTAAGCTCTGGCTGTTCGGCTACTACACGTTTTTGCGAAGTTTTATTGATACAGTAGATTGCCTTGCTAAATCTTCAAGTGTTAATCATTGTGCTAGCAATGACTCTTGAGTTTCTTTAATTTTGGCCGTTTCCTCTACATCCTTTAATATTTTTCAGTTACTTAGGGTTTTCAGTGTGGTAGCGATTTTTAGTTATAGTATTAGCTTGGATCATTTTTATCTCCTCAAGTTAAATAAGTTGGCATCACAATATTACCTCAGAAAAAGAGTTATAAAGGTTTAAAGTTAAAGGTGAAAGCGTATCTATGATGAGTGTAATGATTCTATAAATACATCACTAAAACACTTTTCCTAAAACAGTAACTTGCTTTAACTCTTAGATGAATTGAACAAAAAATTGACCAGCTTGAAAGGTGTTAGAGTAATTAGACTGTACATGATAGATTAAAAAATTAATTTAATAATGGTTAAGGTGTAATGTTAATAGAGTTAATAGTTAGCTATTATATAACTCTCTTGGCTTTAATGGTTTATTTTATATCCAGGGTAAATGTTAATTGTCTTATTGTAAATAATTGCTGATTAATGTGAGAGTGAAGAGCTATAAGTAATGGGTAAGTCTGAACTTAGATGATTAACTACTAAAATATGATATGCCTAAACGACTGGCCATACGTTATAAAATTTATCAAATAGCAACTATTCTTTATTTTGGTTAAATGATTTATTGTTGAGTAACCCGATATAATTTTTTGCAAAAGCTTCTCTACCAACTATACTAAAGCCCAACCAGTAAAAATGTCGGCCATTACCATCAAGTGTTTTGTATCCGTTAAGGTACACATGTCCTTATATAGAAGAAGCTCTCAATCCTTCAGCAGCATCATTCCTTAAAGTTATGAAGGAAAACTGAGTTACCTGAGAGAGAAAAACTAATCTTGTTGCTATTCAATTTTTATTTTTATACATTAAACTTGCACCATGATTACTATTTTTGTATAACTATTTTAACTGATTAATTCATTATTTCTTAAATATTAAACGGGTTTTAATGCTGTTAAATCATTTTTTCATCGATGGTTTTAAAAACTTTTTATGATTTTGAGTATTAGAGTCTAGGGACGTATATGGCATTTAGTCATGGAAAAGTGATCAATATTTTAGTGGTCGATGATCATTCGTTGATTTTTGATGGATTAAGAGGCTGTTTAGCGCCTTATCCTGAACTTAATCTGATTGGCTCGGTTGAAGATGGGCTTGCGGTATACGAGAAATGCCTCAAACTCAGGCCAGATCTGGTCTTTATGGATCTTAAATTACCCGGAATGGGTGGATTGGACGTGATCCGTCAGCTAAGACAACGTTGGCCAGAGATGATGATTATTATGTTAACGGCGACGATTGAGGAAAAAAGTGCACGGGAAGCGCTTGATGTAGGCGCCAATGGCTATGTATTAAAAAATAGCCCTAAGAGCACACTATTAGCGGCAATTAAGTGTGTGAGTAAGGGCAAAAACTTTATCGATCCTAGTTTAGATGAGCAGCAAATAGCCGCTTTGAGTGGAGTGGTCGATGGGGATATCCCTTTGCTGACCCCCCGCGAGCAACAAGTGCTAAAACTGATCTGTGAGGGGCGCCGCAACCGTGATATTGCTGAAGATTTAGTGATTGGTTTAAAAACGGTAGAGACTCACAGAATGAATTTAATGCGCAAACTTAATGCGCATAACGTCGCCGAGTTAATGCATTGGGTGCAAAGACTCGGATTATAAAGATGGATGTGGCGCAAGCACAGTTTGTGCTGTGCTTGCACTTTTAGTCTAAGATCAACTTTCAGCGTCTAATGCCTGAATTAAATTATCGAGTGCGCTAAATTCTGCTTGGCTCAAACATTCTTTCGTTTCGAGTGCTACCTCTAAATCTGCCGCTTCATTTGCAATGTTTTTTTTACCTGCTAAGCCAGCGCTACCTTTGATGGTATGCAGTACATCACTCAATTCTTTCCAAGCTTGATTCTCTATATGTAACTTGGCCTGATGTGCCATATCTGCCAGATGCACGGCGAGTCTATGATTAAGATCTGTATGCGAAAAATCAATCATAGGCGCATCGATTTCATTGTTTATCACGAGCTGCATATCACGATCTAACTGCATATCAGCCGCGGCTTCGAGTGCATGGTTAAGTTGCTTCAATGACACTGGTTTGGTGATATAACTATTCATACCCGCGGATTCTATTGTGTCATGCTCTTTAGGATTGGCGTTGGCAGTGAGTGCAAAAATTGGGCAATCACCATCGAGAATATCTTCACTATTGCGCCATCGTTGCGTTGTTTGATAACCGTCGAGTCCTGGCATACGAATATCCATAAGGACAAGATCGAAGATATGTCGAGTCCCTTTTTCTAACGCGGCTTCACCACTGCTAACGGCAATGACTTGTTGTCCTAATTCAAGCAACATTTTACCTATGATATCGCGATTAGTTTCGACATCGTCGACTAAGAGGATCTTTAACCGCCAAGGGAGAAGTGTTGGGGTATGCTGACGTTGCTTATGTGGCAGGTTGTGGCGAATTTCAAAGAGCCTCTGCCATAAACGAGCCGGCAAGTGAGCCAGTTCAGGAGATGCTAATGCCGGATTATCCCCTTCAATGGGGCAAGCTCCCCAGAGTGTGAGTTGTGGATGTAATGCTAAAGGAGCGACAATCACCGTATTAGGCAAACATAGGGGCGCAGTTGGATCAACTAAGGGTAAATCGAGAATAAAGGTACTACCTTCGCCCAAAGTGCTAAACATTGTGAGTTTGCCTTTCATTTTGCTAGCGAGTTTAGCTGAGATAGGTAAACCAAGCCCTGTGCCCGATTTATGATGGCAAGTTTGTGCAAAAGGTTCAAAAATACGCTGCTGATCTTGAATAGCAACCCCCCCCCCCGTGTCTTCCACACTAAAATACAGATGCTGCTTAACCACTTCGATACGTAATAAAATCTGGCCAGCTTCGGTAAATTTAGCCGAATTACCGAGCAAGTTAACCAGAATTTGCCTGACACGCAGAGGATCCAGTAGTGCTTTCTCGGCGACATTAGCATTGACTAAGCATTTCAGGGTGATGGGCTTATTCACGATTCGAGATTGGATGGTGATCATTGCATCATCAGCCAACTTCAAAATGGGGTAAGACTGTAAGTTCATTTCAATTTGGTCGGCTTCTATACGGGAAAAATCCAACAAATTATTGATAATGGCGAGTAAAGAATTGGCACAATTATATGCGGTATCACGCAAATCCATTTGCTTAGGTGTCAGTTGGGTATTACGTAGTAATTCGAGCGACCCAGTAATACCATTCAATGGAGTTCGAATTTCGTGGCTGATAGTTGTTAGATGCTCGGTTTTACGTTCATTGGCCTTTTCTGCTTCTTGCTTAGCCAAGGCTAATTCATTGGTACGAAGGGTGACTTTTTGCTCTAACTCGTCATAGCTTTCTTTTACTGTATCGAGTAGATGGTTATAGGCTTTCGCAATTTGTCCCAGCTCGTCATTACGATCCTGTGGTAGTCGGTGTTCGAAGGTCGACTGACTGGCATTATTGATGATATTTACGAAGTTTCTCATAGGTTTGCTAAGGTTAATCTTTAATATATTCAGTAGGATAGTTGCTGTCAAAACTAAGACCAACAGAGCGCATGGCAGTTCTTTAAAAAAAGGTATTAACGCCATATCTTTAAGATAGACATCTGAAATTAACGTGATGTGCTGCCAGCCTGGCCCATGAATATGCTCTTTTATGACATAGTAATCGCCTAATGGGTGTGCGGTGTTCTTAGCATGTGGGTGGTCATGACTAAATTCATCTTTGAGTTTAACGAGTATCGACGGAGTTAAGGTTAAGGTAGATTTAGAAAATAACTCCCCCTTTGGTGTCATGAAAAAGCTAATGTCCCCAGGTCCTAATGCATTATTTAGTGACATTGCTGACGCTAAATTGATACTAAAACCGACTTGTGGGGATAGGGGATCCTGTGGGTCACTCGAGTAACTGAAACTTAAGTGGTAGTCTTCTGAATTCTTGTCCTTGAGCGGTGTTCCCCAACGATAACCTGTAGTCGACGCTTGTACTGAGAGCTGTTTTATCTCGCGTAGACGAATTTGAAAATATTCATCATTGGCATCGGATGCTGCATAAATCGTAATACCTTCGTTAGGTTTCAAGATGAAAGTATCTAAATATCTGTGTTGTCCAGCACTGCCAAATGTTTGCGCGACCCACATGGTCAAAGTATCGTCATGGCTTTTCGCTTGGAATGGAAAATAATGAGACACAATTTCCTGGTCATTCACTTTGTCTATTGAAGCGAACTGTTTGAGCTGTTTATCGAGCTGGCGCACATCATAACTGGCATCGGTGAAAAGTGTATTACTCACCTCGGCCCGTAATCCGCTGAGCTCACTAAAGGCAACTAAGGAGCGTTCGAGTGTATGGCTGAACGTGTTGTTATAGGATAGATATTCCATCATCAGCCATAGAGCTACGAGCACTGACATAAAGGAGACTGTGAGCTTAGTAACTAAGGAAAACTTCCATTGGATCTTCATCTATGTTCTCTGCTCATCTTATTTCGGCCTTTGTCAGTTAAAAATACGCTATTCATCTTGTTCTTGCATGAACTTCGAAATCCATTCGAACCATTTTCTCATCTTAACCACATTAACGGCCAGTGCTATCAGGTGAATAACTGAGGCTTGGTATTTTTCATCTACCTACCTTAAGTAGTTAAGGTGTTCACCTGATGGGCGCTAGGCTTAGACACTTACATACTGATCCCATGAAAGTGAAACAGGGTGTGAAAATGCTGACGAGATTGATTGAAAGTGGCTTCTTGGCTAGCCAAAACGTCGAAGGAAACACGACTTGGACCTTAGCCGAAAGACAAGCCCTCGTTCTCGAAACTGACACCTCTGTATCTATTGCAATAGTGCTAGCGATTTCGACCGATATTGCTGTGGATTGGCTAACACAAGCAACGCTCGCATTAGCCGCTAGTGATCACGCCTTAGATTGTGGCCTTCAGCTTAGAGGTGAACTCTGGTTGTTATGGCGTTATTACGATGAAATTCAAGATGATGAAGCTTTATCTCAAGGGATTGTCATGCAACTTGCTATAGCGAGGTTTCTCGAAAAGAGCCTGCTTAAACCTGTTGATAGCAATCGAGCTTCACTTATCGGGAGGACAGTATGAAAAAACTACTCAGTCTACTGTTACTTTGTCAGATTGGCCTAGTTCAGGCTGCACCACTGACAAACATTAAATGGCAAGGTGAACCCTTTGTAATGATCAGTCGAGGCACTGCGCTAGCCTCCGTCATCCAAGACTTTGCCAACAATTACGGCGTACCAGTCATTGTCAGTAACAAGGTCAACGACAACTATATCGGCCAAATCCAAGAACAAGATCCTAAATCCGTTATTCAAGATCTGACCCGTCGCTATGGCTTAGTTTGGTACTACAACAACGAAGTCTTATATGTTTACAAAGCCAGTGAAATTAATAGTGAAGTGCTACCGTTAACTAGCTTATCCGCGACTAAGGTCGACCATTACCTGCGCAGTGCAGGAGTGTTAGATAAGGGGGTCTGTAACATTAAATCTATGGCAGGGATCAGTGGCTTACAAGTCACAGGTGTACCCGAATGCATTAACAGTGTCACCAAACTTACGGCACAACTTGATGCCAATGCTAAACAAACCACAGAAAACCAAGAAACGGTTAAAGTCTATCCACTGAAATACGCATCTGCCACAGACTCTATTTATGAATATCGTAGCCAACCTGTGAGTATTCCAGGATTAGTTACAGTGCTAAAAGAAATGGATCAAGGTACACAAGTCGCCAATGCAGTGGCGGGTTCTGTGAGTAATATTAGCGGCCCAGTCTTTGCCGCTGATCCTCGTCAAAACGCCATCATAGTCCGTGGAAGTGCCCGTGATATGGCCACTTATGGCTCTTTGATAAGACAACTCGATACTAAGCCCACCATGATTGAAGTGTCTGTATCGATATTCGATGTGGACGCCTCTGACTTTAAACAGTTAGGCATAGATTGGTCGGCGTCAGCCAAATTAGGGGGTGGTTCAGTCAGTTTCAACAGTGGTGATAGCAGTGACAATTTTTCCACTGTCATAGGCAATACTGGCAACTTCATGATGCGCCTCAATGCACTAGAGAAGAACTCTAAGGCCAAAGTGCTCTCACGTCCCTCTGTGGTTACGTTAAACAATGTGCAAGCAGTACTCGATAAAAACGTGACATTTTACACTAAGTTGGAAGGAGATAAAGTCGCTAAATTAGAGTCAGTGACCACTGGTTCTCTATTACGAGTCACACCAAGATTGATTGATGAAGTAGGTCATCAGGCTGTGATGTTGGATCTCAATATTCAGGATGGTCAACAGAGCCAAGCAGTGAGCCGTAGTGAACCATTACCACAAGTGCAAAACTCCGAGATCTCGACTCAGGCGACGCTGAAATCGGGGGAGAGTCTGTTACTCGGCGGCTTCGTACAAGATAGAGATGAAACGACCCAGAACAAGATCCCGTTACTAGGCGATCTACCATTACTGGGCGGTTTGTTTAGAAGCACAGATCACCACACTCAAAGCGTGATGCGTCTGTTCCTGATCAAAGCGGAACCCGTTAACCAAGGAGATTAATATGTCTTCAGGATACAAGCTCTTATGGTTAAACGGTCCATTGCAAGGACGAGAGCTATCTTTGCCTCTTGGTAACTTAAGCATCGGACCCGATGGTGATGTGTTAGCCACACTTGAACACGTAGAACAAGTGGATTTATTGATCGATGAAGCGGGGGTTCGGCTGCAGTCTTGGGTACCGACTTGGATAGCTGGACAGCCTATAAGCGAAGTCAATATGTTGCCATTGGGGCAAGTTATTGAACTCGCTGGTGTGGGTATCCTCTTAGGCCATTGCACCGATGAATTACAGCAACAAGCAATACCATCACATTTTCAAACAAAGGCAAAGAAGTCGTGGTGGTTACTGGCGACAGTTTCAATGCTCTCTATGGTGCTATTAGCGACAGTGTTATTAGCTCCTGCAAAGATGCCTATCGCCGAGTTGACACAAGCACAATGGTTATCGCAGCAGTTGCAGACCGACGGTTTAAACGGAGTTCAAGCCCATTGGTCAAAAGATGGCGTGGTGACACTGAGCGGCTTTTGCCAAGATTCACAACGTATGGCGCAGTTTCTCGGTGATATCAAAGGACAAGGTATTTTATTTATAGAGCAGACCACTTGTGGCGATCAGTTGATACGTAATGTCAAAGATGTCTTAGTCCAAAATGGATTTGCCAATGCCCTTGTGACCTTAGGTAGTGAGCCCAGCAATGTCATTATCTCAGGCGCCATTCAGTCAGGGGAGCGCTGGGATAAAGCGGTGTCTAGCTTGAATAACCTGCCCGGACTTGTTAATTGGCAAGTTAGCAATCAGGTTGACAGTCAGCTCAAACCGTTAATCTCCGCATTGCGAAACAAAAATTTACTGGTTGGTCTCATGATAGAGCGGATCAATGATGCCATCGTCATGACAGGCAAAGTCAGTGAACAACAACAGCAACAGATTATGACTGTTGCGCAAGGATTAGAACCAACGCATGCCAATGGATTGAAGTTAGTATTTCAAAATATTCCAGTACAAAACGAACTTAATCATTTATTTAATGCTTCTGTGGTGACCTATGGTGGTAATGCTCAGTCTCCATTCATAGAGTTATCGAGTGGTGTTCGGTTATCAACGGGTAGCAAATTAGATAATGGTTATGTCGTGGAGTATATGAACATTCATGGATTAGATCTCAGTAGAGCCGGTGAGTTAATTCATGTACCACTTATTTTTTAGGAGGCATTATGTCAAGAATTACACAGCTTGAGGATGATATTAAATCACATAATTACAAACAGGAGGCTTACCATAATAGACTAGCTAAAATGCGCAGTAATATCTTATCTGGTAATAGTGGAACAATTCCATTGTTGGATGAAGCTATCAATGCGGCAGAAATAGTTATAGACACACTTTTTTCACGTTATAAAAAATAGCTTTAAATTTTAATCTGGTGGTTTGACCAGTTTTGTTTTATTCCCATCGTTTTTAGGTATCTTCAATACATAATAGTATTAATATATAAGTCAAGGGGTTAGTTATGGATATGTTCAGTGATATAAAATCAGTTATGCAAGATCTTCAGCAACGTAAAGCAGCACTTGGAGAACATATTAAAGAATTTCAAGCGCTACAAGAAGAAATAAATCTTCTAGTTGAACGTTCTGATAGGGATCCTGAAGCATTAGCTAAGCTGATTAAGTTAAAGAATGCATTCCCTGGTGGATTTGAATTACAGCAAAATACTGTTATGAATAAAGTCAGTGAATTGGAACATCATTTCAAAAGTCTCGAAACACAATTTAATTTGTTAGGTAAAATAGAATCTGGCGAAGTTGATAATGATATTGACTCAACTTCTAAAGAAAAGGTGATTGACAAGGTTAAAAAAGTTAGAAGTTATATGTAAGTTCAATAAAAATCATGCTTAATTTAAATAATCAATGAGGTGTTATTATGGATATTTCAAATGTAGGTAATCAAGGCACTAGCATTATTAACTCTCAACAACCTGAAAGTGTCAAAAATCAAATTGCTTCACGCGGTGATTCAGTACTCTCAGGGGGAATTGCAGTCTTATATATGTTTATGAATCTGCTTTCTGAATTAGCCGATGCCAAATACAGTCAAATGCAGCAAAAAGCTGATGTTTCTCGTCAAGCGCAAGATATGGCAAATCAGGTTGATGAGGTCATTGCAAACGTCTCCAAAGATGGTGATAAAGCCGTAGGTAAACTTCCTGATGATGTCGTGAAATACATGCATGACAATGGTTTCACCATAGATGGTATGACCATCGATAAGTACCTAGCCAAGAATGACCCCGACGGTAAAGGGTTAGATAAAGGTAAGTTACAGGCGGTGAAAGCGGCGTTGGAATCTGTATCTAACCGTGCCTCTGACTTCGTTTCACAATCTCAGCTACAGCTGCAAAAAATTATGCAGACTTACAACGTTACCGTCAGTTTATTAAATAGTATGCAAACCATGCTAGCGGAGATGAACAAGTCGATTGCACAAAACATTCGTTAATTTAGTGCGATATCGTTTTTTGTTGGAGGTCATCATTGTGGAAATTACAAATGTAGCAACTCAAGGTACCAGTATTACCAACAGTCAAGCGTCGGATGAGGTGAAAGCTCAGATAGCGTCTCGCGGAGATTCAGTGCTCTCTGGAGGTATTGCAGTACTGTATATGTTTATGAATTTGTTGTCAGAATTGGCCGATGCTAAGTATGGCCAAATGCAGCAAAAGGCCGATGTGTCGCGCCAAGCTCAAGACATGGCGAATCGCGTCGATGAGGCGATAGCTCAAGTCGCGAAGCAAGGGGATAAAGCCACGGTAAATCTGCCTGCTGATGTCGTTAAGTATATGAGTGACAATGGCTTTGAAGTTGATGGCATGAGTATCTCTGCTTATCTCAGTCACAATGATCCCTCCGCTGTTTATTTGAAAAAGTTACTAGACAAAATTGCCGCAGCTGGACCAGAAGGAATGCAATCGGCGAGTTGGCAAGATGTGATCAGTTATATGGATGAACACGGCATCAAGGTCGATGGTCAGCGTTGTTGTGATTATATCTGGGGTCTTCCCGAAGTCGGACAGCAATCATGGCAAAGCATCAGTAAGGTACATATGCAACAGATTGCCAATGCCCTTGGCGCTGCTGGAGGACTAGATAAAGGCAAGCTGCAAGCGGTGAAATCGGCTTTGGAATCGGTCTCAAATCGTGCCTCTGACTTTGTCTCCCAGTCACAATTGCAACTGCAGAAAATTATGCAGACCTATAACGTGACCGTCAGTTTACTCAATAGCATGCAGACCATGTTGGCCGAGATGAATAAATCCATCGCCCAAAATGTCCGTTAGGGAGTCAGTTATGAAACAGGAAGAATTTGAAGTAATTGAACACTTTCTGCAACGGGGAGGCTCACTGCGTATGTTGGCTGACGTCGAGCAAAGTGACTTGAATGTGTTGTACCAATACGCGTTGCAGTTAATGGCTTGCCGTGATCAACAGGGGGCGAAGCGGATCTTTTACCTCTTAATGCGCATAGACCAATGGAATTACGACTACTGCTTTTCTCTAGGGATATGCTGCCAGCAGTTACACGAACATGAAGAGGCCATTTTCTGTTTGGGCCGGGCAGGGATGATCAAAGTCGATAATCCGTTACCCGCTTATCATGCTGGTTTGAGTTACTTGGCGTTAGGTAACCATGATTATGCCCAGAGAAGCTTTAACGCCAGTCTACGTTGGTGTGAAGGCCACCCCGAGAGCACAGGGATTGCCGCCAGTGCACAGCGCGGGCTAGCCACACTCGCTAAGGAGAATTCCCATGTCAATTAACAGTGTGACAGAAAGAGGCCCTGAGAATGTGTCGGCCAATTATGCTAGCGCCCAGGCGCATGCTGTTAGCAAAGCAAGTTTGCCCGACTGGTCCATGCCTGTGACGCTCACTCAAACTGAGCATAAAGATCAGCATCAAGGTCCAGTCACAATGAAAGATGCACAAAGGGCATTGCAGCGTATTTTAACGCCCTTTTTTACCCCAGATCCTAAGACGGGCACTGTTGGTGGATTGGGATCATTGAATTCATTAGAAAAAGCGTCCATGGATTCCATGGTCATGATGGCTGCGAATCTCAGTATTTCGACCTTCGCAGACACAGCAAGCTCGGCCATGAAAGCTAGCAAGATAATGACCGATACTCAAGAGTTCCTGCGCGATAAAAAGGTGAAGGAATATCAAGAGCAACTGGCAAAAGCCATCGAGCAAGCTGATAAGGCCCACAAGGGTGGAATTTTCGGAGCCATTTTCGACTGGATTGTCGGAGCGGTTGAGGCCATTTACGGTGTAATTAAGTTGGTCGAAGGCGCCTTACGCTGTGCGGTTGGTGATGTTGCGGGGGGCGCATTAGAAATTGCCGGAGGTGCTGCCTATCTCGCTGCAGGGGTTGCTGGCATGGTTAAAGCCGCGGCAGAAACCGCCATCTTATGTGGGGCAGATAAAGATAAATGCCAGAGCGTAATTGATGTGGCAGGCAAAGTGCAATTAGGTTGCGAAATAGTGGGCATGGCACTGGATATCTTCCAAGCAGGGCGGGCAATTTCAGCGACACGTTCAATTGCCAAAGGTACAGAAACGGCGATGAAGGAAGCGGCTCCTAAACTCGTTGATGGTATTACTAAAGGTTCTACCGAAGCGGTCACTAATGTCGCGAAAGAAGTTGGTAAGCAAGTTGCTGAACAAGTTACTGACCAAGTTATGGCCAACTTAGGCAAGGGTTTAAAAGAAGCCGCTGAACAGGGTGGACGTAAACTTGCCAGCGGTCTGATGGATGCCTTCAGTAAAGAGGCGATTGAGCAACTCGTGACTCGATCTGTCGAAGAAGTCGGCAAACAGGCTATTAAGAAAGGCGTCCAGGTCACTGCCGAGGAAATCACTAAGCAAGTGGTGAAAGAGGTTAGCCATGAAGTGATTAAAACGGCAATCAAGGCATGTACTTTTACGACCTTAGATGTGATCCGTGCGACCGCTGGTGCAGGAAAAGCGATTACCGATGGCAGCATAGCCGTTGAGAAAGCCAAACTGCAAAAGCAAATTGAAGAACTGATTTTAAAACAGAATTTCTTAGAGTTTTGCTACGAGTGGTACGACAAAGCTAAAGAACAGCAAATGAAAACTGTAAAAGATCTGATTGAAAAACAAGGCGACAGCTTAGACGGTGCCAGTAAGGCGATCAGTCAGAGTGGCGCACTACAAGCCCGTATCGCAGGTTCAACAGTATAAGTGAGGTTTACCATGACAGATATCAACATTATTTCGGGCCAAGGCCACACTCCAGCGCCCGTTAACACAGACAAGACTGATCAACTGAATGACAACTGTGCCAGTGACGGTATGGATGCTATCTCGCAAATTAATGATCTTATGCTGAAATTGGCCGAGATGTTTAAAAAATTACGCAACGTATTACAGGACTACAACGTTAAGCAGCAACAACTCGGTTGGGACGTACAAATTGCCTCTATGGACGATAAACGTTCCGCCATTGATAAGGCCTGCGAAGCGAGTATCTGGACTGGTGTATTAGAAATCGCCGGAGGCGTGATAGGTATGGCAGGGGTTGGGTTATCGGGCAAGTTTGGCGATGCTGCGACTCACATGAGTGGGGCGTTTAGCAAAGGGATTGAAGGCACAGGCAAAGTGGTCGGTGCCAATATAAGCAAAGAGGCTGAACTAGAGCGCACTATCGGTGATTTTAAGGCGAGTAACGCCCAGAGCTATATCAAGGGTGTTAATGATCTGAATGATAAAGCAAAGCAAATTTCAGAGCAGATGCGCTCCTTGATCAAAGAGCTCGTCGAATTGCACGGCCGCATTAGCTCGGCAGTACATAACTAGCAGTGCTTCTATTCAACATCATTAAGTGTTAGGTCGAACCGGCCTAACACTAAGGAGATCAATATGGATAGTGTAAGTCAATATCTTGCCCGTCAAGGGGTGACAGTCAGTCCTGCTTATTTTGAAAACAGCCAGTTTGAATGGGGAAAATGTTGGGATAGTCCCCATTGGTCGATGGTGTATCGCGTCGACGAAAACACCCTGACCATTTGTGACTTTTGCAGTAAAGGCAATACTTCGGGGGTCAGCAGTGCGGTTTTACAGTTAGTGGAACAATTACGTGATTTAAGGCGAAGTCTGCCGGATATTCAGCAGATCCGCGGCATGGTAATCCATGATGCAGGTAGGCCTGCACAACGTCTCGCTCGTCAGGCACTGAGAGAGGTATTGCTCAAACAAGGCGCCAAGGAAGTTAATCAGAATGGCGAGACTTGGTTGGTGTACTAGGGCAAACAAAAGCCGTTCATGAGCATGGTCAATTAAGAGGTAAAGATTATGACTGTCGAAGTCGCATTAGGTAGTCAACATACCTATCACTTTAACGAGAGCCGCTTAGAGCGGGTTCTCACCGCCAACACTTTAGATGAAGCGGGGAAAATGGGCTTACTGGACAAAATTCTTGATTGGTTTCGTGGTGGCGTGAAACTCGAAGCGATACAAGCTTTATATCAGCAAGTAACCCAGCCTGGCGTGCTCACTCCTTCCCAAGTGGCACAAAGGTTTTGTGCATTACGTAATTTAGCGGTCGATCAACATCAAACCAAATTTAAATTAGCTCTAGGCGACAATGGTGAGCAATGGCGTATGTTGCTAAGTATTGGTGGCCGTACAATTTATCAAACGGATAACCGCGATATAGACACACATTTCTATCAAGTTGCCGCAGTGAAAACCACAATAACGGCCAGTGATGACTTGCGAAAAATGGCCTCTTCACTCACGCTGGAAAAGTATATTGAAGGCAATATTCAATGTATGTCTGACAATCAAGTTGTACAACAAGCCTTACGAAATAGCTTGACAGATCCTCGCTTTAGCAGTGAAAAGTTTACTGGAATTCTCCCTAATGATAGCGAAGCTGCGACCTTTGTCGCTCAATTTGGCGATCTTCAGTGGACCTTCTCTAATCGCGCTGAAACAAATGGTGAATTTCGCGGCGGTTTACTTAAAAATGCTTTATCTTCAAATGATTATAAAAATATTGGCGACTTGGTGGCTAAAGGTTTTATGAGCTGTGAGGATAATTTTCTGCGTTATGCCGTCACACCATCTCGTTACGAATTACTTAATTACGTTACTGCTCATGGCATGGAGGATGAAGGGCTAATACGAGTGCTATATCAGGCCAAAGTAGGTAATACCAATTTAGGGGCTCTTTATGGTTTACCCGCCCCCAAAGATGCACCGCAACTAGACAATTTCGATGATTTTGTTTTATGTGATGAGAATATTAATCTTGGCGAATCCCAAGCGGATGTTTATGCCGATGAAGCTACATTCTACCAAGGTATAGGGCAGCACCAAACCACCACCATAGGTGATAACTGTTATAAATTACTTCAGTTGGATATCAATGAAGGCCTGCATTATCTCGCGACTAAAGCTAACCCGTATAAATTTCACGGAGGCATGCAGAACGCGTTCGATTACCTTGTTGGACGCAACTCAGGTGCGATTGCATTACGTAATTGTATAACATGCGCTAAGGCTGTCGATGTCAATATGGGACTCATGTTGGCTCGACAAAATGATAGCGTCGTTCCGCTCAAGTTTTGGGAAGCGATAGACACGAGAGCGGGTGTTATCAGTCAAGTTACGGCTCAGAGCCAAACGATAGGGTTATCGCCTGAACAGTCTGTCTCATCGTTATTATTTAGCGCCTTGCCTCAAGGAAAGCGAGCCATAGTCACTGTCCCTGTCAGTGGGGGAAAAGATTCCCATGCCATGAATTTTTTTCACTTCGATTCGGGTAAATGTTTTTTGGTCGATGGACAAAATGGTAAAAGCTATGATCTTCAGCACCCTGAGGATCGCACCGCGTTAGATAGCCAATATAATGCTCAGGGCCGAGACCTAGCACCTATCACACTCCATACCACAGGAGACTTGCCGAAACTTTAAGTAGATAAGGCATTCAATCGGATAGTTTACGATTTTCTCGTTATTCAGATACAGGATAGCAATCCGATTTAAGACACTTATTCGTGAACATTTACCTAGCCAAAAACGAATGAGCATCATCTTTTTTTCATACTAATGGATAGATTTTCGCATTGTCGAGTGGATCCCCGTAAATGCATTTAAATTGAACCGCTAAAGGCACCTCAAATGATAAATAAAGAGATTGAATTAGATTTTGAAAAGCTTGAAGCAGCCTGCAAGTTAGCCTTAGTCGAACAACAGACCTTAGCTGAGCAAGCTGGCTTAACGAGTCAAGATCTCGAGCTAATTTACCTATCAGGTACGAGTAAATATCAGGCAGGCTTACCCGCAGAAGCGATTGTCGATTTTACCTATTTGGTCATGCATCAGCCTTGGGATAGACGTTTTCATCTTGGACTGGGGTCTTGCCTACATTGGCTAGGTGAATACCAGCATGCCTTGACCTTCTATGGTTATGCACTCGTGATGGATGCCTGCTCTCCCGACGCGAGTTTCCGCATTGCGCAGTGCTTTCTGAGCTTAGATGATGACGCCTCGGCAATCGAAGCGTTACAGATGGCTATCTCACAGAGCTACAGTAAGCCAGAGCACCATTTTGTGGGGGAGCAAGCACAGCAATTGCTTAGTGCTCTCAATAATCAATAGACAATAGGATTTGCAATCTTCATTTATATTATTGAAAGAGGTTTATTATGAATGAGTTAACACATGTTCCTTTATCATCCCCGACTTTAAGTAGTTTAGATTTAGTCAGTTCGGCCCGCGCCTTGTTAAAAACACAATTAGGCAGTTTTGATCCCAAACAAGTGCCCCTGAGCTCTGAAGTCGACGGTAAGGTCACTGATATTCAATCCAAGGCACAACTGACTCGGGATGAAGCTAAAGTGGCTGCCGATGAGGCTAAAAAAGTGGGGGTAGATCTGGCCAAGTCCGGCTTTTTTAGTAAGCTCGCTTCGGTGGCTTTTGCTGGTATTGCGCTTGGCGTGTCTATCGCTGCCACAATACTCACGGGGGGCGCAGGGGTTCCCTTATTGATAGCCTCTGGCGTTGCTTTTACCTTAGCGGTCGCCGACGCGGGTTGTGCTTTTGCTGACTGGCGCAGTAAAGCGGCTGGGGGAGAAGGACTCGCCATGGGCAGCGATTCCATTGCTAATGCGCTAAATATCTTGTTAAGCAAGATGGGGGTAAATGATGATAGAGCACAGTGGTGGGGCAAAGCCGTTTCCATTAGCTCAAGAGTTGCGCTAGCAGTAGGCACTTTATGGAGTGCGGTGGTATCTCCTCCCTCTCTTCCCGCGCATATTGCTGGCACAGTTAATATGGTGAATATGGCCCGTAGAAGCGCCGAACCTGTCGTAGAAGGGGTTATCGGTTTAGTGAACCATACCTCGACCAAGGTACTGGATAAGTTAAAAGGTACTTCTCAAAATAAATCATTCGAAGCAGAAGTGTCTAGCGTAAAAGCATACCTACTGCGTCAGTTACAAGCCTCTGTCCTTACACAGCAAGGTAATATGAAACTCAGTGAGGTGCAGTTAGCACTGAAAGAGAGCCAAGCCAATGAAAAAACGGCACAATTTGATGCCGAAATCCGTATGAAACAGAGTGAGCGATTCAGAGGAACTAATCAAACATTACAGCAACAACTTGCAGAGAAAGAGGGATTGCTACTGCAGAGTCAAAATCAATTTGAGCAACTACAGTCACGCTTCGATAAATCCAACGTTCAACTATCAGGCGTGATGCAGCAGCTACAAATGCTACAGCAGCAATTGGCAGCATTACAGCCTGCGAGAGCTAGAAATAATAGCTTTAGCTAAATCAATAACAGTCCTTAAACAATATAGCGAGGAGACAATATGTTAAGCAGTAACGCCTTTAACGCTAGCATAGCGACTGGGTTAGGCCGTTTTTCTCCCTCAGAGAACGCAAGGCAAGCAATTCGGTTATCGCCAGATCAAGCGATAACTCAAAGACAAGCGATTAAAGACCAACACATTACGCAATTATCTGATGCACTATGGCTTAGCAGAGACGGGGATACTGTGGTGGCAAAAGCATGTAAATCCGCGTTTAATGCCCTGGGAACGCAAGCTGATAAGCAAGATGCCGCTAAGCAGCACATCTTATGCTATGCAGCCCTAAAGTTAGACAAATTGATCCAGCATGGCAGTTATCTTGCGAGTCCTAAGGTGAACAAACAGGTACTGGCTGATATCGCTACTATGCTCGAAATCGATAGACACGGTGCAGGCAAGAGTGCCCTTGAGAGCGCTGCAAGGGTCCTAGTCGATAGAGTACATCTCGATCGAGTAGAACACGTAGATCCCGCAATAATGACCGCAGTTAGAGATAGATTAGTCTTAAAAACACTCCATTGTTTGACCGAGAAAATGAATCGGGTCGTCGATAAACATATTGAAAAAAAGGGGTTATACGGAAAAGAGGGCCATAGTTTCAGTTCTGCACAAATTGACCATAAAGTGTATGACCTCCTGCTAATTCATAAACAAGTTCAACGGGGTCAAGATCTTAATGCATTACGCAGTGGCTTAGTCTGAGTCATTACGGACCGTCAGCAAGGATGCTGGCTAGTGTATCAATCGTTTTCTTTTTCAGTCGTTCCTTCGATTCTTATCCCACGGGTTAGTTTCTCATAAGTCGTTGTTGACGCAGCTGCATTTAAGCGAATTCAGATCTCAGGTTAACACCTGATGTCAACCTATCCGCTCGCGTTTCACAATGAATCATAGTTTGCAGTAAGGGTTAATCCATATGAGTGCAATACAAATAATTTTGTTTCGACAGCCAGGGAAAATCCACTATCAGGGTGAAAATCTAGCGGTCGGCAGTAATCAGTTAGTTGTAACCACTGAGGAGGCAACAGCTTCTGCTTTGAGTCGTGACAATTGGATGAGCATCTTTTGTTATCCAGGTGAGCTACACGCATTATTTCACGAAATTGCCGATCTGATTGGCCCGAGTGCTGAGATGAATCGATTTCAACCTGAATCAACAAAAATACTCCCTGTATTTGATGAGTTAAGCAATGTCATAGAACAGTTGAAAGGTAATCATAATTTATTGATTAAGTTTATTTTTATGTACTGTCTTGGCATGGATAACCGTTACTTTTCCGGTTTAATGCGTTACTTCTTAGCCCATAACGACAAGATGCTGAGCTATCTTGAGGGCAATTTTATGCAACCTTGGCCAGTCACACGCTTTGCCGAAAATTTAGGCATTGAAGTACGCCGACTCAATTTCTTGTTTTATAAAAACTATGGTGTATCGGCAAAGCAATGGTTGTTAGAACGGCGCTTAAGTTATGCCCGTCAGCAACTTATGGTGACTGAGAAAAAAGTCGCCGATATTGCCTTAGATAGTGGTTTTAGTAATCACGCACATTTTACCGAATCGTTTAAGAAACGTTATTTATGCAGCCCAACCGTACTGCGTGCAACCTTTGTATAAGGAGGTCCCATGGACTTAAGTGCCATAGTTAATCAATTGTCTCAGCTATCGACGCGCTCAGCTCAAGAGGTACAGGCCAAGATGTCTGCAGGCGATTTGACCGATCCCGACAAGATGATCAAAGCCCAATTTGCCATGCAGCAATACTCTAACTTTGTCGGCTATGAGAGTGCCATGATAAAAGCGATTAAAGACATGATCCAAGGGATCATTTCTAAGATTTAACCCCCTTCGATTGCAAGGATAAATTATGTTAACCAGTGCCGATAAACAACTGTTAGTAGAGGCTGCCATTGCCGCCTCAAACCATGGTCTAACATCGCAAGCCTATGCTTTGCTAGCCATTTTTCCTCAACTGATTAGCGATGATGAAGACAGACATATTTGTGCCAGCCTTATTTACTTTGGTTTAAATGAAAATACTAAAGCATTAAGGGAATTAGCTTCTTGTCAGACTGAAGCAGCCCAAGGATTAAGGTTTTTATTTTCAGGTTCAGGCCCAACAGCTGGGCGGAGTGAAATTATTTCACAGATGTTACGTGGAGGTTCCAATGGAAATTCATAGCCTAAGTCAGCTTGCTAAAGTCACCCAGCAAGCCAGCAAAACTACAGAAGCAGACCCTAACTTAGCAAGCCAGTTTTCACAATTAATGCAATTAGGGGGATCGGATATAAGTCAGGCGGTTAACATAGCAACTCAGCCACAGGCTTCGGGTTCATTACAAGGTGTGATACAGAGTGCTGAAAGTCACGGAGTCGGCCACTCACCCTCTCCAGAGGCCATGTTAGGCGGACAGCTCTTGATGGGTAAAGCCATCGTTGAGGTCGATTTGGCGGCAAAGACTGCGGGCGCCGTCTCCCAATCCATAAACAAATTGGTGAATATGCAATGAAATATTCTAAATGGTCAATATTGTTGCTCGTCTTCGCATTGACTGGATGCAAAGTCGATCTCTATCGAGATCTTCCACAAGATGAAGCGAATCAAATGGTCGCCCTGTTGATGCTTAATCACATAGATGCCAGTGCTGAAGCGGATCAAAAATCAGGTAATGTGTCCTTAAAAATAGATAAAGATCAATTTATCAATGCCGTTGAATTACTGAGGCAAAATGGCTTTCCTAAACCTCATTATGCCAATATCGAGGATTTGTTCCCTTCGGGTCAGTTAGTGACTTCACCCGCCCAAGAGGAAGCGAAAATGGGTTATCTAAAAGAGCAACAACTTGAGCGTACCTTGTCGAGTATGGATGGGGTGATTAGCGCTAGGGTGTCTATTGCTGAACCAGCACCCGACTCAGGGCGTCAGATTGCACAGACTAAGTCGGCCTCCGTATACATTAAATATTCACCTCAGGCTAACTTAACAAATACGGAAAATCAGATTAAGAGCTTAGTGCAGAATGCCGTTCCAGGACTGAGTTACGATAATATCAGTGTCTTTTTGCAAGCTGCGAGTTATCGCTATCAAGCAATTACCCAGCCCACTAGCAGTAGTTCATCTCAATTTTTAGCCCAGGTCGAAGCGTACAAGTTACCATTAGTGATCAGCTTATCTGGAATAATGCTACTCAGCATAGGCGGTATGTGGTGGATGAGACGTAAGTAACCATAACAATTGTTGTTTCTGGAGGAACTATGGAGGACTTGACCCCTAATCAACCACTAATACGGGTCGAAGCTACTGGCCAAAATAAGTTAAATCGAGTTGTATCACCAGCATTATTGGCCTTCAATCGTCTCGTTTGGCAACCTGTTGCGACTATGCATCCGAGCTGGTGGCAAGAATTACAATTAACTCTTTGGCAGGCACAGTATCAAGCGGGTACCCGATTAGCGCAGCGAATCGAAGCAGTTGTGGTTTCCCGTTATGGTTTGGCAGGTCAAGATTTACCAAAGGAATTTAATGAGCTCGAGGCTAACCTGTTAGCCTGCCGGCATAAACTCAGTGCCATAGTGACGGCGTTGGGGCTCTTTCTCCTCAACCGCCCTGATTATGTGTCATTACGTGAATATCGTGATGCCTTGCATCAAGAGTTAAGCCACGCACAAATTCAACAAATTTGGAATTTGTGGCCCCAGAGGCCCCAACTTACAACATATGCCTATCGAGACGAAGTGACTGCGACAGAGTTAGTTGGCGTAGCCCAGACCTGCGCTATTAACCTGATAGGACAATTATGGGGAAACAAACCGTTCTGGCGGGCATTAGCCTTGACCTTACCTGTGCAAGCAACATTGCCATGTAAAGCGGACTCCCTAGCACCTATTTCCTTAGATATTCCTCGCTGGTTAATGAGATTGGAGCGACTACTATGAACCCATTTTTAATTGAGGTACGCCCTTGCGAGCTCCGTCGTGAAGGCCATCATTTGATCAGCGCCACAGCGTTACATCGGGCGAGTGAGTTAGCGGATATGGAACACTTAGTTCGTACGCGAATTGCCAAAGCACTCAAAAAAGCCCGCCGTCAACGCGATGCCGCGCAAACTCGTAGTGAGCAGATACTAGAGCAAGCACAACAGGATGCCCAAGCGCTTAGCGCACAGTGGCAACAGCAAGCTAAAGCTGTGGCCATCGATGAGGCCATTAGCTGGCATTATAACGAAGCCCAGTTAATTCAATCGCTTACCGATAAATTACATGCCAATATTGCCGAGCAAATTAAAAAAGTGCTGACGACTTGGATGCAAGAACATGAGTTGTCTGCATTTCTAATCAAACGGTTATCCGATCAAGTCTGTGAACGAGTAGGGCAAGGTGCCTTAACACTGCTGGTTTCAAATGATGATTTTGCCGCGCTAGCCAAGGCATTCGATGGCCGTATGACAGTGCAAGTATCAGCGGAGTTAGTCTCTGGGCAGGCCGAATTAAGTTCTTCGACTATGACAGCTAAAATTGATCTTAATGAACACTTACAGCAATTACTGGCGGCGTTTGTCCCCGAACCATTAAAGGGCGTTGGCTAAGGAGCTTATTATGGTGCGTATCGATGGTGCCAACGCAGTGGATTTTCATAACACAGCGAGTGTTAACGAAACCCATGGACAAGTGTTTCCGGCAAACAATGTAACAGACATGGCGGCCGCAGAATTAGCGGAAGTGCGTTCTGAAGCATTGGAAGAGACCATGGAAGGATTAAGTCTCGGATTAAGCAGCCATTTGAAAAAGTTAACCTCAGGTAAAGAGCCAACTGATCCCCGATTTACAGCACTCGAGCAGTTACTGCAACAACTGGGAGACACGCAAGCAAGCACAGTCAATAAACTGGCCGAACAGTTTGCGAGCTTAGGCGATGGTGATGAGATCCTTTCGCAACTTAAACAATTGGGTTTAGACAGCGGTAACATGATGCTATTAATGATGGCGCTAGTCATGTCAGGAAAATTAGGTCAATCCGCCCATAATAAGCTACGCAAATTACTGACAGAATTACTCTCGCAAGAAGGAGCTGAAATAGCATTATTTGCCGCCCTTGAAGGCGTTGCACTCGATCATGCTGGTCTGCAAGCCTTGCAACAACTTTATCAACAAGCGGTTCGAGGCGATGCCGGCCTAGCCAAATGGTTTGAATTACTTCAGCATCTTCCTGACCGCCGTAAGCGGATCCGTGTGTTGCTTAGAGCACTATCTGAACCTCTGAGCGATCAGCACAGCGGGAGAAACATGGTCAAAATAGCTGCAGCGGTAGATGACTTACGTCGATTGCTTATTTTTCTTACGATAGAGGAACATTGCTATATGCTCGCCCGTGCGACTCAGCTTGATGGTGAACAAGTGTTAAAAGTCACGTTACAACTGACAGAACAAGCTTGGGTGTATCCCCAATGGATAGATGAACAAATACGATTATTACCTTTAATGCCCGCAAGACGATTGGGATTTCTGCGGCGCTGGCGGGAACTGCTGAGTATTATTCCTCTGGCATGTTTTCGCGATCCAGAACAGAAAGAACATATTGAAGAGGCCATGTTGGGCTTACTCGATGACTGGTGTGATCAGGAATAATGAGCATCTGCTAATGTTAGCGTAACGCAGAACTCAGGCAACTGTGATGATATTACAGGAAAGATCTACATTCAGACCATGTGGAATACCTATACTGTCCATTCGCTGACGCATGGTTGCTTGATTGACCTGCGAGATTTTTTTTGCCGCATAAGACTCGAGACTGACCCGTAATACAACAGGTATTTAAGTTAGAACTCGATTAGTCTCAGGTGTACACCTGATATTCATTCCTCCTGACTCAGGACAAACTTTCATCAAGGTCACACTTTCACCAATTGAGGGGACGCTAGATGAATGTACATGACCAATTATTAGCTCAGCTCGGCCAAGCACTCGGCTTACCATTAGTGTTTGATGCTAATGGACAATGTCTGCTAATGCTAGATCAAAAATTAATGATCTCTATACGTTACGGCGATGCGCAATGGACCTTTTATTGCATGCTCGCTCAGAAGCCGCAGCTGACTGAAAACCACTATTGGCAAGCTTGTTTGCAATTGAATCTCAAACTTGCCGAACAAGGTAAGGGCTGCATCTGCTATGAGCCTCAGTCCGATGCTTTGTTATATTTAACATTTATTCCTATGCCAGCCAGTTCCCCCCTGCTCAGCGAATTTCTCGGTGACTTAGTCGACACGTATCAAGCTCTGCAGAGCCATGTTGAAACCGAAATGACTGGGGCAACCTCATCAATAAATACCATAAATCTTAGTGTGGGGGGGCAATAATATGGCCTTAGATATCAGTGCATTTAGTCATGCGGCTAAGCTTGACGGCCGTCTTTCCTTAGTCGATACCCCCGAGGGTATACCGACGATTATAGTTGCCAAAGAAGGCTTTAAAGAAAAATTACTTAGCATGCTGAGCCATATTCCTTTACTCAAAAATACCCAAGCGGTCCAAGATTATGTCAATGGCTTGTCACTCGATAATAAGCAAGTGTTGGGTGTGTTCTTGCAGGCATTGGCGGTAAGATTTGGTCATGATATTGCACTGGATATGGTAGATGCTGTCGATTTGTCCGGTCATACTCCATTAACTCGGCGCACGATCGAGCAACTCACCGAGCGGTGTGAAGCATTTATGCCGCTCCCTCCTTTAAACATATGCGAGACTAATGAAGATACGCTAAAAGTTCTTGCTTTACCTTCCCAGAGCGGGATTGAGTCTAAATCGTCGGAGAAGCAAACACTCAGCCCATCAGTGCTTAAACCTTCAGCAGAACCTATATCCGTCGATAAAGACATCAGGGGAACGGCTTTCCATATTTTAAGCCAGCAGCTTATTACGCCACAGGATATTTTACACACACAGAATCAATGCCTTAAGCAGTTGTTAACTACACCAGTACCTCAAAAATTAACTATGCCGACCACTCAAACTTGGCTGGCGTCTTGGGTGTATTCAGAACCTGAACCCATTAAAACCTTACAACAAGCTATTAAAAATTATAATCAAGTACTTAGCGACACTCAGCTAGCGACATGTATACAGAATTTAAATCAGAGTCGAGATCCCTTGATTAGCAGCGATGAACTGACTGCAATGCGTGATCATGTTAAATTTGGGCTAGTGCAAATTAAGCAGGCTTTAACCCTAGTCGCTGAATTGAAAGCTAATTTGTCGGTGGAGCAGAGCAGTGTTCTGTCGCCGCTACTGGCCGAAGTCAATCTGGGATTATCGCAATATGATGTGTTAACTACGGCGATGCAGACATTTGAGCAAGCCTTATTAGTATCGACCCCGATGCGCCTAGCCTTATCTGAGTTTCATGCCCAGCTTCCCTATGCACTACAAAACAAACTGACAGCGGATACTTTAGTGAGTAGTTATCAACTGTTTTCCCCTTTAATGCAAAATGAACTCAGTCAGACAGAGAGAGTTGAATATATAGCGGCAAGCTTAGTTTCTATGCTCAATGAGGAGAACATCAGCGAAGTCTCAGGGCAAAAAAAAATAATGCCAGAGATCAAAAGCTTAGTATTACTTATTAACCAGTTTGTGCTAAACCCTATACAAGAACCTCTAGCCATGAGTTCGTCATTTAAGACTCCATTTGAAGCGCAACAGGCTGAAGCCGAGCAACATCTAATCCAGCTAGAACAAGCACAAACCTTACTGGCCGACTGCCTTACTCGGGCCAGTAATCTTAGCGAACAAGCGCTAATCGCTGTCGGCAAGCAAGTGAAAATCGAAGATCATTTAGCTGCAGTGAAACAGGCTGGAACCCAACTCAGTACTATATTGTATAAGGCTATCAACCCTTCTGGGGAAGAGGTTCATTTCGAAGATCTCACCGCAACATTACTGTATCTTGGCGGACAAGAATATGTCGAGAAAGGCAGTCGTTTACAGTTCGATGAGCCTGTTAACTTTGATGATCTCGACCTTGAGCAGACACTAAGAAATGAGCTCGATAGCTATACTTTAACACCTCAAGTGGCAAGTTTAGCGCAGCAAGTTCTACAAACTCAGCATCATCTTAATTGGTTCGAGGGAGTGAGCTCCATCAGCTTTAGCCCAAATAATTCGCAAGATATTTCGTTGTTTGATGATGTTAACAACCTGCAACTAGTCTCACAGATTGAGCAAGATCAAGCTCGTTATCACAGTTTTCTGACCGAACGTCTTGCCTTGTGTAATGATTATCACCGAGCCGTGACCGAGTTGCTGTCGGCTGTTCCCTCTGAGACGGTGCGCAATCAGCTAACCCAAGAGCTAGTGCAAATTAGTGCGGATCAAGATGCGACCCGAACTTTAGTTGAGCGACTCAATCGACTGCAGAGTGCACAAGATGTGCTAGTGATAGCGGGAAATAATGTCGCTAAATTGTCAGCGTTAACCCAGCAACTCGCGCAAGTTAGGAGGGAAACAAATGCTGAACGTGCCGAGGTCAATTTAAGTTATTTTCTTAGCCATCTTCCTGAATTACAAACTAATAATGAAAAAGTGCGCGCCTTAACTCAAGAGCAGCATCTTTTATCGGCTAAACTGGAAAAATTGACCGCACATTTACAGCAGTTATATGGTGAAGGGCTAGTACTCACTTTAGCCGAACCTGAGGCAAGTTCCCCTGAACTGCGAGCTTTTCACACTGTGACTCGCCAGTTAGCCGAAGTTAATCGCTCTATTGAAGATCTCGATGATGCCTACCAACATGGTTTGTTACAGCTGAAAAAGGCCACAATTGCAGCAAAAAATAATGGCGGCTATCCAGATCAGGGGGGGATGGCGAGTGGGCATGCATGGCAAAGTTGGTTAGTGCAAAAGTTTGTCGGCAATTGGTCTTCCCAATATCGTCCAAGTTTAGAAGAACTTATTTTATCTAGACAGTTGGCCAAAAATAACATGAGCAGTGTCGCGGAGGCTTATCTCGCTTTAGCATCAAGTGTTAAAGACTCGAAAGCTAGCGTAGCAAATGTGTCAGTTTTAACCTCGCCTCAAAACATGATGGCTGCACTGGGCGACCTGCATAATTGGTCGATGGCACATCCGATCGAGGCACGTGAGCTCGCAGGCAATTTAACTCAAGCCTACAATATTATTTTGGCCAACCCAGGGACTTTTGGAATGGAACTGGTTAACACTGTCACCACAGTGTGGCAAACCGGGACGGTACAAAACCAAGTGCACGATATTCTGCAAGGTAAGAGAGAAGAGCTGCCGGATAAAACGAATTTCGCTATGACACCGCAAATGATTGCGTTATTACACATGGCACAGTTAGCGCCGTATATTGCGGGTGGGGCGAAAGGGGCTGCTAATACAGGCATAGGTGGGCCTTTAGTAAGCGGTGTATTTGGGATGATGTTTCCTGGCGCAGGGATGGCTACACCTGTCGTCGGCTTAGTTGGCGGCGTCCTGCAAACTTGGTCAGAACGTCAGCTTGCCAATAACATGCGTGCGTATCGTAGCAGTGAAGTTATGGTGAATGCTTTAATTAAAGGCATGCAGGCAGAAGGCGGACTTAGTGCTCGTGGCGAGGCCATCGCTGGTTATATGCTACAGCGGCAGGCCCTGCAAGATGTTGGTACAGTCTCCCGTGATTGTTTTGAAGTAGGTAAAGTCGGTGCAGTTAAGCGTGCACTCACAGATATCGTTAATTGGTGGAAACATGCTTCAACGGGAGCCAAAGTCTTTGCTGTGGTGACGACACTTGTGGTTGCCTCTGTGGTATCGGCGGGAGCGATCGCGGCGGCATTGTTTACCTTAGGGACTGGTGGCGTTGGAATAGTGGCAGCTGTGGGGCTTGGACTGGGAGGATTAATGGCAGGCGCCTATTTTTCCAAGGCTGTGGTGTCGACATTGCAAGGGGCTAATTTTTTAGGCATGGCCGATACTGCCCGCGCGGCCGAGGCTGAAATGACAGAAAAACGAATTGAGCAAGCGTTCGCGCAATTGGGTCATACTCCCGTATCTCAAACTTCAATAATTAAGACAATTGCCCACAGCGTATCAGGCACCCCAGAAATCCCCAAATCGATGGCGGATGTATTGGGGCTTGAACAACACCAAGCCGCGCTAAAAGCACATTTACTGCCGCAATTAGTCGGCCTCGATAGTGATGCACAGCAGGCGATCTTTGTTCAGAGCATGCAACAATATGCCAATGATAAAAGTCACGAAATAGAAATTAATCAAGCAATAGACAGGGAGAAAACAGTCGAGCGGGCTATGAAATGGGTTGCTGAACTTGACATAGTACCAGCACAATTACAGCAATGTATGGAAGAAATCGATGCGGCCTTATTGATGGAGAACTCTTCTCGATAATCCATAGTGGTTGAATCGCTGTTGACTTAGTACTTGCGGGTATTCAGGTGTTCACCTGATACCCGCTTTTTATTGTCTGGGAGATGATAAGACCGAGAGTTAATGCTGGAGAAGCGATATGGATTTACTACTAATGCGCAACCTCGAACAATTTTTTCGGTTAGTGAATCGCTGGCCTGTGAAGCTTGAGGAACGCATTGAATGCCATTGGCCTTCACACGGAGTGTTACTCGAGTGCCATCAAGGACGATTATTGATGACGACTTGGTTGCTTAACACTCCCGCACGTGATCTCAAACCTTATTTATCACGTTGGCATCCAGAAGCTTTTGCGGGCAGAGTTCAGCGATTGTTCATCGTCAAAAACCGTTTAATGATCAGTTGCCTCTGTCCATCGACACACCAGGGTCATGATTGGTACCACTTGTACCAACTGCAACAAAAATTCCTAAATCGTATGCTCATAGGAGGTCAATGATGAACCTCATCAGTCGTTGGTTAAGTAAAGCCGCAGGGCGTCACGATATCATCTTAAGTGCCATGTTAATGGTAGCTGTATTTATGATGATCTTGCCTCTACCGACACCTTTGATCGACGTATTAATTGCCTTAAACCTTGGCTTGTCCATAGTGTTATTGATGATCGCCATATACATCCGTGACCCTTTAGAGTTCTCAGTATTTCCATCCCTACTATTGATCACAACCTTATATCGTCTGGCACTTACTATCAGTACCAGTCGTTTAATTTTGCTGCAGCATGATGCTGGAGATATTGTATACACCTTCGGTAACTTCGTGGTCGGCGGCAACTTAGCGGTCGGAATTATTATCTTTGCCATCATCACCATAGTGCAGTTTATCGTTATCACTAAGGGGTCTGAGCGGGTGGCGGAAGTGAGTGCACGTTTTTCCCTCGATGGTATGCCTGGTAAGCAAATGAGTATCGATGGTGACATGCGTGCTGGCATCATTGACGCTAAAGAGGCAAAGCGTCAACGGGCACAAGTTCAGAAAGAAAGTCAGCTTTATGGCGCGATGGACGGCGCGATGAAGTTTGTAAAAGGCGATGCCATAGCCAGTATTATTGTCATTTTAACTAATATCATTGGTGGTATCGCTGTCGGTGTCATGCAGCACAATATGTCGGCTGCCGAAGCATTAAATACCTATGCAGTCTTGTCTGTCGGGGATGGTTTGATAGCCCAAATACCTTCGTTACTGATTTCAGTCACTGCAGGCTTAATTGTGACCCGAGTTCCTGGAGAGCAGAGACAGAATTTAGCCAACGAATTAGTGATGCAAGTAGGGCGTCAACCTGCATCATTGCAAATGGCCGGGATAGTCATGTTCATCTTTGCTTTAATCCCTGGCTTCCCAATTTTAGTCTTCGGCACACTCGGTTCGGTCGTTTTAGGGGCTTCATTGTGGTTGAAGCGTCAGCAAAAACGAGCAAGTGCTCAAGGAGAGGAGAGCCATTTCACTGAAGCAGGCAAAAGTGACACGGCCAATGTCGACAATATGGCACCAGGGGCTGTACCACTGATTTTATATCTTGGAGCCGATGTGCCTATCCATGGGGTTAAAGAGGCTCTGCAAAAACTGCGTTGGCAATGGTTTGAACAATTAGGCGTGCCATTACCGGAAATCCAATTACAAATAGCGAAGAAAGGCAGCCTAGGTTGTTGTGATGTGCTCTTGTACCAAGAATCTGTATTGCAATTGCAGCTAGTACCACAGGAAGCCCTTTTGATTGACTCCATCGCAACGATTCCATGCCGTGTCGAGTCCATTCCTTTTAGTAATCAAAGATTGCATTGGATCAAAGGTAATGCGCTTGAACAGGCGGAAGCCCAAGGTTTAGCTGTTTGTCGTGATGAGCAAATTCCCGCTTATGTGATGGGTAAAGTGATCGACCGCTATGCAGGGGAGTTTATTGGTGTACAAGAAACCCGGTATTTAATGGATGCTATGGAGGCTCGTTACGGTGAGCTCGTCAAGGAACTTCAACGCCTCTTGTCAGTAGGAAAGGTCGCCGAGATCCTACAACGCTTAGTTGAAGAGGGGATTTCGGTGCGCGATTTACGAACTATTTTTGAAACCTTAGTCGAATGGGTGCCAAAGGAGAAAGACATCATCATGTTAACTGAGTATGTACGGATTGCGCTTCGCCGTCATATTCGCCGCAAGTTTGCTACCCCACAAGGTTGGATCGCTGTGCTCATGGTTGGAGAAGGAATTGAAAATGTGATCCGTGAATCGATACGACAATCGACTGCTGGCTCTTATTCGGCCTTGGACATGGCACAAACTCAGCAAATATTAACCTGCATTCAAGAACAGCTGCCACCGGAACAAACCTGTGTACTGTTGACCTCGCTCGATGTGCGTCGTTACCTGCGAAAAATCGTAGAACGCGAGTTATTTAGCACACCCGTTTTGTCGTTTCAGGAATTAGGCGACGATGCAGAAATAAAAGTCATAGGCCAAGTGGACTTAGTGGGTGAGGTACTCGATGCCGCACTGGCAAGCTAATGGAGGCGATAGATGAAATTACCCAGTAAAGAAACACTTTATGCACAACTCGAACCTAGTTTATTCGCCACTCAGAGTTTGTTGCCTGTTCCATCGGTTCGCTATTTCGGCAAAGTTCAAGAAGTGGGGGCCACACTCGTGCGTGCAACTTTGCCCGGTGCACATCAAGGAGAGCTTTGTCTCATTGGTAATCGCCTCAGCGCCGAAGTCGTTGCGGTAAAAGGCGATGAAGCCCTGTTATCGCCCTTCGACGTTACGGCGGGACTATGCAGTGGAGAATTAGTTGAAACCTTAGGCCATGGGCATCAAGTCCCCTTAGGTCAAGGCTTGCTTGGTCGAGTGGTCGATGGCCTTGGTGCTCCTATGGATGGCTATGGACTGACTGCAACGTCATTAAGGCCTAACCAAGGTTCTGCACCTAATCCATTATCACGACAACTTATTGATACTGTCATGCCCATGGGGATCCGCGCTATTGACAGCGCCCTCGCCTGTGGCATCGGCCAAAGGATTGGTATTTTTGCCGCAGCAGGAGGGGGAAAGAGTACCTTACTTGGCATGATCGCCGCGCACTGCCAAGCGGATGTGATTGTACTAACCTTAGTCGGCGAGCGTGGTCGTGAAGTCCGTGAGTTTATCGAATATAACCTCACGCCAGAGGCAAGAGCACGCACTGTGATGGTGGTTGCTACATCGGATCGTCCTCCGCTTGAGCGAATGAAAGCCACACTAACGGCAACGACTATTGCTGAGTACTTTCGCGATCAAGGTAAGAATGTGCTGTTGATGGTGGATTCACTGACCCGATTTGCCCGCAGTGCGAGGGAAATTGCGTTGGCGGCTGGCGAGAGCCCAGTGTCTAGCGGTTATCCTCCAAGTGTCTTTGTCAATTTATCGGCCTTAGTCGAACGAGCTGGCCCCGCTGCCAAAGGTAGTATCACTGGCATATATACCGTACTGGTTGAAGGGGATGATATGAATGAACCTATCGCCGATGAAGTTCGTTCCTTACTTGATGGACACATAGTGCTATCACGTCGACTCGCTGGAGCGGGCCATTACCCTGCAATTGATATCAATGCCAGTGTCAGCAGGGTAATGGATCAGATTGTTAGCCCTGAGCAGCGGTGTAATGCCGCCAAGATGCGCCAGTTACTGGCATTGTATCAAGAGGTTCAATTACTCATCCGAGTGGGTGAATACGTGCAAGGCGAAGATCAAGAAACCGATGAAGCAGTGGCTCGCCATCAGGATATTCAGCAGTTTTTGTGTCAATCAGTCAATGAATTCAGTCCCTATGAAGAGACACTACAAAAATTGAAATTATTGCTTTTAAGCCATTAATGGGAGGAACTCAATAATGAACCCATCCCAACTTACAGCGAAAGACGAGCAATTATTACAGCGATTACTCGCAATTCGTAGTGACAAAGAAGCTAAATTGCGCCGAGAGCTAGCCCTACATAGACAAAAATTCAGGGAGCTACTTGACAGGCAAATCCTCATCAATCTCGAGTGGCAAGCGCAAACTAATCGGCTGCGTCTGCAGCAGATGCCAGAACAAATATTAACTCCAACTGAGCTAATCACTTTTAAATTGACCTTAATGAAAGAATACCAAAAAGAAAGGACATTAGCCGAAACTGCTGAGATGTTGGTAATAGAAAAAGAGCAGTTGGAGTCCACTATGGTGCATATGCAGCAGGCGATTCTTCAGTTAGTTAAATCCCAACAAAAACTGCAGGAGGTTGTCGATGAATAATCCTATGGCGATAGTGCGAACATCGAAAATATCTTTCCCCAGTGTCGAAGCCAGACAAGAGTCGGATCCAGAAATGCGTCGCTTGTTTAACCGTTATTTCTGCGGTCAACAGGAAGATGACAACACTATATCTACCAAAGATCGGCTTACCGCTAAGGCACTACTCAGCCGCGATGGTGGTGTGTACCGACAAGGAGCGGCCGAAGTCATCCGGCAAGGTGAGCAACTATGCTATCGCTTGCTCAATGGCCCTATGATGGGATTAGTGATCCAAGCCTGTTACCAACCACGAGGAATTCAATTGCAGTTGTTTCCTAAGACAGCGCGTCAATCGGAACTGCTCGCAAGACTCTTACCTCAACTCAGCGAGCAACTACAAGGGCGACGCTTTGCTATTCATTTAGATCTTATGCCAACCAACACAGCAGTGACGAGGTAGATGAATGAACATCAATAAACTGATCAATGCTAGCCAAGTTATAGGCCGTGGCCTAGCACAGCAAGCTTGCCAAATCGAACTGACGCGTATCGGGGGCGATGGAGTATTCTGGCAAAGACGCAATGCTCCATCAGGATCTGGTCTGTGGTGTTCTAAACAGGATTGGCAACTGTGGGTAACCGCAGTGACTGGTGTAACTTCCTCGGCTGAGATTGCTTGTGATTTATTGCCCTGTGTTAGTGCGGCGGCATTTGATGTAGCGGGTGAATGGTTGGTCGATTGCCTTGAAGAAGTCCCTAAGCCATTTGGATTGGTGCCAGATATTTATCCCGTGCTAACGCTTCAAACTACGCAATTGGAACAGGGCGACGTGGAGAGTGCTGGTCAATTGGCTTGTGTCTTAGTTGATTGGCCGCAAGAGGACTGGCAGAGCCAAGTTGAGTCATGGTCAGCATTCTCTGGTAAAACGGTGGATGTTAGTTTGAGTTTAGTGGCCGGTTTTGTGCCCCAAATAACGTCTACACCTGACTTACCCGAAATAGGCGGGGGGTTATGGCTCGATGGTGATGTGCAAATCGAGCAGGGGGAAGCGCTGTTATGGGCGGACGGACCGTTGGCTAAGATCAAGTTCATCACCCCTATTGATGGTCCTCAAGCACAACTCGAAATTGTGTCTTTATTGCCTAAGATGGACGCTATTCAGCCCCCTTTGATCGCCGATATTGGTCGAGTGAGTCTACCTCTGGCTAAGCTCGGCGCTATGATGACGGGTGATAAGTTAACGCTGGAGGTTACGCTGAATAATCAAGTGCGTTTAGGACGGTTCAGTCATCAGTACGGTCAAGAGCTGTACCAAACTCTGGCAAGTATTAATCTCCTGCGTGGAGAGTCGGGATTACTCGCACAAATCGAGGCTCTAGTATAAGGGGAATGGTGTTGCTTTTACGGATATGTCAGCGGTTTTTAGTTAGCTAAGGTCTTCACCTGATACAGGTCAATCACAAAGCGCGCCATGATGGAACCCTAGCCACAAAGGAGGTTTCCATGACCTTACTCGACCATCCAATCCAATTGATCATTATGTTGTTTTGCTTGTCACTGCTGCCGCTGTTCGCCGTGATGGGCACTTCATTCTTGAAATTGGCAATTGTGTTCTCTATGTTACGTAACGCCTTAGGGATCCAGCAGATCCCACCCAATATGGCAATTTACGGCCTCGCATTAATTCTCACTCTGTTCACCATGGCACCCGTGGGGATGGCAATCAATGACAATCTAAAAGCCACTCCTATAGTGTTCGATGCACCCAATGTATTTGAGCAAATCAACACTGAAGCCATAGCACCCTACCGCGCATTTCTCGAAAAAAATACCAGCAATACTCAGATTGAATTTTTCGCCAATATTGGCCATAAGGTCTGGCCCGAAAAATACCAACAAGTGCTGACCAAAGACTCACTGTTAGTGATGGTGCCAGCCTTTACTATGAGTCAGCTCATAGAGGCATTTAAGATAGGTTTACTCATTTATCTTCCCTTTGTCGCAATTGACCTTATCGTCTCCAATATTTTACTGGCAATGGGCATGATGATGGTGTCCCCCATGACGATAGCCCTACCGTTCAAATTGTTGATTTTTATCTTGATGGGTGGATGGGAAAAACTGATCAGTCAACTAATGATGTCATTCTCATGAGTGAAACTATCATAGTACATTTCACCTCTGAACTACTGTGGATGGTGTTACTGCTGTCGCTACCTGTTGTTATCGTGGCCTCAGTTGTCGGAGTTTTGGTTAGCCTTATTCAAGCCCTGACCCAAATCCAAGATCAAACATTGCAGTTTCTGATCAAACTCATCGCCGTGTGCGTGACACTTGTGGTCTGTTATCACTGGATGGGTAGTTCACTGTTGAATTACGCCAGCATGGCTTTCGATCAAATTAGCCAAATGGGGGGGTAGTGATGACAACTCTGCTACCCAACCTATTAACAGCACAACTTCCGGTGTTGGCACTCTGTATGATGCGCCCTTTAGGCATGATGCTGCTATTACCCTTATTTAAAGGGGGGGCAATGGGGAGCGCATTAATCCGTAATAGTCTGATTTTAATGTTTGCTTTACCTACTGTGCTGGCAATGGATGAAATGCAGCCGATACTGCAGCAGGCCGACACTTGGATGCTCATCAGCCTATTTGGCAAAGAAATTATTGTAGGCATGTTACTCGGTTTCTGTGCCGCCATTCCCTTTTGGGCCATAGATATGGCGGGATTTGTAATTGACACAATGCGGGGGGCATCCATGTCGACTGTACTTAACCCATTGATGGGACTGCAATCATCGATTTATGGCATGCTGTTTACTCAAGTTCTTACTGTGCTGTTTTTAGTCTCGGGTGGTTTTAATTTTCTGCTAACTGCACTTTATCAGTCATATCAACAATTACCCCCAGGATTTAATTTAACGCTAAGCCAGCCCTTGATGGTGTTTATAGCCCATGAGTGGCAATTGATGTGCCAACTATGTCTCAGTTTTGCCATGCCCGCCATGGTGATTATGATCTTAGTCGATGTAGCCTTAGGGCTAGTAAACCGCTCGGCGCAGCAGTTAAACGTCTTCTTTTTGTCTATGCCCATTAAAAGCGCTTTGGTCTTACTTTTATTGATCTACAGCTTACAGTTTGCTTTGTCCCATTACCTGCAGACCATTTCTGGGGTAGAGCAGCACGTAGATATTTTGTTTGGACTCTTAGCAGGGCACTAGTGCCCCTGGTGGATATGACCTATGGCCGAGAAAACAGAAAAACCCACAGAAAAACGTTTACGAGAAGCGAGAAATCGCGGTCAGGTCATTAAAAGTGCTGAAATTGTCACAGGGTTACAGATGGCGATCATTCTCGGGTACTTTCTCTACGAAGGGCCTGCACTCGTCCAAGCCATTATGGCGTTAATCGACTTAACCATTCACGCCATCAATCTTCCCCTTGAAACTGCGGCCGAGCAAATCGTTGGTACCTTCGCCATGCTGGCATTACGTTTTTTAGGTGGGCTGACATTAGTACTCATGTTTACCATAGTGGTGGGGAACTTAGTCCAAACAGGTCCCGTTTGGGCGGCTGAGTCTATAATGCCGAGCATGGATAAACTCAATGTCATGAATAATGCTAAGCAACTTATTTCACTGAAAAGTCTGTTTGAGCTCGCTAAAAATCTCGTTAAAGTCACAGTGCTGAGTTTAGTGTTTTACTATCTGCTCCATCGTTACGTTAACGCCTTTCAATACTTGCCTTTATGCGGAGAAGCCTGCGGTATCAGTGTGATTTCGACCATGATCACTTGGCTCTGGGGCAGCTTTTTAGGATGTTACTTAATATTTGGGATCGCTGATTATGCATTTCAACGCTATAGCCTAATGAAAGAACTCAAAATGTCTAAAGATGACACCAAGCAAGAATACAAAGATTCTGAAGGTAACCCCGAAATGAAACAAAAACGCCGCGAAACCCAGCGAGAAGTGGCGTCTGGTAGTCTTGCCAGTAACGTTCGCAAAGCCACAGTGGTTGTGCGTAATCCAACCCACATTGCCGTGTGTTTGTATTATAGTGAAGGTGAGACGCCGTTGCCTAAAGTGCTTGAAAAAGCAGAAGATCACATGGCCTTACACATAGTGGCATTAGCTGAGAAAGCTGGGGTGCCAATTGTCGAGAACATTCCATTGGCCCGCGCCTTATTTAAACACGTTGAGGCAGGAGACGTGATTCCAGAGAGCCTATTTGAACCCGTAGCAGAGCTTTTACGTCTAGTGATGACAATATCCTATGATAATATGGAGTAACAAGTCTTACTGTAATCAAATAGGATCCTTGATGATAATTGTCTCTTACGAATCCCATAATGAATCTATGAAATTCAAATAAGTAGCCACGCATGATATTGTTTGAAGTAATCAATTTTACCAAAATATTACTCTGAATTTGCACTAAGTTAGGTTTACGCCCGCCGCTGAGAGATAGCACACTGCAAGTGTGGGGTGAAGCTCCACGACGTTGATTTTTTTCTTGAAACAGAATCAAATGAAGTCTGTATCTAGATTCGTTTGAATGGCTGAACTACCACAAGTGGCACAGTCATAGAATGTAGACCCCAACAATTTATCACCTGACGATTTGATAACGCACTAAATTGGCATGGCAGTCTAAGCACCACTCAATCGTGCTTTCCTTGTCAATTTCTACACAGATATTTGCAAATCTTTACCTGTTAACGACACTTCCTTCGTCTACTGTCTTTGGCTAACTCTATATACTGTTGGAACAATTTCAGTTCCTTAGCAAGATGAATGCTTGCTGTCTTTAGCATTGATGGACACGACAATACCGATGAAAAAATCCTCAAAGCGTAAATTGCTGCTCGCGTTAAGCGGCTTAATCCTCCTGAGTGGCGGTGCTTATTTTATGTGGCATAAGCCTGAAACGGCACCTACCTATGTGACTGAAGCGGTGCGCCGTGGCGATATCGAAAACTCAGTGCTGGCCAATGGCATGTTGCAGGCATCCAAACTGGTGAGTGTGGGCGCACAGGTATCGGGGCAAATCTTAAGTTTGCCGCTGGCACTGGGTGATGAAGTAAAGAAAGGCGATTTGATTGCTCAGATTGATAGCCTAGCGCAGCAGAATAATTTGAAGGATGCCCTCGCATCACTCAAAAGTATCAATGCTCAGTTCCGTGCTAAACAGGCGCAGATCCGCCAAGCTAAATTGGAATTTAGCCGCCAGCAGCAAATGCTTGTCGATAAGGCCAGTTCTCGCGCCGATTATGAAGTGGCCGATGCTAATCTAACGGTTTATCAAGCCGAGCTTGAGCAATTAGAAGCGCAAAAACAACAGGCTGAGATTAACGTCGACAGTGCCAGAATCGATTTAGGTTATACCAAAATTACCGCGCCGATGGATGGCACTGTGGTGTATTCCGCGGTGGAAGTGGGGCAAACCGTTAACGCCAATCAAACGACACCGACCATAGTTGAAATGGCGCAGCTGGATACCATGACAGTTAAAGCGCAGATTTCCGAAGCGGATGTTGTCAATGTCCATCCGGGTCAAGCCGTGTATTTCACGGTTCTTGGAAAACCGAATCATCCCTACCGCGGCGTTTTGAGGGCGATTGAACCTGGGCCGATTTCGATGGATGGCGACGATAGCAATATGAGCTCTAGCGACTCAGACGCCATTTATTACCATGGTCTGTTTGATGTAGAAAACCCTGACCGCACCTTGCGTATCGGCATGACGGCGCAGGTGTCTATAGTGTTAGCTAAGGCCGATGATGCGCTATTAGTGCCTGCGCAGATATTGCGTATAAAGCCGAGGGAGAAATCCGCGGCGCCAGAGGCTAAGCCTGTCGAGCGTAAAGCCCGCAGCGGCCCGCAATATCAAGTGCCTGTATTAGTTGATAACCAAGTGCAATATGTGGATGTCACTGTGGGGATTAACAACAAAATCAATGCTGAAATCACCGCGGGTTTGAAGGAAGGCGATCAGGTTGTGCTTGGCATGCCGTCTTCCGATGATGGCAGCAGTAAATTACGTCGCCCACCTAGCGTGAGGTTTTAACAGTGACAACGGCATTACTTGAAATTTCAGGTTGTTATCGCACTTTTCAGGCGGGTGAGCAGCAACTCACTGTGCTGAAAGATGTGAACTTGTCGATTGGCCGTGGCGAGATGGTGGCGATAGTTGGTGCTTCTGGCTCGGGTAAATCGACCCTAATGAACATTCTTGGTTGTTTAGATAAGCCGTCAAAGGGCGCGTATTTTATCAACGGCCAAGATACCTCGACTATGGACGTTGATGAGTTAGCACAGCTGCGCCGCGAGCACTTTGGTTTTATCTTTCAGCGTTATCATTTACTGGGCGATTTGACCGCCATAGGCAACGTCGAAGTGCCTGCTGTGTATGCGGGTAAAGAACGCACGGTTCGTAAAGACAGAGCCGAGCATTTGTTAACGCGTTTAGGCCTTGGCGACAGGCTTGACCATAAACCCAATCAGCTCAGTGGCGGACAGCAGCAGCGGGTCAGTGTGGCGCGCGCTTTGATGAATGGCGGCGATGTGATCCTTGCCGATGAGCCGACGGGTGCGCTGGATAGTCACAGCGGCGAAGAAATGATGCAGTTGTTGCAGGAGCTTCACAGCGACGGTCATACCATCATTATCGTGACCCATGATATGCACGTGGCCCAATATGCCGACCGCATTATCGAAATCAAAGACGGCGTGATCATCAGCGATGAGCGCAGTCAGGATAAACAAACGGCTAAGCCACAAAGCTCGACGTCACAAACTTCGACGTCGCAAAGCTCAACGTTACAAAATATGGCGCCACAAAATCCTAGCGGTGCAGTGGCAGCAAAAGACAGCTCGCGTGCGCGGGTGGCTTCGTGGGACAGATATGTCGAAGCGCTTAAAATGGCGCTGGTGGCGATGTCGACCCACAGGTTACGTACCTTCTTGACTATGCTCGGGATTATTATCGGTATCGCCTCTGTGGTTTCTGTGGTGGCCTTAGGTGAAGGCTCGCAGCAGGCCATCCTCAAAAGTATCAGTTCGATGGGAACCAACACGATTGATATTCGCCCCGGTTCAGGTTTTGGCGATCGACGCTCGGCGCGGGTGCGCACCTTAACCGCAACGGACGCCAATGCCCTTAAAAATCTGCCCTATGTTGATAGCGTGACGCCAAGCATTGGCTCTACTGCAACGGTTCGTTTTGGTAATAAAGCGGTATCGGCATCGGTGAATGGTGTGGGACCTGAGTTTTTCCGTGTAAGAGGGTACGAGTTAGCGCAGGGCCAATTTTGGGATGATGCCAGTGTCGCATCGCTCGCCCAAGATGCGGTGATTGATGACAACACCCGTAAGGAGCTTTTCCCTAACAGCGCTGCCGACAATAACTCGGCGATAGGGCAAGTGATTTTCCTTGGAGATTTACCCGTACGTATCATAGGTGTGACTCAACCCAAAGAAAGTGCTTTTGGTAACAGCGATGCGCTTAATGTATGGGTGCCTTACACCACAGTTTCTGGCCGTATGGTGGGTAAAAATTATTTGGATGGTATTACAGTTCGACTCGATGAAACTGTGCCGAGTAACGCGGCGGAGCAGGGCATTATCGCGCTGCTTAAAATGCGCCACGGCACGCAAGATTTCTTCACTATCAATACCGATACCATTAGGCAGAACATCGAAAAAACCACTGCGACCATGACCTTACTAATCTCGGCTATCGCGGTGATTTCCCTTGTCGTTGGCGGAATTGGGGTGATGAACATTATGTTAGTGTCTGTGACTGAGCGAACCCGTGAAATCGGTGTTCGTATGGCCGTGGGTGCGCGCCAGAACGATATTTTGCGCCAGTTCCTTATCGAAGCCATTTTAGTGTGTTTGTGTGGTGGCACCTTAGGCATCGCCTTGTCCTACTTAATTGGCGTGGTGTTTGCTCAAACGGGGGGCAGTTTCCAAATGATTTATTCTACCACCTCCATCGTTGCTGCCTTTGCCTGCTCGACCTTAATTGGTGTGCTATTTGGTTTCTTACCCGCCCGCAATGCGGCGCAGTTAGATCCCGTTGACGCACTAGCCAGAGAGTAATAACACCATGAATAATAAACTATTTAATCGACCATTTTCGCCTCGTAGCTGTGCTATTGCTGTTTGCACGGCTTTGGGATCAGCTCTGTGCATAGCACTACTGAGTGGCTGCGGCAGTGTTATGCGTTCAGACTTTGAACCGCCTGCATTGGCAATTCCAGAACAGTGGCAACACACCACAGTGAACGAGCAAGTAAAAGTCGACCCTTGGTGGCAGCAGTTTCATCAGCCCGAGCTCGATAAGCTGGTCAGCCAAGTGTTGATCACTAACAATGACTTAACCCTGGCGACCTTAACGCTGCTTAAAGCACGCTTGCAGGCAGGGCTAACGCGGGATGATCTATACCCACAGTTATCGGCAAACCTTGACGCTTCCCGTAATCAGCCACTTGAGGGTGGCGATGCGACTAAGAGTTATCAAGCAAAATTGTCCGTGAGTTATGAGGTGGATTTGTGGGGCAAAGTGTCGGCCAATATCGACCAAGCTCAATGGGCGGCGCTGGCGAGCGCCGAAGATAGGGAAAGTACCACCCAAAGCCTAGTGGCGACCACTGCATCCTTGTATTGGCAGATAGGTTATTTAAATCAACGGATTGATTTAAGCCAAAAGAGTATCGAGTACAGTCAGCAAACGCTGGCATTAACCCAAAGGCAGTATGATTCTGGGGCCGTGACGCAAGTGAATGTGCTCGAAGCTCAGCGCAGTATGGCGGGACAAGAGGCAGCCCATAGCCAGCTTATTCAACAATTAACTGTGGCTAAAAACGCCCTCGCGATATTACTCAATCAAGCGCCAGCCGCTGATCCAGTGCAGAGTTTAGCTTCAGGGGGAACTTGGGTTGAGATTAAGCAACTCCCCGACGTAGCAGTGCCGGACGTTAGCGTGGGTGTACCCGCAGATTTATTAGTGAGACGGCCAGATGTGAAGGCCTCCTTGTATCAACTGCGCTCCGCCTTGGCGAGTAAAGATGCGACCTATGCGAGTTATTTCCCAAGCCTGAGTTTAACCGGCGGTGTTGGGGAGTCGACCTCTGAGTTAAAAGAGTTGTTACGCAATCCCGTTGGCAGTTTAGGCGCAGGGCTAGTCTTGCCCTTTTTGCAGTGGAATCAAATGCAAATTAATAATGACATTGCCGATATCGATTATCAAACCGCAGTGGTGAATTATCGCAAGACGCTTTATTCCGCCTTTGAGGATGTCGATAACGCGATTTCGGCTAAGCAGCAATATCGTTATCAAGGGGAGAAGTTGGCACAGCAATTTAGCGCAGCGGCGGCCGTTGAAGCCATTTATGAGAGCCAGTACCGCAATGGCGCTATCGGTATTCAGAATTGGATTGATGCCCAAGAGAATCGTCGCAGCGCCGAGGCGGCTTTACTCGAGAATCGTTACAACCAACTCACCGCCCAAGCGACGCTTTATCAAGCTCTTGGTGGCAGCGATATCGCCCCTCCTTTGGCAAAGGAATAGCGCATTTTTGTAAAAGCATCACAGCGCGACAGAAAAATAAAAAACCGCTATTAATAGCGGTTTTTTGTATTGCTCAGGGTGAGTGTTTGAATCTGTGCTTAGCCGTTAAGTGGATTAACTGCGTAATATTTGCAGCGGCAAGCTGAGCATATCATCGCCCGTTCCCGCTAAGTGCCAGATGATGCCGACTAAGGCACCAACTGTGAGCAAGTACCAAATAACCGAGAAGATTTGCCCGTATCTGTCTAATGGCAGCAGATGGCTTTGATGGCGAGTTCGCCACTCGAAGATGATTTCTAAGCTGCCGATCAACAACAAGAAGCCCAATAGCGCTAAGCCTAAGGTGTAGCTGATATACACTCCGAAAGCGGCACCGGCGGCGCAGGCGACCAGCCCCATGATGCTGTTCATCGAAAAACTGATGCTCTTTAAAATATGGCCGCCATCGAGTGGCAAAATAGGCAATAAATTAAATAGGTTAAGCAGCGCATTAAAGGCGGCAAGGCCAGCAAAAAACACATTGCCCGTTGCGTGGTAAGCAATCAAGGAAGCGATGGACATCAAGAGCCCAAAGGTAGGTCCCATGATAGAAATCACCACATCTTGCCAACGTGTATTAATTTTCTCATCGGAGAGCGCGAGTCCGCCCATAAAGGGAATAAGGTAAATCCCTTTGGTTTTCATCCCAAAATATTTCATTGCGCGAATATGGCCATATTCGTGGAATACCAAACAGGCGATAAGTGCGAGGGCGAATTGGAAGGAGAATAGCCAAGAATAAGCGGCAACACTGGCGCCCGCTAACACTACCTTTATGACTTTAGCGCTCTTTAACAGCTTAAAGCCGAGGGAGGCGAGTCCTATCATGCTGATTTTTTGCTGCTTAACGATGGGCGTTTCTGGTGTTTGGCGTTCGATATCTTTCTCTGTCCGTCGCCCTTGGTCGATAATCTTGTCATCCATCAGCAAGCAGTAATCGAGGCGGAAAGGCTGCCAAACGAGATCGGTTTCGAGGCGAACTTGGATTTTAGCTTCTGTTATGGCGATGGCTTGCTCACCACTTTCTGTCACCAATGGGCTGCTGTGGTGGGTGAGCTCAAAGACATGGACTTTGAGGCCGCCATTATCGACGGAAGCTTCTTTTTGTGAGACTAAGGTGTTGTCCCAGTAGAGTTGTTGCCAGCCCGCGAGCGAGCCTTCTAAGCGCAGTTGTTTGCCTAAGCAGTCAATCTTAAGTAGTTCCAATTTCGGTTCCATCTATTTGTATATTTAGTGCCAACTTAAACGTCATCCCTTGAGTCGACGCAGAAAACGGTTATTTTGGAGTGCATCTTAAGCGCTTTACCATCTGGCTTAGCGCTGTTGCACCGCGGCAAATTATGCCTGTGAATTGATTATGAGGATATTAGCTTTTAAGGTCATATTGTTTTTTATTGATTAACTGAGTCATTGATAGCCATTTATTATGGCTTATCATGTGTTTGCTGTTTATTCATCGAGGGTACGAACAATTTCGATTCCTTGGGCAATTGTCGTGAAAGCCAGTTTAGCAACACAACATTGTCCTAGTGCTTGGGCATGATTTTGAACCCATTTGATAAATTCATTGAGTGGTAAATCCTGTTTTTGGCGCAGTAATCGAGGTAATTCGCCAACAGGATCTTCATGGATTTTTTGTGGACAGGCACTGATAAGGTATCGCTGCCCTTTGGAGTCTAATAATTGATCGGTTTCGATGAAGTGATGCTGATAGAGACAGGCCAGTTCGAGCCAATCTCTTTGATGTTCTAGGTAAAGTAATTCGTCATTTTGAGTCAGTTTTACAATCGCTGGCCATTCAATACTCGACATCTTAACGCTAGTCATTTCAGATCCTTAGGAAGTTTAAAATGGGCTCTGAGGTATTCTCTGAGATCAATCGGCGGCAGTAGACAAGGATTAGGATTTAGCAAGAAGGTGACTTGGCATACTGCTGCGTGCGTTTATCTGTGAGCAGTATGCCACGCTTGGAGAAGATAGATAGAGGCCAGAACGAGTTCAGAGGTTTGGCTACCGAGCGAAAGCTGCCTCAGCACTGGCGTTAAGAACCCTAGTGAACCTTATGTGCTCGGTACAGCTTTTGCCTTGGCGTTATAGTCAAAGTTAATCTCTTGATTAACATTGGCAATACAACAAGTGCCGTGTTCACGTGCCGTACGGTGATTTGCTTGACCTATATGCAGCTCAACGTTAAGGAATACGTGTTTAAGCACTTCGATACGGTATTTTTCGTAGTAGCCTTCGACTTCTTGTTTAAAGGTATCGAATTCAAGCTCTTCACGGGTACGTTCGTCCATGATGCGATTCTTCTCATCAAGCATCATCTTTATTTGCTCAATCATAACCGCGTCAGCTTGCCATTCTGACTTGGGGGGCAGTTTATTGAGGCGAGCCTCGATATCTAAACTGGCGACAACCATAGCTTTAACGCTCTCATCGAGTAGCTTGAGATCTTGCTTGAGTTCAGCCTGTCCCATTGCGCAGTAAACGTCAGTTTTAGTCCCTGCCGTTGCACCTATGACAACCGCCGTGATGCCTTTTTCAGCGTGTGCAACTCCGCCAACCAGATCACCACGACGACCGCTAGGATCGCTGACCGTTAAACTGCCGGCGGTTTTGGTATTACTGTGCAGCAACTGTTTAGTGACTAAGATATTACCTTTGGCAACTAATTGAGAATATTGCACAAATTGGGCGCTGATCTGGCCTTGAGAATAGATATTGGTAGAGTATTCATTGGCTTTAATCTGGCGGCCAATGATGCCTTTACTCACAGTGACATCGCCTTCTGCTTCAAGGGTGGCGGAGTCCACAAACCCCATCACGGTAATATCGCCTGAGCTTTTAACTATCATGCCCTCGTGGACATCACCTGTGATTAAAATACTGCCCTTGAAGGTGACATGGCCTGTGCTGATGTCGACATCTTTAAGTTGCAGTACATCATCGACATTCATACCTGTACGGGTTTCGACGGGTTGCCCCGGCACTGTGGCGATCAGCTTATTGGGATCTTTGGGATGAAAAGCTGTGCCTGTACCCGCTTGAAGCACTGCATCCTTACCTGGTTTTTGTTTAAGGACTTCGCCCTTGATGTTGTAGCCCGGAGTGCCTTCGGTGGCTAAATGTTTAACCATCAAGAGATCATTGGCTTTAACAACGATCATTGCGCCTAAATTGCGCATATCGACACTGCCATCTTCGCGCTCTTGTGGCTGAAGCAAGCGCTCCCGCGCAAGGAATACTTTGCGTTCTAGTACCGCATTGAGTCCATTAACAGGGGCTTTGCCTTGGGCTATTTCACTTTGGCAGATTTCCCCTGGCTTGAGTGTGCTGAGTTGCTTTAGTAGAGCTTGAATTTTGAGTTTGCTTAGCCCCATGCAGACGTTGTTTTTTTTGAGATGAGTGAGGATCTCTGGCAAATCTATCTGTTTACCACCCCATGCTGCGGTAAGTTTAAGACTGGCTTGCATTTTATCGGGACTAATCTCGATAGCTATGCTGCCATCGCGACGTTCGGCCAAAGTAGTATAGAGCTCAAATTTTCCATCGTCTTGATTACAAAGAGAGTTGATTTTAGCGACGGTTTTAGTAATGGCTGGTTCTAGCGGAAACAGGGCGGCGAATTCAGGTAAAGACAACAGGCGCATTATGTCTTCATGGGTGACTGGACCATGGACATTAGGGATCAGGCGCAATTCAGCTTTTGTCTTATCGCTGTTTAGCTCTATGAGTTCAGGGTCCAGCATAGGGGCATTCCTAGTAATTGCGTTTTATTCTTGTTAAGAAGCTGTTTTGAGTATAACAGTAGAAACTTAGGGTAAAGAAGCCTTTTTGGCTGCAAAATCAGCAAATGTTGTCATTTTGTTGTTAATGGTCTATGAGTGAATTTTAAAATAGTTTTTTATAAAAAATTGAGTCTTATAATCAGTGTTATCTCTGGTTTTATAACAAAAATTACTGAATAAACCACAACTTATATTGATTTTAGGTTTAACCATTATTTTGATGTTTTAAATCGAATCCCTATGTTAGGAACGGCTGTTGAGTGACTATAAGTGAGGAATTGTCAGAATCGCTGGCATGCGGCAGATCACAATATTGAATTTTGTAACACGATGAAAGGGAGGTTTTATCTAAAAACAAACAGGGATTGGGATAAGAGTGAGTGGCTGGGTTGCCAATAACGCGCTTCAGCGAAAGCATCTGCGCGTTATTAATCAAACATCTATTTGTGCTGGAAGTAATACAACTTGTACTTGTTGTTATCGGCAACCACTTTCAATTGGCCAAATTCGGCGGCGATAATATCGGAATAGGGCAGGTGGCGATTGGCGACTATTTGCCAAATACCATTATGTTGTAATTGCTTAGCACTATCGGTGACAAAGTTCTGCGCTATGCTGGTGGTGCTGGCGAGGCCATCATGAAACGGCGGATTAGAGATAATGCCGTTAAATTTTCCTGTGGTTTGCGCGAGCCCATCGGATGGATACACTTTGGCTGTCATGCCATTGGCCGCCAGGGTGAGTTCACAAGAAGCTAACGCCATGGCATTAATATCAACACATTCTAGGGATAGGCTCGGTTGTGCTTTTAGTAGAGCGGCGGTGATCACGCCTGCGCCGCAACCAAAATCGAGCACTCGACCCGAGAGTGTTGGTAGGTGTGACAATAATAATTCAGTGCCGAGATCTAACCGTTTTTCGCTAAATACCCCGACTAAATTACAGATACTGATCTCGCCTTGCGGCGTTGTGAGTTGATACTGACTGACCCAGTCGCTAAGTTTCATTGCCGGGGCGCTGCCCTCTAAATGGCTACCAAACAGCAGGCAGTGGCGGGCGTTATCGAGCTTCATCCCCGTCGTAAAATACTCAGGCAAGAGTTTAACTAAAGACTTAATCCCGCCTTTGTTTTCCCCAACCACTAACAGTTGGCCGTTAGGCACAAGATTGCTGGCGGCGAGGTTAAACAGATAAGGTGCGAGGGGTTTAGCCTTGGGGAAATAAACGATAACAGTATCGTACTTTTCTGGTTTAATTGGGTCTTGATGTGGCAGTTCGTGGCCGAAGTAGCAACGCAGTTTTGAATTCGCGTGCGGCGCTAAGTGTAAATAATGGTGATAATCCAAGGCGAGGGCATCGACCGAGGCCGCGACATCGAGCAGGGCTTTTGGCAGTAGATCGGCTTCATGATTGAGCACTAACACCTTATGTTGGCTTAGGCTGTCTTGATTACGAATAATGACTTGCGATGGATTAGTTAACACAGTTACTGGCACCGATAGACTTAAGTGCGGGCATTATACCTGTTATTTATGCCCGAGCCAGTTTGCATCGAATCACTGCGCTAAGACCTAATAAAATCCCTAATAAAATCCCTAATAAAAAGACCCAATAAAAAAGGCAACTGCATTATGCGGTTGCCTTATGTGATTGTCTTTAATGAACGGAATCGACTAACGCTTAGCTTTTAGGTTTCTTCGGTTTTGGCAATAAGCTGAAAATCTTATTGGCGATATCAGTATTGTCTTGATGGCCGTTAAACAGCTCAGATGCGGGACCTGCGGCAAACACTTGTACGTCTGTGCCTGTATGACCGTCGGTTGTCCAACCTGTATCAGTTCGCTTATCAATAACATGGCGAATTGCAACCGCGATGGTTTCTAATCCCTGCATTCTGGCGACCGTTAATTTTGCGATTTCTTCTTCGTTGAGCTCAAAACCTAAACCGCGGGCAAGATCGGCCTGCCATTGTTCACCGCTGATGGCGGCTAAGGCTAATGTGTCGGTACTGGCTGAAACGTTGCGTAGGATTTCAGGGTTCCAGTTGTACTTTCCATCGACGCCAATCGATAGGCCGCCGGTGTTATGGTCGGCGGTGATCACCATCAGGGTATCAGGATGTTCACGCACGAATTGCTCAACCACTTCAATGGCATTGGAGAATTCATCCATCTCACCCATAGCAGTGGCGATGTCGTTATTGTGGCCCGCCCAGTCGATGAGACTTCCTTCGACTAACAACACAAAACCTTGGTCATTCTGCGACAGTAAATTGAGTGCTTTTTGGGTTAAAGTGCTGAGTTTTTTCGCATCTTTTTCATCAATCGCCCAAGGTAATTGGACTTCGGCAAACAGTCCCAGCACTTTAGGTTGGGTGATGCTGGCGAGATCTTCAAAACGAGTAATATGTTGATAACCCTTGGCTTTAAATTGTGCTAATAGTTCAGGGGTAAAGTATTTTTGACCACCGCCTAAGAATACATCGGCGTTAGTTTCTAGATAGCTGAGTGCCAAAGCATCGTAGTTTTTACGGCTTTCGTTGTGGGCCAAAAAGGCGGCTGGCGTGGCGTGGTTGATTTGCGACGTTACAGCGACACCTGTGCTAAGGCCAAGGGATTTGGCTTTTTCGAGTATGGTCGGCAGCGGTTGCTTTTGGGTATCGACCGAAATCGCCCCATTGTAAGATTTAACGCCAGTGGCGAGCGCAGTTGCTGCCGCGGCTGAGTCGGTAACATAACCACTGACACTGGCGGGATAAGTGCTCGCCATCCCTACAAGTAAACGGTCGAATACGGTTTGTTCGACTTCCTCTGTGTCAGGATTATCTTTGTAGTAACGGTAAGCGCTAGTGTAAGACGGTCCCATACCATCACCTATCATGATGACAATGTTTTTGGGACGCGACGGTGCTTTCGTTGGACCTGTTTCTATGTTGGCCCAAGTCGGAGTCGATAGTAATAAACCTATGCCGAGTAACAAGAATGGCGCTTTGGTGAAACTCATATCACATCCCTAGAAAGTGGCTAGGCGCTTGTGATGTCAAAGCGCCTTAAATCAACAAACTCGTTGGTAAATTTTTATGCTTTGGTGTTCATGCGTGCTTCAATAGCATCCATTAACATGCCGGTGATGTCGACATTAAATGCTGCTTGGATCTCACGGATACAAGTTGGACTGGTTACGTTGATCTCAGTCAGCTTGTCACCAATGACATCGAGGCCGACAAAAATCAGTCCACGTTTTTTAAGTTCTGGACCAATGGCGCGGGCAATTGCCCAATCGCTGTCGGATAAAGGTTGAGCCACACCGCTTCCGCCTGCCGCTAAGTTACCACGGGTTTCGCCTTTCATTGGGATACGCGCCAAGGCGTAGGGCACAGGCTCACCATCGACCACTAAAATGCGTTTATCGCCTTTGGTTATCTCAGGGATAAAGGCTTGCGCCATGGCATATTGTTGGCCATAGCTGGTCAAGGTTTCTATGATGACCCCAAGGTTTGGGTCGTCCTGCTTCACGCGGAAAATCGAGGTGCCGCCCATACCATCAAGTGGCTTAAGAATAATATCGCCCTTCGCTTGGTGGAAAGCGCGGATACGTTTGGCATCACGGGTTACGATCGTTTCTGGAGTGAATTCGCTAAACCATGCGGTAAATAGTTTCTCGTTAGCATCACGTAAGCTTTGTGGCTTGTTAACGATCAACACGCCTTGTTCTTCGGCGCGTTCAAGCATGTAAGTTGCGTAGATAAACTCAGTATCGAATGGCGGGTCCTTACGCATTAAGATCACGTCGAGTTCGCTCATTGGCGTGTCTGTAGCTTCGCCGAGTTCAAACCATTTGCTCGCATCATTGAAAACAGTTAACGGACGCATATTGGCCATAGCCACACCGTTGACCATGGCAAGATCGGCCATTTCCATATAAAACAGCTGATAACCTCTTTCCTGCGCGGCCATTAACATGGCAAAACTGGAGTCTTTCTTAATGTTGATCTCACTGATGGGGTCCATCACTATGCCGAGTTTTATCATTAATCTGTTCCTTATTTGTCGCCGTTTGCAGGCAAAAAAGCATTTATTGGATAATGGGGTGCTATACCACCGCTGTGTGCGGCTGTGGACGGTCTAGCCTAAATCACCAAATCTGAGTTGCAGTGCCGTAATGGCGGTGAGCGAGGCGGTTTCGGTGCGTAGCACTCTGGGGCCAAGCAACACATCGGTAAATTGATAGGTTTCTGTCATGGCGATTTCTTCCGCCGACAAACCGCCTTCTGGGCCAATTAATAGTCGCACGCGGGTATGGGCCAAATCTAAGCCATTGATACCGTGTGCGGCACGTGGATGCAAATTGAGTTTAAGCGCTGAGGTCGGCTCACTGCACCAATCGTGTAAGTCCATCGCTGGGCGAATCACGGGCACTTGGCTGCGTCCCGATTGCTCACAGGCGCTCACGACGATCTTCTGCCATTGCTGAATTTTTTTCTCTAGGCGTTCGCCGTTGAGTTTCACACCGCAGCGATCTGAAAACAGCGGCGTAATAGTATTGACGCCAAGCTCGACTGATTTTTGAATGGTGAACTCCATTCTATCGCCACGGGAAATCACTTGGCCTAAGTGCAAGTTGAGTGGCGACTCAGATAAATTGGCCTCACAGGAGAGCAGTTTTACTGTGACATGCTTCTTACCTGCGTCAACAATTTCAGCAAGATAATCATTGCCATCGCCATTAAATAGACTGATATGTTCGCCGTTGCCCATGCGTAGCACCTTGCCGATATGGGCCGCGCCATCTTCGTCTAAGTTCAACTGTTGATTGATGGCTAATGGCTGAGGTTGATAAATTCTTGGGACTCTCATTGTCGACCTTATTCGGCTAATTGTTGACGCTGTGGTGGCGCATTACAGGCATTCTGCACAAAGGGGTTATGGTTACCTTGGGTTTGCGCTATGGCGTTATCACGTTTGCACTCAATAGTATCAACTGGATAGGTTTTATCCCATGCCTTAAATAATTTTAATTGGCTAGAGGCGATTTTAAGACCATAGGTCTGCTGCATATAGAGGTAGGTTCTGGCTATCTTACCGCGGGTATTCGCGGGAGGTTGTGCTTGACGATTCTTAAAGTCGACTACCATAGCACATTGGCCATATTGGTCAGCCTTACCGTTCCATTGGCTAAATCGGAAGTTGCTGCGATCGCCATTGACCTCACCAATTGCGGGTACCAAATTATGCATGTCCGATTCCATTTTATTAAATTCATTACTGTTATCGGCACAGTTTTTACGGCCGCCCTTTTGCCAGCATTGGAGTTGATGGCCAAATTCCCAGGCGGGGACTATGTGTTCCCACTCGATACGGTTGGCGCGGGTTTCCTGTTTACGGACTTGATAACCACAGCTGGCGAGATCGGGTTTCCACGATTTACCTTTGATCTGAATTTCACAGCCACAGTAAAAGCTGACTGCGGGCAGAGTACCTTGGCGACTACCTACGTAGAGCGCCTGTGACTTGGTTTTTGCTTGGCTGAAACTGCTGGGATGTGACACTGAGGCACTTGCGGGCACAGATAAGGTCGCCGCCCAAGTGATTAGGCACAACAAAAGTCGCCGTGAATTAACGGTTAAAGAAGCTATGTTCAAAATTTATCCCAAAATAACAAACACTACGCGAGCCTTTGGCTCGTCTTTTATGGCGTGATGGTAAGGGAAATATCGCTGTTTATGCAAATTGAGTCGTACTTAGGTGGGAGTTTTGTTTGCTGAAAGTCGCTAGAACGCAGTTAAATGGGTCTTACAGCGTTTACAAATATAACGACTTTCACCACGCAACACCTTGTTATGGCGGCGAATACTCAGTCGAATCGGTCCACAGGCGCAGCGATACTCAACATCGCGACTCGTAACTGAAGTGGTATTAAAGCTATGTGTGGTACTCGGATTGACCTTAAATACCGTTAACATCAAAGATTGCCATTCTTTACCGTGGGGCTTGGTTTTGCCAAAAAGCTGAAAACACAGCAAATGACAAATTTCGTGGGGGACGACCTCAGTCAGAAATGCCTCGCTGTTTTCGCGTAGCAATACAGGATTGAATCGCAAGCGATTCTGTTGCAGATGAGCTGTACCCGCGCTCTTACCCCTTAGACTAAATTGAGTGACTGGGCGTGGAAAAGTGCGCTTAAGCGATACCTCGGCCTCTTGATAACAAGCTTCAATTCGCTCTAGTACTTGAATTTGTAGTGACGAGAGTGCGCGTGATGAACCGGTGAAAATATGTGCCTGAGCCGGATTTGGTGCTGGTGGACTCGTTATCACCTGCGACTTATCTTGGCTTTGGCCCAAGGCTGCGTACGTCGACCTTGACAGTGGTGCAAGTGCTTCACTGCTGCGACGGCGTAAGGCATTGAGTAAGTCAGCGGGTTTCAGCATAGGGTTAGCGTTGGATCTCGTCGGTTAAAGATAAAATTGAGTGCTTAAAACTTATCGGTGATTAAGCCTGCCTAAGCGTTCACATCAGAAGCGTTCACATCATAGCGAACGCTATCTGACAATGCTAGTTTCAGCCTGTTTCAGGAAATGTGACTTGGCTATAAACTCGCTGCCGCCTGCATCACCATAGTGCGTACTTGTTCGACTATGGCTTGCTCAGTATCTGCGTCATAGCCTTTGACTCTTGGTGTGTGAATGTGGCCGACCTTGGCATGGCTATTAAACTTTTGCTGCAAGACTATGGCACGATAGGAGATTTCATTAGAAAGATAACCGCCGCCAGAGCCTTCGACTGAGGTTTCGTTTTGCAGTTCGTTTAATGACGTCGCGCTAAATTCGCCGCGGGCAAGGGTAGTGACAGTATGGTTATCATTGACTTTCCATTGACCATCTTTGACTTGCATAGCCGAAACAGGCAGTGAAAATTCCACAAATTCGGGGCCGATAAAATCTTTACCATTAAGCTTTGGGGCAACGGGTGCGGTTTTCGTGCCGCCAGTGAGTACGTTTTGGTTATCGGGCGCCGCTGCGCTGCGATTTCGCCCAGGGAAACGTTCGATATCAAAATCAGTTCGGCCCATGCTAACGGTGAATACAAATTGGGTTTTGGGATCGCGATAAATCGGGCTCAATAGCGACTCGATAAGTCCTTGATCAAAATCTGCAAAACGTACTGGCACCATAGCGGTTTCTATTTGCGCCGTTTTACCATTAATATCAAAGCGAAAACCATCCAAGGCGAGGGCAACTAGACCGGAAGGATTACTCTGGGTGATATCTTTGTCGAGGAAGAAAGGATCGAAACCCGTGAGAAATATTTTGATTTGGACATCATCACCATATTGAATATCGCTAAAACCCCGTGAGGCTTTTTCAACCGCACTCATTAATATGTCTTGTTGCCAATCGGCCATTTTAAAGTTGGCGCTGGTGGTTTTTAGACTATTAAGCATGGCAAGGCGAGCCCAGTATAAAGGTCGGTCGTCAAAATGCCCTGACTGCACATCGCGGACAGCTTGTTGCCATAATCTGTGTCCTTGGCGTGCCGCTAATTGGGTGGCGTCAACTTCGTTTTTCTTTGAGCTCAGCTGAGCCAGACCATCGTCAAGAGCTTGATAGCGAGTGACTACGTCGCCTATGGTTTTTTCGGCTGTTGGTAGGCGGGAAACTTCAACATCACCAAATAACTGCACGGCACTGGCTGTAGTCATCAAGCTGGTGGTGAGGATGAGTGTTAACACTGGCTTTAACATGTTTGGCTTCCCTGTAGTGATTAGACGTTATTCATTGGAAATAATGATTATTTTTTTCGTACGGATAGGCTCTTATGCCAAAAAGTATGCACTACAAGCTGAGGGTAATAAAGTTAAGCTCAGTGATCTTCGTCATCTTATGTCAATATCTTCTATCACAAATCATATGGCGCTAGCATTAATCCATCTGCAACAGTGCAATAGGGTCTAGTTTGCCTCTTTTTTGCCACAATTGGTCAGCAGTTTGCTAGGGCTTGCCAAAACCCTAAGTGATAGCCTTAATCACTTTTTTAGTTCATTGGATTGTTTGTTTTTCTACAAGGAGACTTTATGCGTTTGTTCACCATATCGGCTGTGCTGGTGATGTCGTCTATTTTAGTGTCGTCAAGCTTAGTGGCGCCGACTTTTGCATCTACTACAGCTAAGGAGTGGCAAGAAACCCGCAGTTGGGATGCCAGTTTTACTCAGCACCAAACTAAAGGCGTAGTGGTGTTATGGAATGAAAACAAGCAACAGGGATTCACTAATAATCTTAAACGTGCCAATCAAGGTTTTTTACCTGCATCGACGTTTAAGATTCCTAACAGTTTGATCGCGCTAGAGCTTGGCGTGGTGAAGGATGAGCATCAAGTCTTTAAGTGGGATGGTAAAAGTCGAGATATCGCAACTTGGAATCGTGATCATAACCTTATTACTGCAATGAAGTATTCGGTTGTGCCTGTCTACCAAGAGTTTGCTCGCCAAATTGGTGAGGCGCGTATGTCGAAGATGATCGCCTCGTTTGATTATGGTAATGAGGATATTTCGGGAAATTTGGATAGTTTTTGGTTAGATGGTGGCATACGAATTTCGGCTACGGAGCAAATCGATTTCCTACGTAAGCTTTATCACAACAAGATACACGCTTCTGAGCGCAGTTTACGTATTGTTAAGCAAGCCATGCTGACTGAAGCGAATTCTGACTATATTATCCGTGCGAAAACCGGCTATGCAGTCAGAGCAGAACCAAGCATTGGCTGGTGGGTAGGTTGGGTTGAACTCGATGATAATGTATGGTTTTTTGCGATGAATATGGATATTCCCGACGCCGCAGGTTTACCATTGCGTCAAGCCATTACTAAGGAAATCTTAAAACGGGAACGCGTTATTCCTTAGCCCATGCTAGGTCGCGTAAGCATAGCGTATCTAAACCTTGCGAGAATTGCGTATGAAGTGGCCTACTTGGCTGACATCAATCGTGATACTGAAAGCCTAGACTCAGATCTAGGCTTTTTTATTGGACTTTCTTGAAACAGGTTTCCTGATGCGACGGGAAACGTTAACCCATTAGGGATTGCAGGCTTTCTTGGCTGCTGAAGCGTTTTACAAAGAAATCTAAGAAGACACTGATGTTGGTGGCCAGTTGGCGTCGGCTCGAATAAACCCCGTAAACCTTAAAAGGTTCAATCGGCCACTCCTGTAAAATCGGTACTAGCTGTCCATTAGCAAGTTCAGTCTTACAGGCTGAATTGGATAACATGGCGATGCCAAAATCATCTATGGCTAATTGCTTCACCATTATCGGGCTGTTGACCCTCACTTTACGCTGAAAGTTAGCCATGGTTTTACGCGAACCTTTACCCAATGGCCAAATTGGTGCTGAGCGAGAAGTCCCCAATAAAATCCCACTGTGCAGGCTGAGTTCCTTTGGGGTCGCGGGTGTGCCTTTGAGTTTTAAGTATGCAGGGCTTGCCACTAAAATTGGCTGGCGTTCAAACAGTAATCTTGCGACTAAGTCCGACGATTGAAGTGGACCATATTTGATGGCTATGTCATATCCTTCACCGACTAAACCAATATCGTTGTCGGTAAACTGGACATCCAATTCAACATTGGGATATAAACGCATAAATCCGCTACAGAGGTTAGCGATAAGTTCTTGGCTAAATGACACTGGGATTGCAATGCGTAATGATCCTGACACATCATCGTGAGTATTCTCGATAACTGCCTTGGCCGCTTCTACCTCATTGCGAATCGAATCACAGTGTTGATAAAAGAGTGCCCCGATTTGGGTCAAACTCAAATTACGGGTGTCGCGCTGTAGTAATCGCACGCCAAGTTGTTCTTCTAGCTGCGCGATTTTGCGACTTATGGTGGATTTTGGGTGGCCGGTTTCACGTGCAGCTTGGGAGAATCCCTTCGCTCTAACTACGGCTGCAAATAGCATCATACCGTTTAAATCTGGCATGTTATTCCCACTGTCTCATATTTGGAACAAAGCGTCCTATGCAGTTTAATGGCATTTGACGGGATAACAAAGTTATATTTATTGGCTAAAAATTTTCAGAGGCTAAGCAGAGGATCTTTTGATGACCAGCAATAATCAGCCCAAACACATGACTCAAGCCCAAACGCCCGATCCGCTTTTTTTACAGGCCGAGCATTTGGCAAAAGATTTTTCTCTGTTTCCTAAGCACAGTAAACAGAGTTTATCGGAAGAAATTAAAGGTCTTTTAAATGAGGATGCTATTCAAGCAAACTTAAAAGACTTGGCATCTTTAGATGTCGACGGTTACGTTGCTAAAGTGATCCAGCCGACCCAAGATAAAGGTCGTCCTGGTGCAAAACGTATTATTGCCGATCTTAAAGGTCGTTTGATTACGGAAACTCACTTGGGCTCTTTTTACAGTGCTGAGGTCGAGCTGAACTTTGGTTCACGCACTCGTCGTATTGGCTTTATTGCCCAAGAACGCACTACCGCTAACGGTGCTTGGATGCCTGAGCATCATTACGCCGCTTGTAAAGCAATTCGTCATTTCGCCGAATTGTCTATGCCTATTATCTATTTAATTGATACCCCAGGGGCGGATGCTGGCGAAATCGCTAACAGCCAAAACCAAGCGCATTCAATTTCTAAAGCCATCGCAGAAAGTGCCAACGTTGACGTACCGACAGTCGGTATCGTAATTGGTGCTGGTTATTCTGGTGGCGCAATTCCATTAGCGGCGGCGAACATTCTGTTGTCGTTGCGTGACGGTATTTTCAACACGATCCAGCCACAAGGTCTGCAAAGTATTGCCCGTAAGTACAACTTATCTTGGCAAGAATGTGCGAAATCTGTGGGTGTATCACCAGAAGAGCTTTATACCTCAGGTTGTATCGACGGTATCATCGACTTTTCACCAGGCGATCGCGACGAGCGTCAGCACAATCTGCGCCGCGCTATTATTAGCAGCGTAGAAGCGGTTGAGCGTGCAGCGATGAATTTTGTGCGTGAATCTAAAGATTTACGTGAGCATTATGATCGCAGTTTAACTCGTTTCCTTAATCCATCTAAAAACTTGATGGCTTTGGAACTGAACGCAGAATTGGCTGTGGCAACGAGCCCAACCAGTCACCATAACTTGTTCGGTAGCGCCTATCGCTATCTGCGTTATTTAACGCTACGTAGCCGTATCCATTCTATTTCTCAAGAGCAATATGGCCGTCTGTCACGTGCTAGCGTGCCAGAAGGTGATCTGTTGGCACGTATTCAACAGGAACAAGACCGTGTGTTCCAAGCTTGGTTGTCTAACCCTGACAAGCTAGTTTATGACGAAGATTTGAATAAATTGTGGACTAACTTTGTCGCTAAACGTGACGAAGTCTCGACCGAGCGTAACATGTTGACACGTTTGATTTTGGGTGAGCCAAAAGAGAACTATAAAAAAGCACGTAAGGCGTTGTTATTCAACATCAGCTGGTCTTTGTATCACCGCTGGAAAAGCAATGCGGCTAACAACTTTAAAGGGCTGATTCAGCACTTAGAAAGTTTGCCAAAGTCTGTGACTCAAGCTAAATGGCCTGAGCTGAATCAGCTGACTGTGCTTGATGTGGTGGTAAATGAAGAACTGCGTGAAGACTTTATTTGGCAATGCCATAACATTCTGATCTTCAATGCCTTGTATGACAACGTTGTGGGCAGCTTAGCGTCAATCGCTAAAGAAGCCATGATGTCGAAGAGTTTGTCACGTAACTCAGTGAACAACCTGTTGCACAAGTCAATTGACCATGCATTGTCGACGCAAGATACCTCGAACGACAAAGCTAAGTTCTATAAGTGGCTCAAGTATTTTATGGGTCAATCGAACCGCGCCGATTTGCTGGTGCGAGTAGAGCAGTGGAAGAGTGTGGGTTTCCCACAACTTAACGACAGTCTATTCGTGGTACTGACTTACTTCTTCGAGCGTTTACTGCCTGAGTATTTCGATAGTGAAAGCGATACCAGCAAGTACACTGGCGCGATCAACCCTGTGCGTATCGGTCGTCGTAAGGACTTCTGGAACCGCTTGACCATGGGTTATCAGGATCTATTGATCCAAAAAGTGCTGCGTGACGAAAAACGTAAAGGCAACATGACTTGGGAAAATGTGGTGAAGCAGTTCTTTACCCATTTCGAAGAGATCAACGGCGACAAGATGTCGGCTAACTTGCTCAACTTCCCTGGCTTCCGTTTATCAATCGAAGATGCGTTAGACAAAGGCATTCGCCCATGTGGTTTGATCACAGGTATTGCTGACTTTAAAGAAAAAGGTCAAAAAGTGCGTGTGGGTGTGGCTGTGTCTAACACGGCATTCCAAGCGGGTGCATTCGATATGGCCAGTGCTGAGAAATTCTCTGCACTATTGATTGAGTGTGCTAAGCGTAAATTACCCGTTGTGTGCTTTATCAGTTCAGGTGGTATGCAGACTAAAGAAGGCGCCGCGGCGCTATTCTCTATGGCTGTGGTGAACGACCGTATCACGCGCTTTATTCGTGATAACGAATTGCCAGTACTGATGTTTGGTTTTGGTGACTGTACCGGTGGTGCGCAGGCGAGTTTTGTGACTCACCCATTGGTGCAAACTTACTATCTGTCTGGTACTAACATGCCATTCGCAGGTCAAATGGTGGTGCCAGCGTACTTACCATCAACGGCAACGCTGTCTAACTACTTGTCAAAAGTACCTGGCGCAATGGCGGGCTTAGTCCATAACCCATTCAGCGACAATTTAGACTCTCAGTTAGCAGGTATCGATCCTCTGATGCCAATGCCTTCGGCAAAAATTAACGACGTGATCATCAATGCACTGTCGACCTTAGTGGTTGAAGCTACTGTTGAAGAAGAAGTGATCGTGCAGAACGATCCACGTAAGTTAATGAAGCCAATTAACAAAGTATTGGTTCACGCCCGTGGTTGTACAGCTGTAAAACTTATTCGTAAGGCGCATGACAATAATATCAATGTGGTATTAGTGGCGTCTGATCCAGATATGACGTCAGTCCCCGCGGACATGCTCAAAGAAACCGACAAGTTAGTTTGTCTCGGTGGTAACACATCGGATGAAAGTTACTTGAACGCATACTCTGTGCTGAAAGTAGCCGAATATGAACAGGTTGATGCATTGCATCCAGGTATCGGTTTCCTATCAGAAAGCCCGCAGTTTGCTGCATTGTGTGTGAATAACGGTGTTAACTTCGTCGGTCCTAGCGTGCATTCAATGACGACTATGGGTAACAAGTCGAACGCAATTAAGACATCGCAAGCGCAAAACGTACCTGTTGTGCCTGGTTCGCACGGTATTCTGACCAATGCTGAACAAGCCGTAAACGTGGCGAGCGAAATTGGCTATCCAGTATTGCTTAAAGCGGTACAAGGTGGTGGCGGTAAAGGTATTCAGGTTGTAAAACGTCCTGAAGACATGATTGGTTTATTCCAAAAAACTGCAACCGAAGCAGCTGCAGCCTTTGGTAACGGTGACTTGTACTTAGAGAAATATGTGACATCACTACGTCACATCGAAGTGCAGTTACTGCGAGATAAGTTCGGCAACGCGAAAGTATTAGGTTTGCGTGACTGTTCGGTTCAACGTAACAACCAAAAAGTGGTCGAAGAATCTGGCTCTACTATGCTGCCGGATGAGCTGAAGCGACAAGTGCTGGCCTATACCCGTGCCTTAGGCGACGCGACCGATTACATGGGCGCAGGTACCGTAGAGTTTATCTATAACTTAGATGCGAACGAAGTCTACTTTATGGAGATGAACACGCGTCTGCAGGTTGAACATCCAGTCACGGAAGCGACTTCAGGTATTGATATCGTTAGTGCGCAGTTTGATATTGCCGCTGGCCGTTCAATTGCAGCGTTAGAGCCTAAAGAAATTGGTTATGCGATGGAAGTACGTGTGACGGCTGAGAAAGCGGCGCTCGATAGCCATGGCATACTGCAGTTGATCCCAAATCCAGGCAAGATCACTGAGTGTGTGTTCCCAGAACATCCAGATGTGGAAATCATTTCGATTGCTGCGCCAGGTAAAGAAGTATCGCCATACTACGATAGCTTGATTGCGCAAATCATCATGCGCGGTGAAAACCGTGAAGATGTGATTGCCAAACTGTACGAATACTTAGACAGTGTAGTGCTGAAAGGCATCGCGACTAACATTCCGTTACTCAAACTGATCTTGAAAGATGGTACCTTCAACGAAGGTGTTTACGACACTAACTATCTGCCACGCTTAATGGCTGAGCTCGATATTCCTGCGTTGATCGCAGAAATGGAGGCTGCCGCTGAAACTGTGGAAGTAGACACTGAGTCACTGCGTGTTGGCGAAAGTAACGAATTGAAAGTGTTAGCCCAAGGCGCAGGTATCTTCTATACCTCTTCTGCACCGGGTGAAGCGGACTTCGTGAAAGAAGGTGACATAGTCACGGTTGATCAAACACTAGCACTAACGGAAGCGATGAAGATGTTCTCGCAAGTGACCTTAGCCGGCTTTAACCGCCAGAGTGCGATTCTGTACCCCGAAGATAAGAAGTATCGTATAGAGCGCATCCTGAACAGCAATGGTCAGCAAGTGTCTCAAGGCGACTTACTGTTCGTGGTCTCGCCTGTTGAAGAATAAGCTCAGCGTTTAGCGCCATAGCTGAATGAGACAATACCCGCCATTGGCGGGTATTTTTTTGCTTCTAAATTATTGCCACTAAATTTCCTGTCACTAAATATAGGTAAGCAAACATGCCACTCTTAATGTGCATGACGTCTTTGATAAATCAACTTAGCTTTAATAGATAAGCATATCGCTAACAAGTGGCCAATCTCAGCTCTGTGCAATACGACCTGTATCTCTGATTAAGTCGGCAAAGAGTCTCTTTAATCTATCGTTTGCCCATTTATTAGAACAAGCTGCATCAAGAATCCACCTCTGGCCTCGAGAATCAACGGAATCTCCATGCTTTATTCGTAGTATATAGAGGCTCATCAAACCTCATTTTAAGTTGAAACTGAGTCTAAAATGAGCTGTGTGTGGATAACTTTGGGGGTAAGTGGTGGGTATGATGTGACTAGATTAGATAATTAGAATTAACTGCAAATTTCCTTAAAATAGGGGTTGCACAAAATCTCCTGCTGCCTATAATGCGCATCCACTGACACGGCAGACAGCGTTAAGCAGCCTGATGTGACGGTTCATCGATGAGTTTACTGATTGATGAGTGTTGAGAAAGTTTGCAAAACTCCTTGACGCGAAACGGGAAATGCGTAGAATACGCAGCCCTAGCCAACTGGAAGCGTTCAACGCTCAGTGTGGTACTCAAGTTCTCTTACGAATATTGAGTTGCTC
>NZ_JAHKRD010000024.1:0-73227 GCF_019345615.1 Shewanella sp. NKUCC01_JLK | reverse complement strand
AGAACTTGAGTACCACACTGAGCGTTGAACGCTTCCAGTTGGCTAGGGCTGCGTATTCTACGCATTTCCCGTTTCGCGTCAAGGAGTTTTTTCAACTTCTTGCTGCGCTTGGATTAAGTGCTTAAAAGCTACTCAATTTAACTTAACTCGTCAGCTGGCTTTCGCTGTCTGCCGTGTCAGTGGATGCGCATTATAGGGAGATTGAGAAAGTCCGCAACCCCTATTTTTAAGATAACTATCATTTTCTCACTGTTCGTTGGATATTTGACCTGACCCGCTAGTTTTTAACCTTTATAATGCTAAAAACCACTCAATTAGGGACTTTTCTATGTCAGGGCCACTCAGAACTTACCAAGGTATTCATCCTCAATTAGGCAATAACGTATATGTAGATGAAGCTTCGGTGCTTGTTGGCGATATTGCGTTAGATACTGATGCCAGTATTTGGCCTATGGTGGCGGCGCGTGGTGATGTTAACCATATTCGTATTGGTAAGCGCTCGAACGTACAAGACGGTAGCATATTGCATGTAACGCGTAAGTCAGCTGCTCGTCCCGATGGTCATCCACTGATTATTGGTGATGATGTGACTATTGGTCACAAGGCTATGCTTCACGGTTGCAAAGTCGGTAACCGAGTATTAGTAGGCATGGGTGCGATTATTCTCGACGGTGCGATTTTAGAAGATGATGTGATCTTAGGTGCGGGTTCTTTAGTGCCACCGGGCAAGGTATTACAGAGTGGCTATTTATATGTAGGCAGCCCAGTTAGGCAGGCTCGCCCATTAACGCCAGCCGAAATTGCCTTTTTGCCAGAATCTGCCGACAACTATGTCAGACTGAAAAACGAATACTTAGTTGAGTTACAAAACATCTAATCACTTATAGCCAATCTCTTATAGTTAGTCGCTTAGTGTCACTATAGCTATATAATAAAGGCGGTAGAGACTCATTGAGTCTCTACCGCCTTTTGCTATTCGCTGATTCAGAAAACTATCTAAGTTCGATAAGTTTAGCCTAAGTGTACTGCCCCAAACTCATCAAACTCTTCGGCTTCAATTAAGTCTTCCGCCATTTCTTCGGCATCAAATCTCACCGCATCAAACAATGCCAGCATAGCGGCGGCTTCATTGGCACTCGGCTGTTCAGAGAAATCATTCAGCTCGGCTAACTTATTCACACTGATATAGCACTTGATGTTCATCCCCTGTGACTGCGCGATAAAGCAGACTCGCTTGTGGGCGTCGTCCCAATATTGCAGTTCGGGGAAAAGAATACTTTGATTCATGCTTCCTACTTAGGCTCGGCCATGAGTTTATCCCGCAAAAGATTTAATACCACTTGAGTGTCGGGCTCGATACCTCGCCATAGGGTAAAACTCTTAGCCGCTTGTCCGACTAACATGCCGAGCCCATCAATAACCTTAGCTGCACCTTGAGATAGCGCCCATTGGTTAAACGCGGTGACCGAGGCGCCATACATCATGTCATAACAAACAGTTTGGGTGGTGATGATATGCGCTGGCAAAGTTGGCAACTCGCCCGCAAGACTGGCCGAGGTTGAATTGATGATGACATCGAACTCGCCCACAAGCTCATTCATTTCTACGGCGGTGACTCTATTTGCGAAAGCACCGTTATCCACCGAAGTAAAGATATCGACCAGAAGCTGTGCCTTAGTGTGAGTGCGATTACTGATGATCATCTGCGCAATTCCCGCATTTAATAACGGCAGAATACAACCGCGCGCCGCACCACCAGCACCAATAAGTAACACGCGCTTATCTTGCAGGCTGCCTAAGTTAGCGATGAGATCGGCCACCAGCCCTAAACCATCGGTGTTATCACCGCGAATAGTGCCATCGGCCAATAAACTTAAGGTGTTTACCGCGCCAGCAAGCTTGGCCTCTGGGCTGAGACTGTCACACAGCGCAAAAGCTTGCTCCTTAAAAGGCACTGTCACATTCGCGCCCTTGCCGCCCGCATTGAAAAACGCCGTCAGTGAGGCTTCAAAACCATCGACCGGAGCAAGAATGGCTTCATAGGTTAATGACTCTTGGGTGGGCGCGGCAAATTGTCCATGAATGAACGGCGATTTACTGTGGCTAATTGGATTGCCAAACACTGCGTATCTGTCTGTCATAGCGATATTAAATTTTAGGTTCAATGGCTTTGCAGTCTACCGCGCTTTTGAGCCTAGGCAAGACGAATTATGTTCAACTAAATTTCACGTTGGGTTTCACGCTATAATGCGCCATCGGCTCAATACTCTCTATTTTAGTGAACGACTATTCCAATGAACTGGGTTAAAAAGATTTTTAGCAAACACACTCCACCGCAGGATGATCGCGATCCGAGCCAATCTAACGCTTACGACTTAATCGGCGGCGAAAAAGTGATCCGCGCTATCACCAAATGTTTTTATCAGAAGATGGCAAGCTCTGTAGAAACGACAACACTGCTTGCCATTCATAGAGCGCCAATTGCGGAATCAGAGCAGAAGTTGTTCGAATTTTTAAGTGGTTGGCTCGGCGGGCCGCAGCTCTATCAGCAGAAATATGGTCATCCCGCATTGCGAGCACGACACATGCATTTCGCCGTCGATGAGGCGATGCGGGATCAATGGCTGTTTTGTATGAAATTTGCGATTGAAGAAAACATTAATAAGCCAGAGCATCGAGCCGCCATCTTTGAGGCGATTTCAACTCTGGCCGATCATATGCGTAATCAATAAAGTGGATGTTGTATCCACTTTATAAATTACTGGCTAAACCCAGTCGCGGGGTTTGAGGTAGTTATCGTACAAATCTGCCTCAGGGCTTCCCGCCTCTGGTGTATAAGCATATTGCCAACGCACTAATGGCGGCATCGACATTAAGATAGACTCGGTACGGCCGCCCGTCTGTAGGCCAAACAAAGTGCCTCTGTCGTAGACTAGGTTGAACTCAACATAACGACCACGACGATAGAGTTGGAACTGACGCTCACGCTCACCGAATTCAGTCTCTTTACGACGCTCGACAATCGGCGCATAGGCCGTTAAGAAGCCATTACCTACAGCTTGCATAAAGCTAAAGCTTTGCTCGAATCCTGCTTGATTCAAGTCATCGAAAAACAATCCACCCACGCCGCGGGTTTCATTACGATGCGGTAGGAAGAAATACTCATCGCACCATTTCTTATACTTGGGATAAACCTCATCCCCGAAAGGCGCGCAAATATCCTTAGAAGTCTGGTGCCACTCGCGCACATCTTCCTCGAACGGATAATAAGGCGTTAAATCAAAGCCACCGCCAAACCACCACACGGGATCGGCACCCTCTTTTTGAGCGATAAAGAAGCGCACATTGGCATGAGTCGTTGGGATATAAGGATTATTAGGATGAATCACTAAAGAAACCCCCATAGCTTCAAAACTACGACCCGCTAACTCAGGGCGATGCGCCGTAGCCGACGCAGGCATAGCTGCGCCAGTCACATGGGAAAAGTTAACCCCTGCTTGCTCGAACACAGCACCTAGGGTTAATACTCGGCTAGTACCACCACCACCTTCAGCGCGAGTCCATGAATCGGCGGCGAACGTGGCTTGGCCATCCAGCGCCTGTAAACCAGCACAAATTCGGTTTTGTAGATCGATTAAAAACGCTTTTACCACTGCAACATCAGGCACACTCATCTTGTTATCCTTATTATTGGTTTGCTCATTGTCCATTTCGTAAAATCTTACCGCTTCGCGCATCGATAATGGTCGAGGGCTGACGTTGTTCGCCGAGTTCACCTAATACGAGTGCATCAATTTTACCTGTAAAATCTGCGAGAATTTCATCGGCAGTTAATGCTGGATCTTCACCCGCAAGGTTAGCGCTGGTCGACACTAAAGGTTTATTGAGTGCGCGGCACAGGGCTTGCACCCCAGTATGGGCTGACACTCGCACTGCGATAGAGTCAAATTCACCACAGAGGTATTTTGAAACCTGCGCTTTGATTGGCATTACAAAGGTAAAAGGCCCCGGCCACTTGGAAAATGCAAACTCGAGCTGCTCAGCCGTTAATTGCGATTCATCAACATAAGCTAAAAGCTGCTGAAAATCACTGGCGACTAAGATCAGTCCCTTTTGCCATGGGCGCTGTTTTACCGCCAATAACTTTTGGATAGCGGTGTCATTATCTGGGTCACAACCTAGGCCATAAACGGCCTCGGTTGGATAAGCGATAACACCACCGTTAAGCACAATATCTTTTATGTCAGATGGGTGCAGCTGCAACATCTTAGGATCACCTTTTGAGTATTGTCGATTTCAACAATCAAATTATTGGATAAATTCGAATACTGACCGCCCCATCAGCGGTCAGCCGAGGATTATACGCAAGCCACTTTCATCGGCCAAATATTAAGATGCAGGTCACACAATAAACTAAAGTGGTCTTTTGTATTTACAGCTTTTTTGCGGGCATTCTAAACGCATCCCAGCCGCACCTTTACGCTCGACCAAGATCCCAAAACCACAACTCGGGCAAGCTTCAGCAACCGGAGGATAATTCACAATAAACTTGCACTTAGGGTAAGCACTACAGGCATAAAAACTCTTTCCGAAGCGACTCGTTCTGTGCTCAAGCTTACCCGCTTTGCATTCAGGGCAAGGAATTTCAGGCTTGTCACTCGCTTGATCCTGTTTTTCAATATGCGTGCAGCTAGGATATTGAGTACACCCAATAAAGATCCCAAAACGCCCAGACTTTACCGCCAGTTCGTGACCGCATTCAGGGCATACAGAACCTTCAATCACTTGAGTTTCAATGGATTCGTGCTGCACTAAGGGTCGAGTGTAATTACAGCTAGGGTAATTATTACAGCCAATAAAACCGCCGTGCTTACTGTGTTTGACCGATAACTCGCTGCCACATTCAGGGCAAAGTTCGTATTCTTTTTCCAGTGCGTGTTCGTGGGCACTAAATAATTGTTCATCAATCTTAGACATAATCATTCACCACCTGTCGTAGCGCATTAGGATATCAAGCGCAGTGCCATCAAGGAATTTATGGCATCAAAAAAGGAGGTCTTAGCCTCCTTTCTCTCATAATTCATCTTTCACAACAATTAAGAATGCAGTCGGCCTTCGGGCTGTTCGAAGATTAAATCTTCCATTTGCTCATAAGCGGACTCATGGCCAGGAGCATTAAACAGTACCATTAAGATAACCCATTTGAGATCTTCTAAAATCAGGGTTGGTTCATCCAACTCCATAACTCTATCGATCACCATTTCACGGGTTTCGACATTCAGCACTTTAACTTGCTCTAAAAACAGCAAGAAACCGCGGGATTCCACATCCAGCTTGTCCATTTCGTCCTTTGTATAGATACGAAACGAATGCTGATCGTGATTACAAAGATAAGGTTTATCCCCTTCTTGTAATTCAGCTAAGCGCTCTAACCAAGTTAACGCTTTTAAAATCTCGGATTGATGAAATCCGGCACGAGTGAGTTCCTTGGTTAACTCGTCTTCATCAACTAGTAGTTCAACTTCACTGTGAACATAGTTTTCAAATAGATACATGAGGATATCAAACATGGCTAGCTCCTCTTTACTCTGACGTAACCACCGGGTACTGCTATTACCCAACCTTGCAACTCAAGTTCAAGCATTTGTTCTAACACCAGATCTATCGTTTTTCCACTATGTTCAACGACTGCATCAATTGATGTAGTTTCATAACCTACACTAGCTAACAGAGACGAAAATGGCAAATTACAAATCTCGCCTTGCTGTATATGGTGGCATAACTTCAATTCTTCAAGGTGGAAAGCGGTTAAACTTGCCAACTCTTCCACTATATCGGCAGCGGTTTCCACAAGCTTTGCTCCATCACGTAATAAATCATGACAGCCTTGATGGTAACCACCTAAGATTGAGCCCGGAACGGCAAACACCTCACGCCCTTGTTCCATCGCCAACCTAGCAGTGATTAAAGAGCCGCTTTTGCGACAAGCTTCAACCACAAGTGTCCCTAAAGAAAGACCGCTAATAATGCGATTTCGTTTCGGGAAATTACCCGCAAAGGGACCAGTATCAGGCCAAAACTCGCTAAGTATACAGCCTTGCCGCTGAATATCATGATAAAGCTGTCGATGTTTTCGTGGATAAATGATCTCTATGCCCGTTCCTAGTACGGCAATAGTGCGCCCTTGATGGTCAACACAGGCTTTATGGGCCGCCCCATCAATCCCCATCGCCATGCCACTACAGATACCAAATCCCATTGAGGACATCTCAGCAGCCAGTTGGTAAGCGACCTGCAATCCGCCAGGAGAAGCATTACGACTGCCAACAATCGCAAGATAAGGAAGGGCTAACGCCTCTAAGCAACCTTTAGCGAATAGGACGGCGGGCGGATCTGAGAGCTGTTTTAATAATGGGGGATAAAGCGGATCAGAGAAACAAAGCAGATGATGATCGGCGGCTTGCTGTTGCCATTCGAGGGCGACATCCACTTTTTGATAATCAATAACAAGGCTATGGAGCAGATGATCAGATAAAGGTAGCGCTTGTCTCTCATGCTCTAACCTTTGTCTGAGGTCGTCCACTTCCATGTGCGTTAATAATTGTTGGATCCGAGCGGGTCCTAGCCCAGATACAGCACAAACAACTAACCAATCGACCAAATTTTCAGAGATTATAGACCTCTTAAGGCTAAAGATTCTGGGGCGATTAACTTATCGTCGACACGAACAGGCCGCTCGGTGGAGACAATCAAACCTAAGCTCGCCTTATCAAACACTTTAAACACTAACAACTTACCATGATAAACATCCGGCATCTTAACTGCACGATCCGAAGAGACTGACGCCATTAGGTTATCATAGGCAGTACGTTCAATTGCAGGGACAGGCGTACCGTCATTGTTGATAACAATAACCTCACCATCACGATAAATAGAAAATACCACCCCAGGCTCGACGCCATCCTGAGTGCCTTTATCTAAGTACACGACATTCAACTTACCCGCTTCACGCAAATTTGATTCTGTCGCTAACACTAAAGCCGGTATCTTTAATTCCGCAGGTTTAGGAGTAAAGTAAGCTGACATCAAGGAATCACTTTCCATCGGCAATACTCTGAAGCCTGCTTTGGTTTCGCGAAAGCTCGTTAGCAACTTAATTTTTGAAACCTTACCAGACTCAATCACTTGCCCAGTAGACGACAAAATGGCTTCTTGTCCTAACGCTTCGCCTGACTCTTTATTGAAAAACTCGCGACCGCGTTCGTAAATACCATATTTTTGGTTTATTGGCAGTTCAGCATCAATATAAATCACATCACCCACAATATGGTGACGCGATGGACTTTCACCTGCCAGCACCATAGGTTGCTCAGTAAGCCAGTAAGTCTCGACGACCCGATTCTGCACTAAATATTGTTCAATCAAGGCTAAATCAACGGCTGGAATAGCATTACTCTTAGCAATGACACGTCCCTCGGGACTCTTTCTTACATGGGGTTTAGCACTATCAACAGTAGCACCATTACGCACAAGGCGGGGCTGACCATCAATAAATACCAGAGTGAGTTGATCGCCAGGGTAAATAAGGTGGGGATTAGCAATTTGTGGGTTTACATCCCAAAGACTTGGCCATTTCCATGGGTCATTCAGAAACGCGGCGGAGATATCCCAAAGAGTATCGCCCTTTTTCACTACATATGACTCAGGATGCCCCGCCTTAAGCGTCAGGGTATCTGCGGCAACAAACGTGCAATTGAATGTCATTAACGCGAGTAAAATTAACCGTTTCATGGGTATTTCCATGTTGTTTAACTCTTAGTTTGAGCTTTTACTGTTATTGGTAGGCACTAAAGATTAAAATTAACTCATTAGCATCAGTCAGTATAACTAACTGGCAGAGATTTGACAGACTTGTTAAGAGTTTATGTATGACACTATTAAAAGTATTACAATTCCCTGACGAAAGATTACGAACACAAGCCACACCCATCACAGAGTTTAATGCCGAACTGCAGACTCAAATTGATGATATGTTCGAAACCATGTACCAAGAAAAAGGTATCGGTCTGGCCGCGACCCAAGTTGATTACCATAAACAACTTATTGTCATGGACTTACAGGATGAAGTCGAACGACCCAAAGTGTTTATCAACCCCGAAATTATCGCCAGCAGCGGTGACTTCTGCAATGAAGAAGGTTGCCTGTCGGTTCCGGGGATTTACGCCAAAGTCGATCGCGCCGAATTTGTCACGGTAAAAGCCTTAGACAGACACGGTAACGAATTTATAGTTGAGGCCGATGAGTTATTTGCCATTTGTATTCAACACGAAATGGATCACCTCAAAGGCAAATTGTTTGTCGATTATTTGTCGCCGCTAAAACGTCAGCGGATCAAACAAAAACTTGAAAAAGCGGCCCGATTGGACGCCAAAGAAGCATAGGATCAGATTTGAAACCACTCAACATCATCTTTGCCGGAACACCGGATTTTGCCGCTCGCCACTTTCAAGCACTGTTGAACTCACACCACAATGTGATTGGCGTTTACACTCAGCCCGATAGACCCGCTGGCCGCGGCAAGAAACTGACCGCCAGCCCAGTAAAAGAACTCGCTATCGCCAATAGTATTCCAGTGTTTCAACCCGGCTCATTACGTAAAGAACCCGCGCAACAAGAACTTGCCGCACTCAACGCCGATATCATGGTGGTCGTAGCCTACGGTCTGATCTTGCCAAAAGTCGTGTTAGATACACCGCGTTTAGGTTGTATTAACGTTCATGGTTCTATTTTGCCACGCTGGCGCGGTGCCGCACCGATCCAACGCGCACTTTGGGCCGGCGACAAAGAAACCGGCGTGACCGTTATGCAGATGGATGTGGGTTTAGATACAGGTGACATGCTGCTTAAAACCTATCTGCCGATCGAAGATAACGACACGTCAGCCAGCCTTTACGAGAAACTGGCAGAACAAGGTCCCGTTGCCCTATTGCAAGCACTCGAAGGTTTGGCAAATGGCACCTTAGCCGCTGAAAAACAAGATGAAGCCTTAGCGAACTACGCAGAAAAACTCAGCAAAGAAGAAGCTAGACTCGACTGGAATAAATCCGCTAAACAGTTATGGCAAGAAGTCCGTGCCTTTAATCCTTGGCCTGTGAGTTACTTTGAGCACCAAGGTAACACTATAAAAGTGTGGCAAACTCAAGTCAGCGAAACCACCAGCACAGCCGCTCCAGGCACTATTATCAGCGCCAGCAAAAAAGGCATAGACGTTGCCACCGCTGATGGTGTGTTAACCCTGCTGAGTATGCAGCTTCCGGGGAAAAAGCCACTCAATGTTGCTGATATTCTCAATGCTCGAGGTGAATGGTTTAGCCCGAATACTCGCCTCGCACACGAGGCACAATAATCATGAACTTGCGCGCGCTTGCTGCGAAAGCCATCTTCGAAGTATTAGAAAAAGGCGTGTCACTGTCAGTGGCATTGCCTGATCAACAAAAGCATCTTGCCAGCGGCAAAGATAAAGCCCTACTTGCCGAGATCTGCTACGGCGTGATGCGCACTCTGCCACAAATAGAAAAACGCATCAGTGAATGCCTAGAGAAACCACTTAAAGGCAAACAAAGGATTATCCACCAGCTCCTGATCGTAGGTTGCTATCAACTGTACTTCACTCGTATTCCAAGCCACGCCGCAATTTCAGAAACTGCCGAAGCCTGTCGCCAATTAAAATTTGAAGGCATGGTCAAAGTGGTTAATGGTGTACTGCGCAATATTCAGCGCCAGCTATCGCCGCTAAGCACAGAATCAGATACCTTAAGCTATAACACACCCGCTTGGTTAATTAAGCGCTTAAAAGAAGCCTATCCCGAGCAATGGCAAGACATCATTCAACAAAGCCATGAACGCCCGCCCATGTGGCTGCGTAACAATCGCTTATCCCAGAGCCGTGCCGAATACCTCGCAGCTTTAGCCGAAATCGACATTGAAGCGAGCGAAGGCAGCAGTGCCGATGCCATTCTCCTAGCGCATCCAAAGGATGTCGCCACACTGCCACACTTTCATGAAGGTGCAGCATCAGTGCAAGATGGCGCGGCACAATGGGCGGCGACATTACTAGCCCCGCAAGCGAATGAATTAATACTCGATGCCTGCGCGGCACCCGGTGGCAAAAGTTGTCACTTACTCGAACTTGAGCCGAGTATCAAATTAGTGGCTGTTGATTTTGATGCTAAACGCCTCGAGCGTGTGCAACAGAACCTTGACCGCTTATCATTAAAAGCGGAGCTTATCCATGGTGATGCGGCCAACATAGACTCATGGTGGCAAGGCGGACAATTTGATCGTATCTTACTGGACGCGCCTTGCTCAGCCACAGGAGTGATCCGCCGCCATCCCGATATTAAATGGTTGCGAAAAAACCATGACATCGAAGAGTTGGCTGAACTACAACAGCAAATTCTCGATCATTGCTGGAAGTGGCTAAAACCCGGTGGCACGCTTCTTTATGCCACTTGTTCGATTTTACCGCAGGAAAACCGCGACCAGATCAGTGCGTTTTTAGATAGAACGGTAGATGCTAAGCTAGACACACTTGCCCAGCAAAATTCGCCACAGGATATAGGTTGGCAAATCACGCCAGGACAAGACAATATGGATGGGTTTTATTATGCCCGTTTATTGAAAGCGACTGATTAGGAAGTAAGCAAGGCCATGAAAATTATCATATTAGGTGCGGGTCAAGTTGGGGGAACCTTGGCCGAAAATTTGGTGGGTGAGAACAATGACATCACCATTGTCGATTATGACAAATCCAGATTACGCGCCCTGCAAGATAAATATGACCTTCGCGTCGTAGCGGGCCATGCCGCTCACCCTGATGTGCTCAGAGAAGCGGGCGCAGAAGATGCCGACATGCTTATCGCCGTAACCAATAGTGATGAATGCAATATGGCTGCCTGCCAGATTGCCTATACCCTTTTTGGTACGCCGACTAAAATTGCCCGTATCCGCTCAGAACCGTATTTGGCGATGCGCGATAAACTCTTTATCGACAGTGAAACCAAAAATAGCGACGGTCGCCCCCGCGGCGGCTTCGTGATCGATGAATTAATCGCCCCTGAACAGTTAGTGACCGCTTACATCCAGCGACTCGTAGAATATCCAGGCGCATTGCAAGTGCTTGAATTTGCGGAAGGCCGGTTGAGCCTAGTGGCTGTTCGAGCCTATTACGGCGGCCCACTGGTGGGTAATGCATTAGCGGCACTTCGCGAACACATGCCCAATATTGATACCCGGGTCGCGGCGATTTTCCGCCAAGGCCGCGCTATTATGCCTCGCGGAACGACCATTATCGAAGCCGATGATGAAGTCTTCTTCGTTGCAGACAGTCGCCACATTCGCGCTGTCATGAGCGAAATGCAAAAACTCGATAACTCCTACCGCAACATTATGATCGCCGGTGGCGGTAACATAGGCCTAGGTTTAGCAAAACGCCTTGAGCGCACCCACTCGGTCAAACTGATTGAGCATAAATTAGAACGTGCAGAAGCCTTATCGGAGCAGCTGGAAAATACCACAGTGTTCTGCGGTGATGCCTCAGATCAAGAATTACTGCTCGAAGAACACATAGACCAAACCGACGTATTTATTGCGGTCACCAATGACGACGAAGCCAATATTATGTCCGCCCTACTAGCAAAACGTATGGGCGCGAAAAAGGTCATGGTGCTTATTCAACGCGAAGCCTATGTGGATATAGTGCAAGAAGCCAACATCGATATTGCAATCTCACCACAACAAGCGACGATTTCAGCACTATTAACTCATATTCGTCAGGGTGATATCTGTAACGTTTACTCTCTACGTCGTGGGGCGGCCGAGGCAATTGAAGCCATCGCCCACGGAGATGCCAGCACTTCTAAAGTCGTTGGCAAAGCCATTGGTGATATTAAGTTGCCACCGGGGACAACGATTGGTGCCATTGTCCGCAATGATGAAGTGCTGATGGCCCACGACAAAACCGTGATAGAGCAAGGGGATCACGTGATCTTGTTCTTAGTGAATAAAAAGTTTGTCGGCGAAGTCGAGAAGCTTTTCCAACCAAGTGCTTTCTTCTTCTAAGAACCTTAGTAAGCCAACTTATGCTGAACTTTAGACCGCTATTGTTTATTTTAGGGCTGTTTTTGTCCATGCTGACAGCTTTCATGCTGATCCCACTGCTCCTCGCCGCATACAAAGGTGAGGAAACCGTGGGCTCTTTTATGGTGTCGGCATTAGTCACAGGCATTAGCTCAAGCCTGTGTTTACACAATGGCCAGAGCAAAAGCATTAACCTCAATATCCGCGATATGTTCCTGCTAACCAGCCTAACGTGGTTGATCGTAAGCCTATTCGCGGCCATGCCATTTACCCTTTATCACGGTATTGGTTATACCGACGCCTTCTTTGAAACCATGTCCGGCATCACGACCACAGGTTCTACTGTACTCTCAGGGTTGGATACTATGGATCACAGTATCTTAATCTGGCGCTCTTTATTGCAATGGCTAGGTGGGATTGGTTTTATCGTAATGGCGGTGGCGATTCTACCCTTCTTAAACGTTGGCGGGATGCGGCTATTCCGCACTGAATCATCCGATTGGAGCGATAAAGCAGTGCCTCGCACCCAAAGCATGGCTAAGTATTTATTCTTTATATATATTTTACTAACGAGTATCTGCTGTGTTGCCTATCATCTGGCGGGAATGACTTGGTTTCAGGCCATCAATCATGCAATGACCACCCTCTCGACTGGTGGCTACTCGACCTCAGATAGCTCAATGGCGGCGTTCTCCAACTCTGCACACTGGGTTGGGATTTTCTTTATGGCAGCAGGTGGCTTGCCACTACTCATGTTTGTACAAACCATACAGCAAAGGGATCTACGGATTTGGAACGATGCTCAGGTCAAAGGCTTCTTATTTTTCCTCACATTTGTATCTTGTTCTATTGGCTTCTGGCTGTGGCAAACCCGCGACATTGAGCTTCTAGATGCACTGCGTTTATCCAGCTTTAACGTGGTATCGGTAGTCACCACTACAGGTTATGGCTTAACGGACTACGGTGCTTGGGGCGCCTTTGCCAATATCGCCTTCCTGTTTTTAATGTTTGTCGGTAGTTGCTCTGGTTCCACTTCGGGCGGGATTAAGATCTTCCGTTTTCAAATTGCTGGGGCCATTATGCGCGAGCAATTGAAACAGCAATGTCATCCAAACGGTATCTTTAGGGAACGTTACAACAACCGCATCATCAGTGATGATATCGTGCGCTCTCTGATCACTTTCGTACTGCTGTTTGTGATGGTGATTGTAGGCTTGTCAGTGATTTTAGTGCTCACTGGTCTCGATCCTATGACCAGTTTCACGGGCGCGATTACGGCAGTCACTAACGTGGGCCCTGGTTTAGGCCCGATTATTGGACCTGTAGGTAACTTCTCAACGCTACCCGATGTCGCTAAATGGGCGTTGTCACTCGGCATGCTCCTCGGTCGTTTAGAAATATTAACCGTGGCGGTGTTGTTCCACCCGAGTTTCTGGAAGTACTAATTCAGTAGAGCTTGAATACTAAAAAGGCGCTTAACTTGTTAAGCGCCTTTTTTATTAAGCAGTTGCAGTAACGTCAGCTAATTCCAACAGATGATCAGCATAGACTTTCACATCAGCCCAGTCGGTATAATCGATAACTGACTTAGGATCAGTTGGACCCTTGGTCATCTTCATAATCAACTGAATCGCCAATCTGTCATACCAAGGCCATGAAGGATAATCCACTTTGCCCGCAATAATTTTAAGATCAGCAGGCGTCCATGGCGATAACGCAATGAACTTTTGCAGATATTTATTATTTGCAGGGATACGTTTTTCAGGATTTCTCGCCACAACATTGACGCAGAAAAAACTGTTTGGCAATGCGCCCAGAGCCTGTGCATGCTGCTCAATAAATTGAAAAACGCTCTTATCATAGGTGCCATAGAGCACGCAGGCACCTAAGGCAACGACATCATAATCAGGCCAATTAATACAAGTCGCGGCAGCACTGTTGATATCGATGAGGTCAACCTTAGCGTCACGAAATCTTAATTGCTCGGCAATTGCACTGGCAATCTTGGCCGTATGGCCACCACGGGTAAAATAAAGTACGAGGACGCGTGTCATAGGCAATTTCCGATCCACTGAGTAATACCACCATTGTGGCAAGGTTACGTTAAATAAACCTCTGATAGGATCACAAATCAGTCGTATCTCATATTCTGAGATGCAAAAATTGAGATCTGCATTGCCGAGCAGTATGATTGCGTAAACACATGTGTTCAATTAGAATTATCTAATCAAAAGCGATAAAGTGAGTGACCTTATGCAAAATGATATAGATGTAGATGCAATGGTAACTAATGCGGAAAGTGCGGCTAAATGGCTCAAGGCCATAGCGAACCCTTATCGCCTAATGATTTTATGTCTATTACTAGACAAAGAGTTGAGCGTAACCGAGCTCAACGCCACAGTGCCATTAAGCCAGTCGGCCCTATCCCAGCATTTAGCCGTATTACGCGCAGAAGATCTCGTGGATACCCGTAAGAGCTCGCAGATTGTTTACTATAAACTCAAGAACGAGCAAGTCACCCAAGTGATTTCGATTCTGCATAGCCGCTACTGCGCGGCCTAACACTGCAAAATTAGCCTAAATTTAAGCCCTAACCTCTTGCAAGTAATTAGGGCTTAATGGTTTTTAATGTTGGCTAAAACGGTTACCGAAGGCATCGACTTTTGCCCAATCGGTAAACTCAAAAGTGCCTGTGATATCCGTTGGCCCTTTAGTCAACCACATGATAAAACGTATCATGGTCCGATCGAAGAAACCGTATTTAGGGTAATCAATCTTGCCTGCAAACACTTCTAACAGCTGGGGTTGCCACAGTGAAAGCTTGAGAAACTTTTGCATATAAGGATTGGTTTCAGGCGTATTTTTTAAGGATTTGCGCGCCACTACATTAACGGTAAAAAAACCATTAATCTTAGTATCTAGCACTGCATGGTGGCGATTCACATACTGATAAAGCTCTGGTCTATGTTTACCATAACGAATACTGGCACCAATCAGCACTTTATCAAAATCCACTAGACTCAACGCTTCCGCCTGCTCTAATGTGGCGAGCGAAACCTGCTCTCCCGCCTGTTCAGCAATCGTCTTCATTTTTTGGCAAATTGCCAATGTTTGGCCATCTATCGTCGAATAGATTATTAACGTCTGCATGATTAATTCTTCCAAAAAGTTGGCGTAAACAAAATCAGTAAGGTAAATACTTCGAGGCGACCAAACAGCATAGCCACGACCAATACCCACTTGGCTCCATCACCAATACTGGCATAATTGCTCGCTACCTCACCTAAACCTGGGCCTAAGTTGTTTAAGCATGCCGCCGTGGCACTAAAAGCCGTAATATCATCTAATCCCATCGCCATGAGTGCAAGCATACAAATCACAAACACCAGCGCATAGGCAGAAAAGAATCCCCAAACAGCATCAACCACGCGATCGGGCAAGGCTTTAGAGCCAATCCTAATCGAAAACATTGCCTTAGGGTGAACGAGTCGTTTCAATTCACGGGAACCCTGTAACAGCAGTAAAATTACTCGAATGACCTTAATCCCACCCGCAGTTGAGCCACCACAGCCACCGATAAAACTCGAAAACATTAATAGTATGGGTAAAAATAAGGGCCACAGATGGAAGCTATCAGTGCCAAATCCAGCCGTAGTGGCAACTGAAACTGCCTGAAATAAAGCATGATCTAAGGTTTCTTCTGGCGAATCATAAATACCAGAACGATAAAGCGTGAAGAAACAAATCGCTGTGAGAATAAGTTGAATCGCCACCAGCATCTTAAATTCAGCATCTTTAAAATAGACTCTAACGTTAATCCCACGTCGTGAGAATGCCGCAAAATGCACGCTAAAGTTAACCGCAGAAACAATTAAAAAGAACACACAAATAAGATTAATAGTAGGACTATCGAAATAGCCCATACTGGCATCGTGGGTCGAAAAACCTCCGATGGCTATGGTCGAAAATGAATGACAAATGGCGTCAAAAATACTCATGCCCGCCCACCAATAAGCCGTCGCACAGGAAATCGTTAGCAGTAAATAGATATACCACAGTGCTTTAGCAGTTTCGGCTATCCGCGGGGTCATCTTACTGTCTTTCACAGGCCCCGGAATTTCAGCGCGATAAAGCTGCATTCCTCCCACACCGAGCACAGGTAAAATAGCCACTGCGAGCACAATAATCCCCATGCCGCCAAGCCATTGCAGCATATGGCGGTAAAACAAAATGGCCTTAGGTAAAAAATCGAGCCCGACAATGACAGTGGCTCCGGTGGTGGTTAACGCAGAAAAAGATTCAAAGAAGCTGTCTGTCCAGCTTAAGTCTGGCTGACTCGAAAAGATAAACGGCAAGGCACCAATAGAACCCAGTACAGTCCAGAACAGCACGACAATCAGGAAGCCCTCTCGCGTACGCAATTCTTCTTTGCAGTGGCGGTTCGGATACCAGAGCCAAAAACCAATAAATAGGCTAACAAAAAATGCCTGCATAAACGCCGTGCCGCCGCCATCGTTATACCAAACAGCGATCAGTGCTGGTGGCAGCATAGTGATTGAAAATAAACCAATCAGCAGGCCTATGATTCTAATTATGGTTTTATATTGCATTACGCGAGTTCAATTATTCCATTGGCTGTAAAGGTATTTTCAGCATTTGGGCTATTTTGGCATAATTTACGCAGGCATCACAGCTCAAACTCGGGCCTCAAACTTCCTTGACTCAGTGTCGCCAGCGACTCACAAAGCCATGCCTGTTGCTCTCGCCCTATCTCAAACACAATATCGACCGCTGCGGCAAATTGCTTATCGATGATCACGGCATCCACTTGCTGTAATAGATGCTCGACATCGCGCAACTGCGCATAATCACAATGCAACTTGGCGGGATACCGTAACTGTTTGAGTCGCGTCGGTAATTGAATCAAGCCTTGCCTTAAGCCCGACGTATAAGCCCGAACGAGTCCACCTACGCCTAGCTTAGTACCGCCATAGTAACGCACGACAACGGCGCCAACTTCGCCAATATGTGCCCCTTGCAACACAGCTAACATAGGGCGGCCTGCACTGCCAGCGGGCTCACCGTCATCACTCGAACCAATTAAGACGCTATCATCCGGTGCGCCAGCAACAAAAGCTGAGCAATAGTGGCTTGCGCCGGGATAGTCACGCTTTATGTCAGTAAGTACTAACTTTAATTTATCGACGCTATCGCAATGAAAGAGAAAAGAGATAAAGCGACTATGCTTTATCTCTTCTTCAATGACGATTTCATCACAGGGAACGTTATAACTTTCGAGCACGAATTCGCCCTAATCTATTTTCAAACATCAATCGGCTAAACCGAGCTCACGGGTCATGTTCTCGTTTCTATCTTGATGCACTATGACGTTATCTTCGATACGAATACCGCCAAAAGGCCTTAACTCATCAATCGTTTGCCAGTTGATCTGCAGGCCACGACTATCTTGTTTAAGCTCATTGAGCACAGTATCTATGATGTATAACCCAGGTTCCATAGTCAGCACTTGGTTTGGCGCTAAAATGCGGGTGCAGCGCAAGAATGGATGGGCCTCGGGCGCCGCAATATGGGTACCGCGCTCATCGTGGGAGAAGCCACCCACATCATGCACTTGTAAACCTAACATGTGGCCTAAACCATGGGGGAAGAAAGCACTGGTAATGCCTTGATCAACCAAACCTTGGGCATCACCCGTGGCTAAATCAAAATCCAATAGCATTTGCGCGACTTTAGCGTGAGTCGCTAAGTGTAAATCAGGATAACGCACGCCAGGGCGCATCATGTCGATGAGCTCCAGCTGCGCCTTATTCATCGCAGCGATCAACTCATCGAAACGATTCTTCTCAAATGCATAGGTTCTAGTGATATCAGACGCATAGCCAAAGTAACTCGCGCCCGCATCAATAAGAAAAGACAAACGTTTCGCAGGGCTTTGATGCTCGAGCGCGGTGTAATGCAAAATCGCCGCATTTTGATTAAGAGCGATAATATTGCCGTAAGGCACTTCATTTTCGCTCTGGCCCACGGCAGATAAATAATGCTGTTGGATCTCGAACTCACTCGCACCGTTATAAAACGCATTTTTAGCAGCCAAATGTCCCTGCACCGCAATTTGGTTGGCGCGGCGCATACATTCCAGCTCATATTCAGTTTTAGTGGTTCTGTGGTAATGCAAATAGCTCATCACAGCATCGGGATTGCGACTGGTAAAACCCAGCACTTCGGCTACATCTAAATGCTCACCCAAATAAGCCCAATTAACTGTGTCTTTAGGTAACAGCTCAGCGACCTTATCGGCCTTAGTTAACAGCTTAATATCAAAATGCTCGGTCCAGAACATATCCGGCACATCGGATACTTTGTGCCAAAAATCCACAGGACGATAAAAAATCAGCTGCGGCTTATCGCGACCATTGACGACTAACCAGCAATTCGGATTATCCAACACTGGCAACCATGCCTTGAAGTGCGGGTTTGCTTTAAAGGGATAATTGATATCATCCAAAAACATCCGATGCGGCTGACCCGAATGGATCACTAAACCAGACAAGGCTTCTCGAGACAAAATCTCTGCGACTCGGCGGTTTAACTCGGCAATATGGGCACGATAGTGATGAGCCAACTGATCCATTTGTCATCTCCTGCAATGAATAAAAGTTAATATTATGAGCCAAATTTGCCCACATAATCTTAATCTGATCATGAACAACAGATTCAATCAAAACGTTAAACTGTCACTCAATCTAAAATACATGGCTGCTGAATAAAGAGCATTAAAGCGATAACATCATGATTATTTTTAATAATTCTATTCAACCCTAGCATGGCTACAGCGTTTAAACGTCTAAGGAAAACAGCCACAAAGACCTATTTATCCACAAAGTGATTTAACGCATTCTAGGTGTTCTACACTCTGTGCAGTGTATCACAAAGGTGAAAAATCACTCTAGCCGACAAGAAATTAAACAGTCGTTTAAATTGGGTGTTGTAATTTATCGAATTTCGAAGCACACTGGCACACAACTGGTCAAATGATGGCCGAAGCTGCTGTGAGATAGAGAGTCGTACTAGCACCAACACATAATGGTGGGTATCACTTTTAAGCCAAAAGGAAGCAAGCAATGATCTACCAAAGTCCTACAATTCAAGTTGAGTTACTCGAGGATAATATTGCCAAGCTGTGCTTTAACGCACCCGGTTCGGTGAACAAATTCGACAGAGAAACCCTCGCTTCGCTCGATGCCGCATTAGACAGCATCAAGCAAAATTCCAATATCAAAGCGTTAGTGCTGACCTCAAGTAAAGATACCTTTATTGTGGGTGCCGACATTACCGAATTTTTAGGCCTATTCGCACAAGATGACGCCGTACTGCTCTCTTGGGTTGAACAAGCCAACGCTGTCTTCAACAAACTCGAAGACTTACCTTTCCCAACAGCATCTGCAATCAAAGGCTTTGCCTTAGGTGGCGGCTGTGAAACCATTCTGGCAACGGATTTTCGTATCGCAGATACCACAGCCAAAATCGGTTTACCTGAAACTAAACTCGGCATCATCCCAGGCTTTGGCGGCACAGTTCGTCTGCCACGTGTGATTGGTGCAGATAACGCACTTGAATGGATCACCACAGGTAACGACCAACGCGCTGAAGATGCACTGAAAGTCGGTGCTGTGGATGCTGTGGTTGCGCCAGAAGCATTAGAAGCGGCTGCGATTCAAATGCTCAAAGATGCTGTTGCTGAAAAGTTGGATTGGCAAGCGCGTCGTAACCGCAAGCTGTCTGCACTAACACTGCCAAAACTTGAAGCTATGATGTCATTCACCACAGCCAAAGGCATGGTGTTTGCGGTTGCGGGTAAACACTACCCTGCACCAATGGCCGCAGTAAGCGTAATTGAGCAAGCATCAACTAAAGGCCGCACCGAAGCACTGCAAATCGAGCATCAAGCCTTTATCAAACTGGCTAAAACTGACGTTGCTAAAGCGCTTATCGGTATCTTCCTTAATGATCAATTCGTTAAAGGCAAAGCGAAAAAAGCGGGTAAATTAGCCAAAGAAGTGAAAAACGCTGCCGTATTAGGTGCTGGCATTATGGGCGGCGGTATCGCCTACCAAAGCGCCAGTAAAGGCACACCGATTGTCATGAAAGACATTGCCCAGCCAGCATTAGATTTAGGCCTCAATGAAGCCGCCAAACTGCTGTCTGCCCAAGTTGCTCGTGGTCGTTCAACGCCAGAAAAAATGGCCAAAGTGCTGAACAACATCACGCCTTCATTGGATTATGCTGCGCTCAAACACAGTGATGTCGTCGTTGAAGCCGTTGTTGAACATCCAAAAATTAAAGCACAGGTTTTAGCCGAAGTTGAAGGCTATGTGAGTGAAGATGCAATTATCGCGTCAAACACCTCAACGATTTCAATCAACTTGCTCGCTAAGAGCATGAAGAAACCTGAGCGTTTCTGCGGTATGCATTTCTTCAACCCAGTGCACAAAATGCCGTTGGTAGAAGTTATCCGTGGTGAGCACAGTTCTGAAGAAACCATCGCCTCTGTTGTGGCTTACGCCAGCAAAATGGGCAAAACCCCAATCGTGGTAAACGATTGCCCAGGCTTCTTCGTTAACCGCGTACTCTTCCCTTACTTTGCAGGCTTTAACGGCTTACTTGCCGAAGGTGGCGACTTTGCTGCAATCGACAAGGTAATGGAAAAACAATTCGGTTGGCCAATGGGCCCTGCTTACCTGCTCGACGTAGTGGGTTTAGACACAGGTCATCACGCCCAAGCCGTTATGGCTGAAGGTTTCCCTGATCGAATGGGTAAATCAGGCACTGATGCGATTGATGTGATGTTTGAGAACAAACGTCTTGGCCAGAAAAATGGCAAAGGTTTCTATGTCTATTCAGTCGATAGCCGTGGTAAACCGAAGAAAGATGTCGATCCAACGAGCTACGGCCTATTGAAAGCGGCCTTTGGCGAGTTAAAAGCCTTTGAAGCCGATGACATTATTGCCCGTACTATGATCCCTATGATCATCGAAACCGTGCGCTGTTTAGAAGAAGGTATTGTCGCATCACCAGCCGAAGCGGATATGGGCCTAGTTTATGGCTTAGGTTTCCCGCCATTCAGAGGCGGCGTGTTCCGTTATTTGGATACCATGGGTGTCGCAAACTTTGTGGCCTTAGCAGACAAATATGCTCACTTGGGCGGTCTGTATCAAGTCACAGATGCGATGCGTACATTAGCAGCCAATAACGGTAGCTACTACCAAGCCTAATTAGCGGGAAAGGAATTTAATCATGAAACAAGCTGTTATCGTAGACTGCATCCGTACTCCGATGGGCCGCTCAAAGGCTGGCGTATTTCGTAATGTACGTGCAGAAACTCTGTCTGCCGAATTGATGAAAGGTCTGTTGCTGCGTAATCCGCAACTCGACCCAAACCTAATTGAAGACGTGATTTGGGGTTGTGTGCAACAAACCCTAGAGCAAGGCTTCAACATTGCCCGTAATGCTTCACTATTAGCCGGCATTCCAAAGACCGCTGGCGCTGTGACGGTTAACCGCCTATGTGGTTCGTCAATGGATGCTATCCATCAAGCTGCGCGGGCGATTATGACTGGCATGGGCGACACCTTTATTATTGGTGGCGTAGAACACATGGGCCACGTGCCTATGAGCCATGGTGTCGACTTCCACCCAGGTCTTGCTAATAACGTGGCAAAAGCCTCTGGCATGATGGGGTTAACGGCTGAAATGCTGGGTAAATTGCACGGTATTACCCGTGAGCAGCAAGATGCTTTTGCGGTACGTTCTCATCAACGCGCTTATGCAGCCACAGTTGAAGGCCGTTTTGCTAAGGAAATCTATGGCATTGAAGGTCACGATGCTAACGGTGCCTTAATTAAAGTCCTCCAAGACGAAGTGATCCGCCCAGAAACCACAATGGAATCTCTAGCAGCACTGCGTCCGGTATTTGATCCAGTCAACGGTACTGTCACTGCGGGTACTTCTTCTGCACTGTCTGATGGCGCTTCAGCCATGTTGATCATGGAAGAATCTAAAGCGCGCGCACTTGGCTTACCAATTCGTGCACGTATTCGCTCTATGGCGGTTGCGGGTTGTGATGCTGCGATCATGGGTTACGGCCCTGTTCCAGCCACGCAAAAAGCGCTGGCTCGTGCCGGTATCACAGTTGCCGATTTAGATGTGATTGAACTGAACGAAGCGTTTGCAGCTCAGTCTTTACCTTGTGTGAAAGATTTAGGCTTAGCGGATGTGGTTGACGACAAAATCAACCTCAACGGCGGCGCGATTGCACTAGGTCACCCACTGGGTTGTTCAGGTGCGCGTATCTCTACGACGCTGATCAACTTGATGGAAGACAAAGACGCGACCTTAGGTTTAGCGACCATGTGTATTGGTTTAGGCCAAGGTATCGCCACTGTGTTCGAACGTGTTTAATTCGTTAATCGAATAATTATCAAAGCCGGAACTTGTTCCGGTTTTTTTTATGCCAAATATTCTGCCATCGTAAATATTAATATTTCTCATTTCTTCTGCTGTTCATTTGAAAATCAGTCCGTTATCGACTTAACTACAAGGGCATTACTGGCTATTGTGGACGACAACAGGCAAGCAATCATCAGCCAAATCTAGGCAGTGTAGTGCAAGGATGCAATTCGTTGTTTTACCAGAGGAATGCCTGATGCTACAAACGGAACAGACCCTTTTCGAACAAATGCGGATCACTGAGCTGGAGATCGAGTCTCGTAAAGCGCTCTTCTCTTTTACTGGGGGAGATGTAAAGGCCCTGCAATCCTTTAAGCCTATCATCGAAGAAAACATCGATAAAATCGTCGATGACTTTTACGGCTTACAAACCAGTGTGTCAGAAATTGCGCTCTTGATTGGAGACTCAGACACCCTTGCCCGCCTGCGTACCGCACAGAGAAGATATGTGCTTGATTTATTTAATGGTGTTTATGATCTTGAGTACGTAAACAATCGCCTACGGATTGGTTTAGTCCATAAACGCATTGGTGTTGAGCCCAAACTTTACCTGTCTGCGGTACACACACTCAAGGAGTTGATCTATGCAGTGATCAACGGCTCAGTACAAGATGTACGTCAAGCCGAACGTATTCGAGCCGCAATTGATAAACTCGTGCTGTTTGATGTCACGCTAGTATTCGATACTTATATTCGCAGCTTAGTCTCCGAGATTGAGAACGCTAAAGATAAGGCTGAGAAATATGCCCAAAGCATGGAAAGCAAAGTCAAAGAGCGGACCCAGCAGTTAGAAGAACTCTCGCAAACCGATCCCTTAACAGGTTTGCTCAACGTAAGGCACTTACAAGAAACCGCAACTCGCATACTCAGAGCTGCCCAAAGACGCGCCGAGCCTGTATGTGTCATCTACTTAGATGTAGATGATTTTAAATTATTTAATGACACTCAAGGCCATAGATCAGGTGATGAAGTACTTTGTGCTGTCGCAAAAGCGATTAAAGAAACCACTCGTGCTGAAGATCATTGTTTTCGATATGGTGGAGATGAGTTCTGTATCATCATGCCTAATTGTCGTGAGGAACAAGCTCGCGAGAATTTCATCACTCGGTTTAATCAAAAAATAAAACTCAGTCTAAACAATATTTCCTTAAGCTTTGGCATTACAGATACTGGCCCCTATGAATATGAAGAAGCCAATAGCTTAATTCATAAAGCCGATCAAAAAATGTATAGCTACAAACGGGCGTCCAAATTGCAGCAACAAACTATGGCAGCTGCAAATGATTTAGCACCAGAGAATAGTACAGCTGTCATCCATCCAATCTCTCAATCTCAAAGCGCTGCTGATAAAGCCGTTGAGTAATGTTAATTACTATCAGCCATAAGTTTGTTCCACGTGGAACATTTTATCTCTAGCTTTGGTAACGACAAAAAGCACACCAATCAAACCACATCACAAATTGAGACCACCAACTTGGTTTATCATGGGGGCTGGAGTAACATTAGCTAATTCTGCTTAACCGTTCAGTAGAGGTAATATGAACGACGCTTTCTCAACCGCACAGCATAGGCTCGATGCACTTGGCTTACGTTGCCCAGAACCTGTAATGATGGTGCGTAAAACGGTAAGACAAATGGCTGCTGGCGAGACACTGCTGATCATTGCCGATGACCCTGCAACGACACGCGATATTCCAAGCTTCTGTGAGTTTATGGATCACACCCTTATCGCCAGCGAAACGGCTCAGACGCCATACCAATATTTGATCAAAAAAGGACTTTAAGTCGTATCGTTTTAGCGACTTAATCATTAAAAAAGGATGTGAGGAACTATGCCAAAACTGCTGGCAATTGCCTATAAAACTGTAAAGCGCGGCCCAATGAATGAGGTTCTCTGTGCCAATGTCACCCAGTTAAATGGTGTAGAGAAAGATGTATTTGGTCGTCCTGGCAAACGCCAAGTAACTGTGCTTTCCAAACTACAATGGCAACAAGCCTGTCGTGCTATCGAGGCAGAATTGCCTTGGACGACTCGCAGAGCAAATCTGCTCGTTGATGGTCTGGTATTTAGCAGCGCAGATGTTGGTAAACATTTACAGATTGGTGAGTTACTACTTGAAATTACAGGTGAGACCGATCCCTGTAAAAAAATGGAAATTGCACATGTCGGTTTAGAAGCCGCACTCACCCCAGATTGGCGAGGAGGTGTTACATGCAGGGTATTAAATGATGCCATGATCCACCTAGGTGATGAGATAGCAATTTTCTTTCCTCGCTAATCCAATCAGCCTATCTCAGCTAGTTCTCCATACTCCTCTATAAATAGAACCAAATAACTTGGTTCTATTTCTGTTGTCCCAATCCTAATATAAATATCAGCTTTCTAGCTCGAACATCAATTGAAACAGTATTTACGTTTTCCTTCCTATCTATTTATGCGATAACTACACCAAGTATTAACAAAACTTTATCTTGTGATTAATACCGATCATGTAGCCCATAAGAACGATAACAGGAAGTGACATGTTTAACTCTAAACTTACCCCGCTTTATATTGCCCTCACTCTTGGGATGAATACCCTCGCAGTTAACGCCACAGAAACGAAAGAATCGACTTGGAATGTTAACGCTCCAGCGAATGCTCCCTTAGTGCAAGTCAAAGTTGATGTTAATGAAGGCACTTGGATGAACTTAAGTGTCAGTCCAGATGGTAAGCATATCGTCTTCGACTTACTCGGTGACATCTACCAAATTCCAGTAACAGGCGGTGAAGCTAAGCCATTAGCCCAAGGCATAGCTTGGCAGATGCAGCCCGTCTATAGCCCTGATGGCAAGCACATTGCTTTTACGTCCGATGGTGATGGTGGTGATAACATTTGGATTATGGATGCTGATGGTAAAAACCCAAGAACAGTTACCCAAGAAACCTTCAGGCTGCTAAACAGTCCAGCTTGGAGCCCAGACTCCCAGTATCTGGTTGCCCGTAAGCACTTTACCGCCAGTCGTAGTTTGGGTGCGGGCGAAGTGTGGCTATACCACGTTGCGGGTGGTGAAGGCGTTAAATTGACCGAACGTCCTAATGATGAGAAAGATTTAGGTGAACCCGCGTATTCACCCGATGGTCGCTATATCTACTTTAGCCAAGATGACACGCCGGGTAAAACATTCCATTACTCAAAGGATTCGGTCAACGGTATCTACAAAATAAAACGCTACGATACTCAAACTGGTGAGATTGAAGTATTAATCGAAGGCACGGGTGGTGCAATTCGGCCAACGCCGAGCCCAGACGGCACTAAGCTCGCCTATATTAAGCGCGATGATTTTCAGTCATCACTCTACCTACTCGACCTTAAGTCGGGAGAGACGACTAAACTGTTTGGCGAACTTGACCGTGATATGCAAGAGACTTGGGCCATTCATGGCGTCTATCCAACAATGGCATGGACACAAGATAACAAGGATATTTTCTTCTGGGCTAAGGGAAAAATTAATCGTCTGAATGTTGCCAATAAAACACTCACAGATATCCCCTTTAGTGTAAAAACTGAGTTAGCCATACAACCCTCGGTGCGCTTTAAGCAAGATATCGATAAAGACGTTTTCGATGTAAAAATGCTACGTATGGCGCAAGTCTCACCGGATGGTAGCAAAGTCGCCTTCGAAGCACTGGGGAAAATTTGGTTAAAATCCTTACCCGATGGCAGAATGTCGCGCTTAACTGATCTAGACAAAAATATTGCAGAACTTTATCCCCAATGGTCGCGCGATGGTAAAAATATTGTTTTCACCACTTGGAATGACCAAGACCAAGGCACAGTACAAGTGATTAGCGCCAAAGGTGGCAAACCTAAGCAGCTAACATCTGAACCAGGAAAGTATGTCGAACCCACCTTTTCACCCAATGGTGAACTCGTAGTGTATCGTAAAACTCAAGGCGGTAACCTCACACCAAGAACTTGGTCGCAGGAGCCCGGGCTATATAAAGTCGATATTAAAGGTAAACAAAATAGCAAGATCAGTACCGATGGCTATCAAGCTCAATTCGGTGCCAATGCCGATCGCGTCTTTTTTATGAATAGCAGCGAAGATGAAACGCCGCAATTATCATCGATCAACTTAGACGGCTTCGATAAGCGGGTTCATTACAGCAGCAAACATGCAACTGAATTTAGGGTTTCACCCGATGGTGAGCAACTCGCCTTTGCTGAACGCTTTAAAGTTTGGGTAACACCTTTTGCTAAACACGGCGAGACAGTTGAGATTGGCCCCAATGCCAGCAATCTACCTGTAAGCCAATTGAGTGCCCGTGCGGGCGAAAGTATCAGTTGGAACAGTAAAAGCGACCAACTCTATTGGACTCTTGGCCCCGAGTTGTACCAAGCCAAGGTTGACACTCAATATCGCGACAAAGATGAAAAGGCACAACCAAGCATTATCGATTTAGGCTTTACCGAAAAGGCCGATGTTCCACGTGGAACAATCGCCTTCGTCGGCGGTAAAGTGATTACGATGGAAAATGACCAGGTGATTGATAATGGTGTGGTCATAGTCAAAGACAATCATATTGTCGCCGTAGGTGATGCCAATGTTGCGATTCCTAAGGATGCGCAGATCATCGACATCAAAGGCAAATCCATCATGCCAGGACTATTCGATGCCCACGCCCATGGACCGCAAGCAGATGATGAAATTGTGCCACAACAGAACTGGGCGCTGTATTCAGGCTTATCCTTGGGTGTCACCACTATTCACGATCCATCGAATGACACTACAGAAATCTTTGCCGCATCTGAGCAACAAAAAGCAGGCAATATTGTTGGCCCACGAATATTCTCCACCGGCACCATACTCTATGGCGCAAATGCACCGGGTTACACATCGCACATAGACTCATTGGATGATGCCAAATTCCATCTTGAACGTCTAAAAAAAGTCGGGGCGTTTAGCGTAAAAAGCTACAACCAGCCGCGCCGAAATCAGAGGCAGCAAGTTATCGCTGCCGCACGTGAACTTGAAATGATGGTTGTCCCTGAAGGTGGTAGCTTGCTGCAACATAATTTAAGCATGGTCGCCGATGGACATGCTACGATTGAGCACTCACTCCCCGTTGGTTCAATCTATAACGATATCAAACAGTTTTGGAGCCAGACTAAAGTTGGTTACACGCCAACCTTAGTGGTTGCCTATGGTGGTATTTCTGGTGAAAACTTCTGGTATGATAAAACCGATGTGTGGGCACATCCACGCCTATCCATGTATGTGCCAGCCGATATTTTACAAGCAAGATCAATGCGACGCCCCCATGCACCAGAGAGCCACTACAATCATTTCAATGTTGCTAAGGTTGCTAACGAGCTCAATAAGTTAGGGGTTCACCCAAATATTGGCGCCCACGGTCAGCGTGAAGGTTTAGCGGCACATTGGGAAATGTGGATGTTTGCCCAAGGCGGCATGAGCAATATGGAAGTGTTGAAAACGGCCACCATTAATCCAGCGACGACCTTTGGTATGGAGCAGCAACTCGGTTCTATCAAAGAAGGTAAGCTCGCAGACTTGATCGTTATTGATGGTGATCCATTAGCCGACATTCGAGTCACCGACAGAGTCACTCATACTATGGTCAATGGTAAGTTATTTGATGCAGAGACTATGAATGAACTTAATGGGGATAAAGCACAGCGTAAGCCGTTTTTCTTTGAGAAAATCTAAGGGCTACTTTTAAGTCTAAGGAGAATAGCTTTCCTGTTGAGACCGTTTAAGTTTAACAAGATGAGTTCCAGCGAAGCTCAAAAAGCATGTTCCACGTGGAACATGCTTTTTTGTATTTGGATACTCTACAAGAGTTTTCTTTAATATCAGTCAGCTCAACGATTAATGATTCTAGTGGCTATGCTCAGCACAAGAATCGACACAGGCCTGATAAGCAATACACTCGACAAGGTGATCGTTCACCATACCCACCGCCTGCATAAAGGCATAACAAATAGTTGGGCCGACAAAATTGAATCCGAGTTTCTTCAACGCTTTTGACATGGCTTCAGATTCTGGTGTTTGTGCCGGAACCTGCGACATTGCCCTAATTTGATTAACTATGGGCTTACCGCCCACAAAGCTCCATAAAAAAGCAGAGAAATCCTTCCCATCGGCAGTATAGGCTAAATAACCTTTGGCATTCTTGATGATAGAGTTCACCTTCAAGCGATTGCGCACTATACCGGGATTCAACATGAGCTCCTCTACTTTCGCCTCATCGAAAGTAGCAATAATCTCAGGTTCAAAATTAGCAAAGGCCTGTTCATAGTTTTGTTGCTTCTTCAGGATAGTTATCCAAGATAATCCGGCCTGTTGACCATCTAAACACAACTTAGCAAACAGCTCCTTTGGATCATAAACAGGTCGCCCCCACACTTTGTCGTGATACTCACGATACAAGGGATCATCACTTACCCAGCCACAGCGGATCTCTTCCATGGTATATAACCTTATTGTTTTAATTAAGAAGGTAAAAAATAACCTACATAAGCAGATATCTACAAGGTATAATCGAACCCATTTTCTATTCAGGCTGACGGCAGTAGACAAGTAGACATGACGACAAAACACGACGTAAAAACATTTCAGGGTTTCATTCTCACCCTGCAGGAATATTGGGCACAGCAAGGCTGTGCAATTGTTCAACCTTTAGATATGGAAGTCGGCGCGGGTACATTCCACCCACAAACTTTCCTACGTTCTTTAGGGCCTGAACCTATGAGCAGTGCCTATGTGCAGCCATCGCGCCGCCCTACGGATGGTCGTTACGGTGAAAACCCTAACCGTCTGCAGCACTACTACCAATTCCAAGTCGTGTTGAAACCTTCTCCTGACAATATTCAAGAGCTGTATTTAGGCTCACTGCAAGCACTGGGTATTGATACTCAAATCCACGATATCCGCTTTGTGGAAGATAACTGGGAATCACCAACACTAGGTGCTTGGGGCTTAGGCTGGGAAGTTTGGCTTAATGGTATGGAAGTGACTCAGTTTACGTACTTCCAACAGGTTGGCGGCATCGAATGCAGCCCAGTCACAGGTGAAATCACCTATGGCCTAGAGCGTCTGGCCATGTATATCCAAGGCGTAGATAGTGTTTATGATCTCGTATGGACCGATGGTCCACTGGGCCGCATCACCTATGGTGATGTGTTCCATCAAAATGAAGTCGAGCAATCGACCTATAACTTCGAGCACGCCGATGTGGACTTTATGTTCACCCTGTTCGATCAGTGCGAAAAAATGTGTCAGCATTTATTGTCGCTAGAAAAACCTTTACCTCTGCCCGCCTACGAGCAAGTGATGAAAGCCTCACACGCCTTCAACCTGCTCGATGCCCGCCATGCCATTTCAGTTACCGAGCGCCAACGCTACATCTTACGCGTTCGTACTATGGCGAAAGCGGTCGCTGAATCTTATTATCAGGCACGCGAAGCGCTTGGCTTCCCAATGTGTAAGTAGAGGTAAAAACATGAATTTTGAAAACTTACTCATAGAGTTAGGTACGGAAGAATTACCCCCTAAGTCACTGCGTAAACTGGCTGAATCCTTTTTAGCTAACTTTACTGAAGAACTCACCAAAGCCGATTTAGCGTTCAGCTCAGCCGTTTGGTACGCAGCGCCACGTCGTCTGGCAATTAACGTCACTGAACTTGCCCTTGCGCAAGCCGACAAAGTGGTTGAAAAACGCGGCCCAGCAGTGAGTTCAGCATTCGATGCTGAAGGCAAACCGACTAAAGCCGCCGAAGGTTGGGCACGTGGTAATGGTATTACTGTTGAACAAGCCGAACGTTTAGTTACAGATAAAGGCGAATGGTTAGTCCATAACGCCAAAGTTAAAGGCGTCGAAACAAAAAGTTTGATCGCTGCAATGGCTCAACGTGCGCTGGATAAATTGCCCATTCCTAAGCCAATGCGTTGGGGCAATAATAAAACCCAATTTATTCGCCCTGTGCACACAGCGACTATGTTGTTAGGCAATGAGTTGATTGAAGGTGAATTGCTGGGTATCAAATCGGCACGCACTGTTCGCGGTCACCGCTTTATGGGGCTCAAGCAGTTTGAATTAGCACACGCTGATCACTACCTTGCCGACCTAAAAGAAAAAGGCAAAGTCATAGCCGATTACGAAAGCCGTAAAGCATTAATCAAAGCCGATGCCGAAAAAGCCGCCGCTAAGATTGGTGGCACAGCCGATATCGAAGATAGCCTGCTTGAAGAGGTCACCTCTTTGGTTGAATGGCCTGTGGTATTGACCGCTAGCTTCGAAGAAAAATTCTTAAGTGTACCGTCTGAAGCTTTGGTCTATACCATGAAAGGCGACCAAAAATACTTCCCAGTCTTTAATGATGCAGGCAAGTTACTGCCAAACTTTATCTTTGTGGCCAATATCGAATCTAAAGATCCCGCGCAAATTATCTCAGGTAACGAGAAAGTCGTTCGCCCACGTCTTGCCGACGCCGAGTTCTTTTTTAATACCGATAAAAAACACTCGCTGGAATCGCGTTTACCTAGCCTAGAAACCGTCTTGTTCCAACAACAGCTCGGCACCTTAAAAGACAAAGTGAATCGTATTTCTGCCCTAGCCGCCTTTATTGCCGGACAAACTGGCGCGAATGCGGTTGATGCAGCCCGTGCAGGTTTGTTATCTAAAACCGATTTGATGACCAATATGGTGATGGAGTTTACCGACACTCAAGGCACTATGGGCATGCACTACGCCCGCCTCGATGGTGAAACCGAAGCCGTTGCAGTTGCAATGGAAGAGCAATACAAGCCTAAGTTCTCTGGCGATACAGTGCCTAGTGCTGGCGTATCTTGCGCTGTCGCATTAGCAGACAAGCTCGACACCTTAGTCGGTATCTTTGGTATTGGCCAAGCACCAAAAGGCGCAGCCGATCCCTTTGCCCTACGCCGTGCCGCCATCGGTGTGCTGCGTATTATCGTTGAGAACAAACTGCCACTGGATTTAGTAACGCTGATTGCTAAAGCTCAGGAGCTCCACGGCACTCACTTAAGCAACGTCAATGCAAGCGACGAAGTGTTAGAGTTCTTAATGGCTCGCTTCCGCGCTTGGTATCAAGATAAAGGCATTGGTGTTGATGTGATCTTAGCCGTGCTAGCACGTCGCCCAACACGCCCTGCTGATTTTGATAGCCGTATCAATGCGGTATCACACTTTAGAAGCCTAGAAGCTTCTGGCGCACTTGCAGCAGCGAACAAACGTGTATCCAACATTCTGGCTAAGGTTGAAGGCGCTTTACCAACTACTATCGATGCGAGTTTGTTAACCGAAGCCGCAGAGCAAGCATTAGCGGCCAAGTTGAATGAGCTGCAACCACAGTTGGCACCTTTATTTGCCAATGCCGATTACCAACAAGCCTTAACTTTGTTAGCTGGCCTGCGTGAAAGCGTGGATCAGTTCTTCGAAGATGTGATGGTTATGGCGGATGATGAAGCATTGAAAAACAATCGCTTAGCATTGTTGAATAATCTACGCGAGCAGTTCCTGCACGTAGCGGATATCTCATTACTGCAATAATGTGCCGCTAAGCACCAATAAAAAACGCGCTTTTAAGCGCGTTTTTTATTGGCCTGATTTCTTATACCAAACGTATTAAATTACCCAATCAGAACTGCAGCAGCTTTTGATGTAAGCCATCAAATTGGGTCTGTTCCAAGTTAACTTGCTGCAGTAAATTCGCCAGTATCTCAGGGGATAATTGCCCTGCTTGATGCAGCATAGAAATCTCGCTGATCACATTCGCCCGCCATACCACTGCAGCAAGCCCCGCTTGAGGACGCGAGTTCACAGTGGCGAGCCTGTCTAATTCTGTTTCAAAGGTATTAGGTAACTGCCAATGCTTAGCAAGCAATGAACTCAAGGTTAACGATTTGGTCGTCATAACTTGTCTAAATAACCCAGAATTAGGCTGCTCTCCCGGCTCCGCCAGCACAAATGCATCGAGGAGCATTTTAAAAATAGCCAACTTGCCGACATCGTGTAATAGGCCCAATAAAAAAGCTGTATCTTGATCTTCATCGCTTAACTCACTGGCAAGAAAAGCGACCTGCATCGAATGGCGCCAAATTTCAGCCCCAAAACGACGGAAATAAATTGGTTTGATATCTAACATTTCACGCACTAAACAAGTGGTGACAAACTTTCTCAGCTGTTCACGACCAAGCTGTACCAAAGCCTGCTGTAAACTGGTGATATCCCTATCGCTACGTTTAAACGCGGGAGAATTACACAGCTTAAGCACCTCAATACTCAATAAAGGATCTCGCTCGATAAGCGCCAATAGATCCTTAATATCAAATTGTGGGTCGGCCAATTTACGATCTAACTCCAATACCTTTGACGGCAGCTTTAACACTTTTTCGGCGATGACTTGTGGCGACGCTAGGGCCTGCTCTATCTCAGCCATGACTCTACGTTCAAGATTATTCGCTACACCGCCAGTGTCCTTAACCCGTGTCGGAAATAACAAACTATAAAAGAGTGCAGATAAATCAACAGATACCACGCTAATGTCTTCGAGAGATTTAGCTGGCTTTCGCGCAGGTTCAAGCGACTTACCTAAGTCTGTCGTTGAAAAACTTTTGGGTCTCTCAACGGTCGCCGTATCACGAATATTAAAGAGTTTGTTAAAAAGTGATTTAATCAAGAAGCATCAACCTGTCATTATAAATAATTGTTAAAAGTCAGTTAAATATTGCCCATCATAAATCCATTTTGATCAGCTCAAGCCATGTATTAAGACATTGTAGACAGGCTAATACTTAGCTTAAGTGTAACATATTCAATTCATTTCGGACTTCTTCTATCCCACCATTACTGCTTTTACAAAGACAATCTTGGTTACAAGTTGAAACCTCAAAAAACTTACATTTCAACATCATTTAACTGACAATATGCTTACCATTCATAAAGGGATACGTATTTTGTCTCCCTTTAAGTGATTAACAATCTACTCGCGAGCTAACAACGGAAAATTTGATGATCGAGGTAATAAAAGCGGGTGCACTAACCACAGTTCAAGATATCGGACGCATGGGATATCGACATTTAGGCGTAACCCAAGCTGGTGCCTTAGATAGACCTGCACTCTGTTTAGCAAACCGCCTACTCTCAAATCCAGACAATACACCCGTACTGGAATTGACCTTCGGACAATCAATTTTTTTATTTAAACGCGACGCTTGGATTGCCTTAACAGGTGCCGATTTCGATGCCCGCATAGACAATAAACCCATAGTTTGCGGCTGGCGCTACTCCATTAAGGCAGGACAAAAACTCAGTCTTAGAGGGGGGAATAAAGGCATGCGTGCCTATGTTGCGATTGATGGCGGCGTTAAAGTGCCGTTAGTGATGGATTCTGCTGCAACTGATTTAACCTCAGGTATCGGTGGATTTCATGGTCGCGCATTAGAAGCTGGCGATAACCTGACCTTAGGTTCAGCTCATCCACTAAGAAGGCAAGTTGGCGCAATTCAAAAAAGTTGGAATGGGCATATTCGCACACTCGCAACAAAGCATACCCAAGCCTTCTCGTTGAAATCGCAGCAAACATTCTGGCAAACACAGTGGCAACTTTCGGCAGAAAGCAATCGTGCAAGTGCAATACTCAACGGGGAAATATTGACCTTAGCAAAACCATTTCCCGTTCAATCCCATACAGTCAAGCCCGGAGTCATTCAAGTGTCAGCTTCAGGGCAACCTTTAGTGTTACTTGCCGATGCTAAGACCACCAGCAATCATCCTCAAATAGCCGTGATTATTGAAGCCGATCTGTGGAAACTCGCGCAAACTCGCCCAGGGCAAACAGTTAAATTCGAATTAGTCGACGATGAACAAGCCGCAACGGCGCAAGCGGAATGGCATGACTACTTCTACCGACTACAACGTAGCCTAGGTTAACGAACCACTGCATAATCAAATCTACAAAATATCACCCCGTATCCCTACTAACGCCCATATCGGTTTAATTCAAATAACACACGATACTCGCGCTAATTCGCACTTAGGTTCGGTGTAACTTGCTGGCTATAAAACAGCGCCACATCTTGTAATTTCTCAGAGCTTAACGCGCTGACTTGTGATTGCATCAAAGGATCGAGTCGTAAACCGGTTTTAAAATCGACGAGCTGTTTATTAAGATAAGCTAATTTTTGTCCCTTTAAGTTTGGGAATTGCTTGGCCATAGCGATCACCGCATTGCCATGGCATGACTCACACTGTGCCGTAGCCAATGCCTGACCTCGCTCTATATCTGCTTGATAAACCTCTCCATTAACCTCTGTAGATAAGCCACATAGCGCAATTAAACTTATGATAATCGCTTTCATTTTGGCTCCTTAGGGAAAGGTTTAACTAGCACAGGCTGCAGGCTCGGTTCTAAAGGTAGACGTCTGAAGATCGTCATATCCATTTCAGCCTGCCCATAATGAGTGCTTAGATAACTCAAGGTGGGCTCCCAAGTATCCGACAAGTCCCATAAACCCTGAGTGTCTATCATCCACTGCAAAGTCTCTTTCCAAAAGGCTTTATCGCCGTGGTTTTGCACGACTATCATACTGGTATGGCAGGCATTACATTGATAGTTCACTAACTCCCAGCCAGGAGCCATGATCAAACCCGATTTAGGGTCCACTGGATACTCAGCGGCTAGCGAAATACTGGATGCCACTAGCCCAAGCAATATCAGTTTATTAATATGCGACTTCATCACACCACCCTAACGGCAATACGGTGGCAGCCGTTAAACATATATCCCTTAGGATTCCATTGCGGTTGTACGACAGGCTGACTATCACCTTCACTATCGGTCGCTTTGGCCCAGATTTCATAATAACCCTGCGACGGTAATTGCAATTCAATCTTCCATTGCTGCCATGCTGTTATGTTTTTAGGTTTTTCTAATTCAGCGGCAAACCAACGAGTGCCATAATCGTAACTGACTTCCAGCTTAACCACTTCCCGCAATCCCGCCCAAGCATGACCTGCGATAGCCATCTTTTGACCTACAGCTAATTCGGTTCCAGATTGAGGTTGAGTGATCAATGACTTCACTATCATTTCTTCAATGATTTTATAGTCTTTATCATCAACAGACTCACCTGGCGCTATCGGATATTTAGGGAGTTGATACGCTGGTGCTTCCATTTTATGTCCATCATGAACTTTATTACGCACACTGATCCCCGTCGCCGCTTTTTGCGAAACGGATCCTGGCCGTCCACCAAACACAATACGTAAGGGATATCCATGTAGATAAGGAATGTCCTCACCATTCATCGACCATGCAATAAGCCCAAGCTCTTCGAGCGCCGCCTTTATTGGTACGCCGCGTGAAATCGCCTCACCTTTCCCGCTCAAATGCCGATCAACACCGTGATGGCCTGTGTAAACGGCATCAGCTTTAATACCGCAATCCTTAAGCACATCACTCACTAAGACACCTGTCCACTCAGAACAAAATACGCCGGCATTATTCCACTGATTACCCTTAGTACTAGGAAAAAAGCCAGAGCGACTATTACCGCCACATTCAATCAGCAACTGCAATGTGTAATGCTTAAAGCGACGCTTAAGTTCATCAATTGTGTAGGTTTTTGGGGTGATTACAGACTCACCATCCACTTGAAAAGTCCAAGTTTTAGCATCTAACGCCTTAAAGTCAGGCACTATGCCATTCCAACGGATAAACGAGGCATCTGCAGGCGTCACGGCAGGAGCGAGCTTATGCTCCGGTGGAAACGCATTCAGTGGATGAGTGTTTAACACTTTGAAATAACTCGGCAAGTCCTCACCCTTAGTCCAAGTTAATGCTGATATATCCAGAGGAATGACCTCTGCGGGAAGCTGATCGGCAAATACCCACTTAACGGGTAAGGCAGATAAAACAGAAGTCGCTACCGCACCTTTAATAAAAACCCGACGATTAAGATCCATGTTATTTATCCTTTCCGAGGTAAAAGTAATCCGCCATCAGCTGCATATCAGTCTCAGTCAAGAGTTGGGCGACTTTAGTCATAGTGGGATCTTGGCGATTCCCCGCCTTAAAGGCTCGCAGTTGCTTCAATAGGTATTCTGAGTTTTGCCATCCGATATTAGGAATATGCTCAAAACGACTCACACCGGACTCGCCATGACAGGCCTTACACATATTCAATAACTTATTTGCCTCATCGGCGTTTGCCACCGCCGATAGCATAAAAATCAGTGCACTTACGGGGTAAATCACTCGCTGCCACATCCATTTATCTCGCCAATTAGCCTTTATCTCGACAGAATCCATCGAACAAAGTAATTAAGATATGGTTAAATTATCTCAATGCTGTGGGTTGTTTAAATTCAATAAAAGTGACTCGTAAGCTCAAGAGAAATGACGCGTATTAGCGGATGTAGAAAGGGTAAAATATTCATTAGTCATAGGTGAAATGAGTCCATATAGTAGCTTTGCAGAAACACTGCATTTCACTCAAGGACAAACAATGGATCTTTATATTGGCAATAAAAATTACTCGAGCTGGTCACTGCGAGCTTGGTTAATGGCCGCAAAATCTGGCGTGCAGTTCAACGAAGTATTACTGCAACTCGATACCGACAGCTTCTATCAGCAACTCAAAGCCATTTCCCCGACTTTAAAAGTACCGACATTAGTCGATGGTGACATTACAGTATGGGATTCACTATCAATTTGTGAATACCTCAATGACACCTATCTTGCAGGTAGCGCATGGCCGCAAGATCCTAAACAAAAAGCCAAGGCTAGATCGATTGCCAGTGAAATGCATTCAGGCTTTAATGCCGTGCGTAACGCCCTACCAATGAACATACGCGCGAGGCGCTATGTTGAGCTCACTGATGCGGTCCGCAAAGACATTGAGCGCATCGATGCGATTTGGTCTGCACAGATGGCCGAGTTTGCCCCATCAAATTCCGAAGGTACTTGGTTATTTGGCCAATGGTCGATTGCCGACATGATGTTTGCCCCTGTGGTTATGCGTTTTCTTACCTACGATATTGAAGTCTCGCAGGCAAGCCGTGCCTATATGCAGCATGTGATCAGCTGTCCGGAAATGCAGGCGTGGATTAATGCGGCTAAAGCAGAGACTGAAATTGTTGCAGCGGATGAAGCGGGTACTAATCGATAAAGAGATAAATCATAGAGATAAAAAAGGGAAAGCCTTGGCTTTCCCTTAATCATTCAAGTACTAACGCGTGTCACTTAACACGCATTACACGTCTAATATTATACATCTAGCATTAAACGTCTAAGTTAGCCACGTTCAATGCGTTCGCTTCGATGAACTCACGACGAGGTTCAACTTGATCACCCATCAAACAAGTGAACAACTGATCGGCACCCACGGCATCATCAATCGTGACTTGCAACATACGGCGTGATTCAGGATCCATTGTAGTTTCCCACAATTGCTCAGGGTTCATCTCACCCAATCCTTTATAACGTTGAATGTATAAGCCGCGTTTGGCTTCAGAAATCGTCCAATCTAGCGCTTCGAGGAAGCTGCCGACTTCTTTAACACGATCGCCGCGTTGGACATAGCCGCCTTCTTCAATCATGCCATCTAACGCCGCACCTAACTTACCGATACGTTGATAATCGCTTGATTGGAAGAAGTCATAAGTAAACAGATAGTTAGTATCGATACCGTGCTTACGAATGGTGATCTTAGGCAGATACACTTTACGCTCAGGATCGAGAATCGGCTCAGCAGAATACAGTACACCGCTGTTTTCCATTTCCACCAGCTCATGGATAAAGGCATCGATCCACTCTTTCATCTTGCCTTCATCGGCCAACATCTCGTTGGTGATCATTGGGTGGTAAAGCATACGGTTAGTAATGTGCGTTGGATAGCGCTGTTCTAAACGAGCAACAATGGCTTCCACTTCACGATACTGAGTCACTAAACGCTCTAACGGCTCACCTGACATACCAATCGCACCTTGCGTTGGATACACAACAGTGCCATCCAATGCTTGAGTCGTGAGGTATTGAGTCAATGCTGGCTCATCTTTCAAATACTGTTCTTGCTTGCCCTTTTTCACTTTAAATAGTGGTGGCTGAGCAATATACACATAACCACGTTCAATCAATTCAGGCATTTGACGGAAGAAGAAGGTCAACAGCAAGGTACGAATGTGCGAGCCGTCGACGTCAGCATCCGTCATGATGATGATGTTGTGATAACGAGTTTTATCTGGGTTATATTCGTCGCGACCAATACCACAGCCGAGCGCCGTGATCAGTGTGGCCACTTCTTGAGAAGACAACATCTTATCGAAGCGTGCTTTCTCAACGTTTAGAATTTTACCTTTCAGTGGCAGAATAGCTTGGTTCTTACGGTTACGTCCCTGCTTAGCGCTACCGCCAGCAGAGTCACCTTCCACTATGTAAATTTCTGAAAGACCGGGATCTTTTTCTTGGCAATCGGCCAGCTTACCTGGCAAACCACCTAAATCGAGTGCGCCTTTACGACGGGTCATTTCACGGGCTTTACGCGCCGCTTCACGGGCACGGGCCGCATCGACAATCTTACCAACAATCAACTTAGCATCGGCTGGGTTTTCCAGCAGATAATCGTTCAGCTTCTCACCCATGGTTTGTTCAACCGCGGTTTTCACTTCACTAGAAACCAGTTTATCTTTGGTTTGCGAGCTGAACTTAGGATCAGGCACTTTAACAGAGATAACGGCAGTCAAACCTTCACGGGCATCGTCGCCAGTCGCGCTAGTTTTGCCTTTCTTGTTATAGCCTTCGTTTTCCATGTAGCTGTTGAGGTTACGTGTCAACGCACTACGGAAACCGACTAAGTGAGTACCACCATCACGCTGTGGGATGTTGTTGGTAAAACAGAAAATATTTTCCTGATAACCGTCATTCCACTGCATAGCCACTTCAACGGTAATGCCATCTTCACGCTCTTGCATAAAGTGGAATACATCTTTGTTGACTGGCGTTTTATTACGGTTCAGGTAATCGACGAATGCGCTAATACCACCTTCGTATTTAAAGAATTCATTTTTATTGTCACGTTCATCAACCAGACGGATACCCACGCCTGAGTTAAGGAAAGACAGTTCACGCACACGCTTTGCCAGAATTTCAAAGTGAAACTCAACATCGCTGAAGGTATCTTCACTTGGCCAAAAACGGATTTCAGTACCGGTTTTGGTTGCATCACCAATCTCTTTGATCGGCGCATCAGGCACACCGTGAGTATAAAACTGCTCGTATACTTTGCCAGCACGACGAATGGTCATTTGCAGCTTTTTAGATAAAGCGTTTACAACCGATACACCCACGCCGTGGAGACCGCCAGACACTTTATAGGAGTTATCGTCGAACTTACCGCCGGCATGCAATACCGTCATAATAACTTCTGCCGCCGATACGCCTTCTTCCTCATGGATAGAGACCGGGATACCACGGCCGTCATCCTTAACAGAAACCGAACCATCTACATGGATAGTAATCGTAATATCGCTACAGTGGCCGGCTAAGGCTTCATCGATAGAGTTATCGACTACTTCGAACACCATATGATGTAGACCCGTACCGTCGTCGGTGTCACCAATATACATCCCAGGTCTCTTACGTACTGCATCAAGGCCCTTAAGGACCTTAATACTCGAAGAATCGTAACTATTCTCTGACATATTATTCTCTCAATGGTTATTCAATTACCGTTACACGTCCCTGTTCCACATGAAACATCCTACTGGGAGGCGTGTGTAACGAATCGACTATTGCAGCAGGATCAATGGCGGTCACAAAAACTTGTGCTCCGGTATCCGTTAACTGCTTAAGCAATAGCTGCCTATGCTGTGCATCCAACTCGGACGGAAGATCGTCCACAAGATAAATACTGTTTTTATCTATTTGTTGTTTGAGCAACTTTCCCTGTGCAATACGCAGTGCACAGACTAATAATTTCAATTGACCACGGGACAGGGCATCCTGCGCCGGCAAAGTGCCTACACGAAGTCTAAGGTCAGCTTTATGGGGACCGCTGACGGTATGACCTGTGGCCAAATCTCTGGAATATTGGTTTTCGAGTAGTTCTGCAAAATCCGTTTTACTATCCCAGCCGCGCGTAAATGAAACCTTCACATCTACACTCGGTAAAAACTCCCCGATTATACCCTTAAGTAGCTCATTTAACGAGTCTACATAATGGTTTCGTATTTCGGTGACCTGCTCGGCATAGCGCACAAACTCTTGGTCCCAAAATTGAATATGACTGTAAGCTGAACCGTTCTTAAGTAATTGATTTCTTTGCTTAAGAACGCGACGAACATTCGTCCAAGCGCCATAAAACTGTGGGTCAGCATGAAATGCGCCCCAATCAATAAATTGTCGACGGGATTTTGGGCCTTCAAACAGTAAAGAAAAGCTTTCAGGTGTGATCACTTGAATAGGTAAAGCTTCGGCTAAGGTCGACAGACGTTTGACTTTTTCGCCGTCGATTTTCACTTCCGTCTCACCATTGCGAAATCGGCGTAAACCAATTTTACTGTCACCGCGCGCTAAATTTAAAGTCGCAAATAGCGTTAACTTATCGTCATCGTGATTAATCACTCGTTGGGATAAATGACTGCGAAACGAGCGCCCCATACCGAGGAAATAAATGGCTTCTAAAATACTGGTTTTTCCGCTGCCATTTTGACCATAAATCACGTTAATCCCAGGTGCTGGGATTAACTGTGCGGACTGAATGTTGCGAAACGCTTCGATATTGAGACGGGTCAGGCTCATGCATTACTCATTAAGCCGCGTAAACGGCGTAGGCAAGGATTCATAGCACTTAACGAGCAACTCAATCGCTGCCACAGGCTAAGACTATCGGTAAATGAGTGAAAGAATGGCCAATGCTGTGCATTAAACACTGTGCCGCCGTTAAGCGGCATAGACATCGAAGACAGAGGTACAGACACGGGTAACGTAAAAATCGATGGTTTATAAGCGCATCGGCATAACCACATACATGGAATCTTCTTCCAAATGGTTTTCGATTAGGGCGCTGGAGTTACCATCAATGAGCGTGATACGCACATCATCGGACTTAAGGTTGTTGAGCACGTCCAGTAAGTAACTGACGTTAAAACCAATTTCTAAGGCCTGATTGTTGTATTCCACATCGATGATTTCTTCCGCTTCTTCCTGTTCAGGGTTATTAGCGGTGATCTTGAGCAGACCATTTTCGAGTTGAATACGCACACCACGGAATTTTTCATTGGATAAAATAGAAGCCCGCGTCAGCGCTTGCTTCAGGTGATTACGACTCGCAATCACAATTTTATCACCGCCCTTTGGCAATACACGGCGATAATCAGGGAAGCGACCATCGACTAATTTACTGGTAAATACTGTGTTAGCCGTGGTGGCACGAATAGCATTATCACCAATAGCAATGGTGATATCGAGATCGTCAGACTCCAATAAGCGCGCCATTTCAATTACGCCTTTACGAGGCACAATGACTTGTTTTTCCGGTAATTGTGCTTCAATCGTACGATGACTTAAGGCTAAACGATGGCCGTCGGTCGCTATCGCACGCAACACATTACCTTCAGTTTCAAACAATAAACCGTTGAGGTAATAGCGTACATCTTGGTTAGCCATTGAAAACTGCGTCGAGTCGATAATTGACTTCAACACGCCCTGCTTCAAGCTAAATTCAATCTCAGCTTGGAAGGCTTCAACGTTGGGGTATTCTTCTGCGGGCAAAGTCGCTAAGGAAAAACGGCTACGACCTGAACGCAGCAACCATTTATTATCTTGTTGTTCGACTTTCAGTTCGCTTTGTTCTGGCAAAGACTTAACAATATCGAGCAGTTTCTTCGCCGGAACCGTAGTACGACCTTCTTCGATATCACCGTGAACCACTGCTTGGCCCACGAGTTCGACTTCTAAATCTGTACCAGTCAGCTTAAGTGAGTGACCACTTACTTCTACAAGGAGGTTAGACAAAATGGGCAAGTTATGGCGTCTTTCTACCGCACCACACACCAATTGCAACGGCTTTAATAGGGCATCCCTATCAATTGAGAATTTCATCGTGTCCAAATTCCTTGTTTTAAGAAGATAAGGTTCTAATCAAATTAGCATAATCTTCTTTAATGTCGTGGCTCTCTTCCCGTAGCTGAGCAATCTTACGACAGGCATGCAACACTGTGGTGTGATCTCGACCACCAAAAGCATCACCAATTTCCGGCAAGCTTTGGTTAGTTAATTCTTTGGATAACGCCATTGCAACTTGCCTTGGGCGCGCGACACTGCGTGAACGACGCTTAGACAACATATCAGCCATCTTGATCTTGTAGTATTCAGCTACGGTTTTCTGAATATTGTCTATAGTGACTAATTTTTCTTGAAGTGCCAAGAGGTCACGTAAGGCTTCACGAACAAAATCAATAGTAATTGGCCGACCCGTGAAGTTAGCGTTGGCGATAACGCGGTTTAATGCCCCTTCTAGCTCGCGTACGTTTGAACGTAAACGCTTAGCAATAAAGAAAGCCACTTCATCGGGCAAGTTAATGCCGCTCTCTTGAGCTTTACGCATCAAAATCGCTACGCGGGTTTCTAACTCTGGTGGCTCAATTGCCACAGTTAAACCCCAACCGAAACGCGATTTCAATCTGTCTTCAACACCGTCGATCTCTTTTGGATAACGATCTGAAGTCAAAATAATTTGGTGATTTCCTTCAAGCAACGCATTGAAGGTATGGAAGAATTCTTCTTGGGATCTGTCTTTATTGGCAAAAAATTGAATATCATCGATAAACAAGGCATCGACGCTACGGTAATAACGTTTAAATTCTTCGATCGCGTTGTTTTGCAGCGCTTTAACCATGTCCTGGACAAAACGCTCGGAATGCATGTAAACCACTTTGGCATTAGGATTATTTTTAATGATCCCGTTACCGACAGCGTGCAACAAGTGAGTCTTACCTAGACCTGTTCCGCCATATAAAAATAGTGGGTTATAAGCACCACCCGGATTTTCAGCCACTTGTAACGCCGCAGCCTTACCTAATTGGTTAGACTTACCTTCTACGAAGTTATCAAACTGGTAGCTCGGATTAATGTTACTGCGGTGATTCGCGTTCGCCATAGGCTCGGCTTGGACATTAAACGTCGTGCCTACCGTCGCTTTAGTTTGGGTATTCGCTACACGAGTTGGCGCAATCGGTGCTGGAACACTAGGCTTTTTCGCCGAAGGACGACTACCTATATCGAAACGCAATTTAGGCGCGTCGCTACCCATTTGCTCAGTAAAGAACTGATTAATGATATTGATGTACTTATCTCTGACCCAATCAAGCACGAAGCGGTTGGGCGCATAAAGCACCAGAGTATCTCCATCCATTTCGGCTTGTAACGGTCTGATCCACATACTGAACTGCTGAGCAGAAAGCTCATCTTGCAGTCGTCCGATACATTGTTGCCAAAGTGAAACAGCCACTTAGTTATCCCCAAAAGATCATCAAAAAAGAAATGTATTCTATAGCGAGATCTCAAGGATCGCTATCCTTAAAAAATATTTATCCCCAGCGAGATCATTCTATGTGGATATCCTCGATCATCAAAGATCCAAAACGATCCTTTTATTCAGCACTAACCGCAAATCCTGCTTTATTAAGCGATCCACATTGATCTATAATGGCGCCCCTTCGATCGGCTCGAAGATCCCCTGCACTACTACATGTAGTGTCCGTACACAGAGTTATCCACATCTTATGGTGTATTCTGGGGGTTGATCTAAGGATACGCTGGCAGAAATAAAGCACTTACTTACTTTCGTTGTTGACGTGACTAAGTATTGTGATTACAATTCGGCCTCTTTTTTGCCCTTACCTCTATCCTAGAGATAAGGATATGTTCACTAATAACAAAGACGGATTGCCATCATGAGTAAACGTACTTTTCAACCTAGCAACCTGAAGCGCAAGCGTTCTCACGGCTTCCGCGCTCGTATGGCTACTGTAGGCGGCCGTAAGGTGCTTGCACGTCGTCGTGCGAAAGGTCGCGCTCGTTTATCTGCTTAATAAGTGGGTAACTAGTTGACTAGCTATACCTTTTCGCGGGAGTTACGTTTGTTAACTCCCGCGCAATTTAAATCTGTATTTTCCAATCCCATCAAAGCATCTTCTGCTGAAATTACCTTGCTCGCTATTCCTAACACGGAACAACATCCGCGTATGGGCCTTACTGTTGCTAAACGCTATGTAAAACGCGCCAATCAACGTAACCGTATTAAGCGCGTGATCAGAGATAGTTTTCGCTTGAATCAACACGACATTCCTCATCTTGATATTGTTGTGCTTGTCAGAAATGGCGTGATGGAAATGGAAAACGCTGAAATCAACAAATTGATAGAAAAGCTATGGCGCAAACTCAGTCGCCGCTACAATGGCTAGCGACCACGTTAATTCGTGGCTATCAAGTATTCATAAGCCCTATACTGGGCCCTCGATGCCGTTTCAATCCCACCTGCTCTCACTACGCTATTGAAGCAATAAAAGTGCATGGAACCGCGAAAGGTTGTTGGTTTGCATTGAAACGCATATTAAAATGTCACCCTTTACATCCCGGCGGTAGTGATCCCGTCCCCCCTAAAAATGATAGGTGTAATAAATAGGCTATGGAATCTCAACGCAATATATTGCTCATAGGACTACTGTTTGTCAGCTTTTTGCTGTGGCAACAGTGGCAAGCAGACAAAGCTCCTAAACCCGTTGCAACCGAATCGTCCTTAGTGGCGAACGCGGCAAGCTCGCACAGTGCCGATGTTCCAGAAGCTGATACAGGTGTTCCTGCTGCAGCAGTTACTGCAAACAGCAAACTGATTACGGTAAAAACAGATCAGTTAGACATTCAGATCAATCCAGTGGGTGGTGACATCGTTTTTGCTGCGTTAGTTTCGCACAAAAAAGAACTAGAGAAAGATCAACCATTCGTATTGCTTGAGCAAACGAATGATTTCACTTATATCGCTCAAAGCGGCCTAATTGGTCGCGATGGTATCGATAGCAGCGCAAAAGGCCGTGCCGCATTTAGCACAACGGCAACTGAATATACCTTAGCCGAAGGCCAAGATACCTTAGAAGTACCGTTAACTTATATCGCTGACAATGGTGTGACTTACACTAAAGTGTTCGTATTCCATCGCGGTAAGTTCAACATAGATGTTGACTATAAAATCAACAACACTTCAGCAGCACCACTGCAAGTTCAGATGTACGGTCAGATTAAACAAACGATCAAGCCATCTGAAAGCAGCATGATGATGCCTACCTATCGTGGTGGTGCGTTCTCAACGAATGATGTGCGCTATGAAAAATACAACTTTGACGACATGGCCAAAAGTAACCTGAACCAAGCCACTTTAGGCGGTTGGGCAGCCATGTTACAACACTATTTCGTTTCAGCTTGGGTGCCACCCGCAACTGACAGCAACACTATTTTTTCTAGTGTCAGTGCTGGCGGTTTAGCTAATATTGGTTTCCGCGGCGCGGTATACGATATTGCACCTGGTGCCAGCCAAGAAATTAGCTCACAGTTCTATGTTGGTCCTAAGGATCAAGCGGCACTGTCAGCGATTTCTGAAACCTTAAATCTCGTGGTCGATTACGGTTTCTTATGGTGGTTAGCAGTTCCTATTCACTGGCTATTGATGTTCTATCAATCATTCGTCGGTAACTGGGGTGTGGCAATTATTCTGATCACGTTAACCGTTCGTGGTTTACTGTTCCCGCTGACAAAAGCACAGTACACCTCAATGGCGAAGATGCGTAATCTGCAACCTAAGCTGACAGATTTGAAAGAACGCTTTGGTGATGACCGTCAAAAGATGGGTCAAGCCATGATGGAACTGTATAAGAAAGAAAAAGTTAACCCTATGGGTGGCTGTTTACCTATTATTTTACAGATGCCAATCTTCATTGCCTTATACTGGGTATTGCTAGAAAGCTTCGAATTACGTCATGCACCATTTATGCTGTGGATCCACGATTTATCGGTACAAGATCCTTACTACATACTGCCGCTGCTGATGGGCGTCTCTATGTTTGTAATGCAGAAGATGCAACCAATTGCGCCGACAATGGATCCAATGCAAGTGAAAATGATGCAATGGATGCCAGTAATCTTTACCGTATTCTTCCTGTGGTTCCCATCAGGTCTAGTACTGTACTGGTTAGTAGGTAACATAGTTGCCATCACGCAGCAGAAGATTATTTATGCAGGTCTTGAGAAAAAAGGCTTAAAATAAGCCCTACCTTTAGCAAAGCATAAAGTGAAAATAATACTAAAGGCGGCTAAATTAGCCGCCTTTTCCTTTACATGATTTGGTAGATATTAGTTTGGTGGGTATTTCCGTGACAACTGACACTATCGTGGCTCAAGCCACCGCGCCCGGACGTGGCGGCGTTGGCATCATCCGAATTTCAGGCAACAAGGCCAGTGATGTCGCTATGGCCGTATTGGGTCATCTTCCTAAAACAAGATATGCCGATTATTGCGACTTTAAAAGTGCAACAGGCCAAGTAATCGACCAAGGCATAGCGCTGTTTTTTAAAGGCCCCAATTCCTTTACTGGCGAAGATGTATTGGAGCTTCAAGGCCACGGCGGCCAAATCGTTCTAGACATGCTGATCAAACGTGTAATGGAAGTCGGTGGTATTCGAATAGCCAAACCCGGTGAGTTCAGCGAACAAGCCTTTATGAACGACAAGCTAGACTTAACCCAAGCCGAAGCGATTGCCGATCTTATCGATGCCACCAGTGAGCAAGCGGCTAAAAGCGCGCTGCAATCACTCCAGGGTGAATTTTCTAAGGAAGTCCATGAGCTGGTGGATCAAGTCACTAACCTACGTTTATATGTAGAAGCTGCGATTGATTTCCCCGATGAAGAAGTCGACTTTTTAAGTGATGGTAAAATTGCCAATGCACTCTACAAAATCATCGACAAACTTGACCTAGTGCAAGCCAGTGCTAAACAAGGTTCTATCATCCGCGAAGGCATGAAAGTCGTGATCGCGGGTCGTCCTAACGCTGGAAAATCCAGCTTATTAAACGCCTTAGCCGGTAAAGAATCGGCTATCGTTACCGAAATTGCTGGTACAACACGGGATGTATTACGCGAGCACATCCACTTAGATGGCATGCCGCTGCACATTATCGATACCGCAGGTCTACGCGATACGACAGATACCGTTGAACAAATTGGTATAGAACGCGCTTGGAATGAAATAAACAGTGCTGATCGAGTGCTATTCATGGTGGATGGCACCACCACTGCCGCCGTTAATCCCCATGATATTTGGCCTGATTTTGTCGATCGCCTGCCCTCAAATTTAGGTGTAACAGTGATCCGCAATAAAGCCGATCTCACTGGCGAAGACTTAATGATGACCGAAGAACAAGGTTATAGTGTTTACCGGATCTCGGCTAAAACGGGCTTAGGTGTTGAACAGTTAAAGCAGCATTTAAAATCACTCATGGGCTACCAGAGTAACCTCGAAGGTGGCTTTATCGCCCGGCGTCGTCACTTAGAAGCCCTTGAACTCGCCGCAAGCCATCTGCAATTGGGTAAAGAACAATTAGAAGTGTATCTAGCAGGAGAACTGCTGGCAGAAGAGTTACGCATGTGCCAATTAGCACTATCAGAAATCACTGGCCGCTTCACTTCTGACGATTTACTCGGCAAGATTTTCAGCTCTTTCTGTATCGGAAAATAACTAACCTTAATATTATTTCCATATAAATCAGCCCATACAATATGGGCTGATTTTTTATCTACAACCGAATATTTCCACTCATCGGCTAACTCATGATTCGACGTGGCGGTAATGATCTTGCATTTGATAGGATCTTGCATAAAGCGCGAATATCAATGCCGCCAAGATGGCAAAACCTGCGAAGAAAAACATCTGAAATGCGGTAATACTGATCCCCGTCTGGGCAATTTGTTCGGTCACAGCCGGACTTTTCACACTGACGTTCGCCAGTAACACCCATAAGTTACCGACAGTCACAGATAAGGTCCAAAAACTCATAATAGTGCCTTTCATGGCTTTAGGCGCTTGGCTGTAGGCAAACTCTAGCCCAGTGGCTGAGACTAATACTTCACCAAAGGTGAGCAAAGCATAGGGCACAATCTGCCAAAATATTGATAATACCGAGCCGCCATCCATCACCAATTGAATGCTACCAACCACTATCCAACTCACGCCCGTGATGGCAATCCCAGCCCCCATTTTACGCAAAGCAGTTAACTTTATCCCCATGCGTTCAATCGCCGGATATAACACAAAGTTATTAAATGGGATCAATAACATAACTAGTAATGGGTTTAAAGCTTGCATCATGGCGGGTTCAAACCATTGCGGTTTAGACATGTCATTGGCTTGCAATATCCATGTGGACGCTTTCTGATCGAACAAAGACCAAAAAGGAGTCACTAACGCAAATAAGATTAAGATCCGTAGTACTGAACGCACCCCATCAACGGCGATATCCGGATGGATCCCCCTAGCCCGTTCGAGTTGCAATGAAGCTCCAGCGCCAACAAATCCCATCACTAGCACTAACGCACAACACAAACCAGCAACGATACCTAAGGTTGGAATATTCACTAAGGCATACGCTGCAGAAATTATCCCAACTAAAGCTAACACTAAACCTATGTTGGCTTGGCCAGCGATTTTAGTGAGCAATGCGGTACGAATAACGGGTAAAAAACCATGGGGATTTTTCGGTTCGGGTGGCATATGCACATAACGTTTGCGGCCTAACCAGAAGAACACAGTTGCAATAAACATCAACACACCAGGGATCCCAAATGCGACCGCAGCACCATAATATTTCAATAGTAATGGCATAGATAACGAGGCGAAGAAGGAGCCAAAGTTAATCGTAAAATAAAACAGATCAAACGCTTTCTGCGCCAATGTTTTATTGGTTTGATCAAATTGATCCCCCATAAAGGAAGAAACCAAGGGCTTAATCCCACCCGATCCGAGCGCAATTAAAAATAATCCCGTATAAAACCCTTGAATGCTGTGTTCAAAAATAGCGAGAAACGCATGACCAACACAGTAAATCAAGCTTAACCATAAGATAGTATTGTATTTACCGAAAAAACGATCGGCAATCCAACCACCGAGTAACGGGAAAAAGTACACTCCAATGACAAAGGAATGGAACACATCCTTAGCCATAGTTCCACGCAGTTCTTCTGGAATAGACAACAAAAGTGCTGTCATCAAGAATGGGGTAAGAATATTCCGCATACCGTAAAAGCTAAAACGTTCACAAGCTTCACTGGCTATGATGTAAGGAATTTGCCGTGGCCACTGGGGCGCATTTACGGGTGTTGTCATGGATCATCCTATTATAATTATTTGATTTTAAATGAAATTAACTTTTTAAATATATTAATTATGTATCAAGAAACTAAAGGTAACATGTAAGCGAAACCAACCTTATATAAAGGATGCAAAAACTGCAAAAATCACGTATTGCTTCTGTGGTCCTATCCACATTTCCTTTATGATGAACATAATAATAGCCATTCAGCTATCTATTTAATTGAAATTAGTTTTAAAAACAACAACACACTGAGAAATCATAATGGCAAAGATTGAAGTAATCGTTGGTACAACATTGGGCAGTGCAGAGTATGTTGCCGACGAAATGATGGCCCAGTTAACGGAGCAAGGACACCAAGTTCAAGTTCATTTAACCCCAACATTGTGCGAAATAGACACCCATGCACTGTGGATTATCGTGTCATCAACTCATGGAGCTGGTGATCTTCCAGATAATATTCAGCCTTTTTTCAACGAAATTACCGAGCAAAAACCGGATCTCAGCCAAGTAAACTTTGCCTTATGTGCAATTGGTGACTCAAGTTACGATACCTTTTGCCAAGGCCCAGAAAAATTAATTTCGGCCATTCAAGACTGCGATGCAAAAGCCTTTGTGGATAAGATCCAGATCGATGTACAGCTTGATCCTGTGCCGGAAGACCCAGCCCTTGCATGGTTAGTACAATGGCAACAGGACATTTAAGATCGCTTATTGGATAAGGTCCCGATCTATGTACAGTTTAGATCCTATTTATCCACAATTTACTTATTTAAAGTATAAACATGTGGATAAGCTATTATTTAGATCTGATCAACCTCTGTACTATTCACAGTCCGATCTGCTTAATGATCCGCCTTGTGGATAAGTAGGCGATCTATCCCCATGTTTAATGACATTAGATCGCGATCAGATCACAGGATCAAGATCGCGCTAATTAATGATTTATATCATGAATTTGGGTTATGCACAGAAAAACGCGATCCTAATAGTAAACATAATAAGAAGATCTATATAAAGATCTTAAGATCTATTAGTCCGGATCATCTCGATCGAACAGCGTAAAATGATCATTCACCTAAGACGAAGCAAATGCTAAAATGCTCGGCTCGTACTGAGTCTCTTAGCAATTGAAGGTAGTGGCATGCATTTTCATGAACGGTTTGATGTTATTGTTGTTGGTGGTGGTCATGCCGGAACTGAAGCCGCGTTGGCAGCAGCAAGAATGGGATCAAAAACATTATTACTAACGCACAATATCGATACGTTAGGACAAATGTCATGTAATCCAGCGATCGGTGGCATAGGCAAAGGCCATTTAGTGAAAGAAATTGACGCCTTAGGTGGTGCAATGGCAATCGCAACCGATTATGCAGGGATCCAATTTAGAACCTTAAATTCAAGTAAAGGCCCAGCAGTACGAGCAACACGAGCACAGGCTGACCGTGCACTGTATCGTCAAAAAATCCAAAATATATTACAAAACCAACCTAACTTACGTATTTTCCAACAAGCAGTAGATGACTTAATTGTTGAAAATCATCAAGTAGTTGGTGTAGTTACCCAAATGGGTTTAGCTTTTGAATCTCCAGCTGTTGTATTAACAACAGGTACATTCTTAAGCGGCAAAATTCATATAGGCTTAGAAAACTACAGCGGTGGCCGTGCAGGCGATCCACCAGCGATTGCTTTAGCAAATCGATTACGTGAATTACCGATCCGAGTCGGCCGTTTAAAAACAGGTACACCGCCACGTATCGATGCAAACACGATCGATTTTTCTCAAATGGCTGAACAGAAAGGCGATTCTCCGTTACCTGTCATGTCATTTATGGGGGATGTCAGTCATCATCCAAAACAGATTTCTTGCTGGATCACTCACACCAATGAAAAAACCCATGAAATTATTCGTGGTGGTTTAGACAGAAGCCCTATGTATTCAGGCGTCATCGAAGGTATTGGTCCACGTTATTGCCCATCGATTGAAGACAAGATCCACCGCTTTGCGGATAAATCTTCGCATCAGATCTTCATCGAACCAGAAGGTTTAAATACCAATGAGATCTATCCTAACGGGATCTCTACTAGCTTACCTTTCGATGTACAGTTGAATTTAGTTCGTTCGATCAAAGGCATGGAAAACGCAGAAATCATGCGTCCAGGTTATGCGATCGAATACGATTATTTCGATCCAAGAGATCTGAAAAACTCATTAGAAACCAAAGCAATCAACGGTTTATTCTTCGCTGGACAAATAAACGGTACTACAGGTTATGAAGAAGCCGGTGCTCAAGGTTTGTTAGCAGGCATGAATGCCTCGCTGCAAGTGCAAGGCAAAGAAGCCTGGTGTCCACGCCGTGACGAAGCGTATCTTGGAGTACTAGTTGACGATTTATCGACTCTGGGTACCAAAGAACCGTACCGTATGTTTACTAGCCGTGCCGAATACCGTTTGCTACTCCGTGAAGATAACGCTGATATTCGCTTAACGGCAAAAGGTCGCGAATTAGGTTTAGTTGACGACACTCGCTGGGCGGCATTTAGTGAGAAGTTAGAATCGATCGAACTTGAGTTACAACGTTTGCGCGCTCAATGGGTACATCCAAATTCACCTTTGATCCATGCGTTAAACCCACATTTGAATACGCCGATCTCTCGCGAAGCATCATTTGAAGAATTACTGCGTCGTCCAGAAATGGATTACAGCAAGTTGATGCAGATCGAAGGTTTTGGTCCAGGGCTTGAAGATCCACTGGCGGCTGAGCAAGTTCAGATCCAAGTGAAGTACTCTGGTTATATTCAACGCCAGCAGGAAGAGATCAACAAAGCCGTGCGTAATGAGAACACAGGTTTACCTTTGACGCTCGATTACAAAGAAGTACCGGGCTTGTCGAATGAAGTGATTGCTAAGTTAAATAACCATAAACCAGAAACCATAGGTCAAGCGTCACGGATCTCTGGTATTACGCCTGCGGCTATTTCAATTTTGTTAGTTCACCTCAAAAAGCGTGGCTTATTACGTAAGAGTGCGTAAAAGCTAGCTTAATCGCTGCTTAGGTCATAGAAGGGAAGCATTCAGGCTTCCCTTCATCGTTTTCGGGCTTCATAATAGCCTTCGCGTTCATAATCGTATCTTTGTTGAGGTTGCTCAGTGTTATCTGCCCAGTTAGAGGCTTATTTAGCCGAAATTAATTTGCCCGCAACCGTCGAGCAGAAAAAACAACTAATTGATTTTGTTGGCATGCTCAACAAATGGAATAAAGCCTATAACCTGACATCGGTGAGAGATCCCGAAGCTATGCTGATCCGTCATATCATGGACAGTTTAGTGGTTTCAAAACACCTGCAAGGTGAACGTTTTATCGATGTAGGCACTGGACCGGGTTTACCTGGGATCCCGTTAGCCATTATGAACCCCGATAAACAATTTGTGTTATTGGACAGCTTAGGTAAACGTATTCGTTTTCAAAAACAAGTGTCTTTTGAATTAGGCATACATAACATCAGCTCAGTTGAAAGCCGCGTAGAAGCTTATCAACCGGAGGATAAATTCGACGGCGTATTAAGTCGTGCATTTGCCTCAATCCAAGATATGCTGACTTGGTGCCATCATCTCCCCGCCGAACATGGACAGTTTTATGCACTTAAAGGCCAGTTGAATGATGAAGAGATGCAACATATTCCAAATGGATTTGTGGTAAAAGAAGTTATCGAGCTTAAGGTGCCTAAACTCGATGAAAAAAGACATTTATTGAAGATAATCAAAGAATAACAGGCTTAAAAGTGATAAATAAATCATTTATAAGCAAGGGCAATAAACCAGCATTTACATACAGGGTGATATTGTGGGTAAAGTGATTGCCGTGGCTAACCAGAAAGGTGGCGTAGGAAAAACAACTACTTGCGTTAACCTCGCCGCTTCGTTAGCAGCAACAAAACGTAAAGTATTATTGATAGATCTCGATCCTCAAGGTAATGCCACCATGGGGAGCGGTGTCGATAAGTATGACGTAGCTAATACAGCCTATGAATTATTGGTTGAAGAAAAATCTTTCGACGAGATCGTCATTAAAAACACTGCGGGTAAGTATGATCTGATCGCCAGTAATGGCGATGTCACTGCGGCAGAAATCAAATTGATGGAGTTTTTTGCCCGTGAGATCCGTTTGCGTAACGCGCTCGCACCGATCAAAGATCAATATGATTATATCTTTATCGACTGCCCTCCTTCATTGAACATGTTGACCGTAAACGCTATGTCTGCGGCCGACTCTGTACTCGTGCCTATGCAGTGTGAATATTATGCCCTCGAAGGCTTAACTGCACTGATTGATACCATCACTAAGCTTGCTGCTATGGTTAATCCTGGACTTGGCATCGAAGGCATTTTACGTACTATGTATGATCCGCGTAATCGTTTATCTAATGATGTGTCCGATCAGCTAAAACAGCATTTTGGTGACAAAGTCTACCGTACTGTTATCCCACGTAATGTGAGGCTGGCAGAAGCACCAAGTTTTGGAGCGCCTGCTATGTATTACGATAAATCGAGTGCTGGCGCTAAGGCGTATCTAGCGCTTGCGGGTGAAATGATCCGTCGTTCAGAACAACAAACTCAGGCTAAGCAAGCGTAAAGGATCACCATGACGTTAAAGAAAAGAGGATTAGGCAAAGGGTTAGATGCCCTACTGAGTAACAGCCATGCCGCCAGTAAAAAGCACACTGACGAAGCTGATGTTGTCGATAAAAAAGAAGAGCTTATCCATCTCGATTTAGACTTATTACAGCCAGGTAAGTATCAACCTCGTAAAGACATGTCCCCCGAAGCGTTGGAAGAACTGGCACACTCTATCCGCAATCAAGGCATTATTCAGCCTATCGTTGTGAGACAAGTGACGAATAACATGTATGAGATCATTGCGGGTGAACGTCGTTGGCGTGCTGCGCAACTTGCTGGCTTGAATAAAATCCCCTGCATAGTAAAGCAAGTAGCTGATGAAGCCGCTGTTGCTATTGCTTTGATTGAAAACATCCAGCGTGAAGACTTAAATGCCATGGAAGAAGCTATTGCATTGCAACGTTTAATGCAAGAATTTGAACTGACTCACCAACAGGTTGCCGATGTTGTGGGAAAATCCAGAGCGAGTGTATCTAACTTGTTACGTTTAAACGGCTTAAATGAGCCTGTTAAGCGTCTACTCGAGTATGGCGACATTGATATGGGTCATGCTCGCGCTTTGTTGGCAATTGAGGGAGAAGAACAAACAAATCTTGCGAGATTAGTGGCTGCTAAGGAATTAACCGTTCGCGAAACTGAACGATTAATTAATCAAACCTTAAATCCGCCTAAACAAGCCGAAACTACGACTAAAGATCAAGATGTTTGTCGTTTAGAGCAGCAGTTAATTGAAAGATTAGGTGCCAAGGTTTCGATCGCTCATAGCAGTAAGGGTACGGGTAAAATTGTAATTAACTATCAGAATCTGGCTGAATTAGACGGAATTCTTAGTAAAATTCATTAATGTCTGTAGATTAACAGTTTTTAATGTAAATTTGTGACAGATGCTAATCTTACATTTTAACTCGTTTGGCGCGAGATCACGTTAAAAGTGTTGTTTTTCCTTATCTCAAAGTTGCAATGAAGGCGTGAAAAGGTATACTTTCGCAAGCTTTTTGTGCATCGACATAAATACGGGTATTTGTCATCCGGTCATCGAAACAAAAAGTATGAATGCGGAGAGGATGAATTGAGTAAGGTTTTAGCGCGTCGTGGCCGGTGGTCAGCCTATAAATTGGTGATGATGCAGGCGGCGGTCGCTGGGGGTGCTTCAATTCTCTTTTTCGCCGTGTGGGGAGTTCAGTTTGGCTATTCTGCATTAGCAGGTGGTTCAATCGCTGTGCTCCCTAATTTTGTATTCGCAACCCTCGCTTTCTCCCACACGGGAGCAAGTTCAGCTGCAAAAGTCATAAAGACTTTTTACTGGGGGGAAGCGGTAAAGTTGCTGTTAACCATCGCAATGTTTTCGTTTGTGTTTATCAATCTTAAGGTCGCTTTTATGCCGCTTTTTGTTTGTTATGTGCTGACGCTAATCGTGCATTGGACAGCTCCTTTATACTTCAAGCAAAGTTAAGTGGGATGAATCATGGCTGCAACTGGTGAAGCGTTAACACCGCAGGGCTATATCCAACATCACCTTACCAACTTAAGTGTTGGTGAAGGCTTTTGGACATGGCACATTGATTCGTTGTTCTTTTCGGTTGGTCTTGGTGTTCTGTTCCTGTGGATTTTCCGCAGCGTTGGTAAAAAAGCGACTTCCGGTGTTCCTGGCAAACTGCAATGTTTTGTTGAGATTATCGTCGAGTTCGTAAATAACAGCGTGAAAGAAAGTTTTCATGGCCGCAATGCTCTGATCGCGCCTTTAGCTCTGACCATTTTTGTATGGGTATTCATGATGAACTTCATGGATATGATCCCTGTAGATTGGCTGCCTCACGCAGCAAGTTTAATGGGTATTCCCTATCTAAAAGCGGTTCCGACGACTGACGTTAACATTACTTTTAGCTTAGCTATTGGTGTGTTCGTGCTGATTATTTTTTACAGCATTAAGGTCAAAGGTGTGTCTGGGTTTGTTAAAGAATTGACACTACAGCCCTTTAACCATAAGGCAATGATACCCGTCAACCTCCTATTAGAGACTGTTACTTTGATTGCTAAGCCAATTTCATTGGCATTGCGACTCTTTGGTAACTTGTACGCAGGTGAGTTGATCTTCATCCTTATTGCGCTGATGTATGGTACCAACTTGTTATTATCTACCCTAGGTGTGACTCTGCAACTGGGCTGGTTAATATTCCACATTTTGGTTATCACGCTGCAGGCGTTTATCTTCATGATGTTGACTATTGTTTATTTAAGCATGGCGCATGAAGATCATTAAGGATTGCTGAAGAAATTTTAAACTAAATCATCAACTAATATAGATTTAGATACTGGAGATACAGATGGAAACGATTTTAGGCATGACAGCTATAGCTGTTGCTCTGCTGATTGGTATGGGTGCTCTTGGTACTGCAATCGGTTTCGGCTTATTAGGCGGTAAGTTCTTGGAAGGCGCTGCGCGTCAACCAGAAATGGCTCCTATGCTACAAGTTAAAATGTTCATCGTAGCGGGTCTTCTTGACGCCGTAACTATGATCGGTGTTGGTATCGCATTATTTATGCTATTTACCAACCCACTGGGTGCAATGCTGTAAAAAACGCTTCTGTCTTAACTCTAAATAGGAGGCTGTTGTGAATTTCAACGCTACCCTAATCGGTCAGACGGTCGCCTTTATCATCTTCGTGTGGTTTTGCATGAAGTTTGTATGGCCCCCTTTGATGAATGCCATCGAAGAGCGCCAAAAAAGGATTGCTGACGGTCTAGCTGATGCTGATCGTGCGGTAAAAGACCTGGAGTTGGCACAAGCGAAAGCGACTGACCAACTAAAAGAAGCCAAGGTAACGGCTAATGAAATTATTGAGCAAGCTAACAAGCGTAAAGCTCAAATAGTTGAAGAAGCCAAAACCGAAGCAGACGCTGAGCGTGCTAAAATCATCGCTCAGGGTAAAGCAGAAATTGAAGCTGAACGTAATCGCGTCAAAGAGGATCTGCGTAAGCAGGTTGCTACTCTTGCCATCATGGGTGCTGAGAAGATCCTTGAGCGTTCTATTGATCCAGCCGCCCACAGTGACATAGTTAATAAACTAGTCGCTGAAATTTGATAAGGGAGTTGAGTTATGGCTGAATTAACCACCATCGCTCGCCCTTACGCAAAGGCAGCTTTTGACTTTGCTATTGAACAAGATGCAGTGGATTCTTGGGCTGAAATGCTCACGTTTGCCGCATTGGTGAGTGAAAACGAAACCATGCAACCACTGTTAGCTGGCTCTTTAGCCAGCACTAAGCTCGCAGCACTCTTTATTAGTGTGTGTGGTGAGCAAGTCAATGTGCAAGGTCAGAACCTGATAAAGGTAATGGCTGAAAACGGTCGCTTAAAGGTGCTACCTGCTGTATCTCAGTTATTTACTGAATACCGTAATGAGTGGGCAAAAGAAGTAGAAGCCGATGTGGTTTCTGCAACTGAGCTGAGCTCTGAACAACAACAGCAGATTAGTATTTCTTTAGAGAAACGTCTCGCACGCAAAGTTAAGCTGAATTGTAGCACTGACGCCGCGCTCATCGCCGGTGTAATCATTAAGACAGGAGACCTAGTCATCGATGGCTCGGTCCGCGGTAAGTTATCGCGTCTGTCTGATAAGCTGCAGTCGTAATTGGGAGTTTGAGCATGCAACTGAATTCCACTGAAATCAGCGATCTGATTAAGCAGCGGATCGAGCAGTTCGAAGTCGTTAGCGAATCTCGTAACGAAGGTACTATCGTTGCGGTAAGTGACGGCATCATCCGCATCCACGGCCTAGCCGACGTGATGCAAGGTGAGATGATCGAACTGCCTGGTAACCGTTTTGCAATCGCGTTGAACCTTGAACGTGATTCTGTCGGTGCCGTAGTAATGGGTCCTTATGCTGATTTAGCAGAAGGCGTAAAAGTGAAAACGACTGGCCGTATTCTGGAAGTTCCAGTTGGCCGCGGTCTTCTTGGCCGCGTTGTTAACACTCTAGGTGAGCCAATTGACGGTAAAGGACCTATCGATAACGATGGTTTCTCGCCAATTGAAGTTATCGCACCAGGTGTTATTGAACGTCAGTCTGTTGATCAACCAGTTCAAACTGGTTATAAAGCCGTTGATGCCATGATCCCTATCGGTCGTGGCCAGCGTGAATTGATCATTGGCGACCGTCAAACTGGTAAAACAGCAATGGCGATCGACGCAATTATCAACCAGAAAAATTCTGGCATTAAATGTGTGTACGTCGCGATTGGCCAAAAGGCTTCTACTATCGCTAACGTAGTACGCAAGCTAGAAGAACACGGTGCTTTAGCTAACACTATCGTTGTTGTTGCAACTGCTTCTGAAGCCGCTGCTCTACAATACTTAGCGCCATATTCTGGTTGTTCTATGGGTGAATACTTCCGTGACCGCGGTGAAGATTCTTTGATCGTATACGATGATTTGTCTAAGCAAGCAGTTGCTTATCGTCAAATTTCGTTACTGCTCAAGCGTCCACCAGGCCGTGAAGCTTACCCAGGTGACGTATTCTATCTACACTCACGTTTATTAGAGCGTGCATCACGCGTTAACGCGATTTATGTAGAAAAGTTCACTAAAGGTGCAGTAACTGGCAAAACTGGTTCTTTAACCGCGCTGCCGATTATTGAAACGCAAGCGGGTGACGTTTCTGCATTCGTACCGACCAACGTAATTTCTATTACCGATGGTCAGATCTTCCTTGAGACCGATCTGTTTAACTCTGGCCTACGTCCAGCGGTTAACCCAGGTATTTCTGTTTCTCGTGTTGGTGGTGCGGCTCAGACTAAGATCATCAAGAAACTGTCTGGTGGTATTCGTACCGCACTAGCACAGTATCGTGAGCTTGCTGCGTTCTCGCAATTTGCATCTGATCTTGACGATGCAACACGTGCTCAGCTTGAGCATGGTGTGCGTGTTACCGAACTGATGAAGCAAAAGCAATATGCTCCTATGAGCGTAGCCGCTCAAGCTGTGTCTATTTTCTCAGCTGAAAAAGGTTACCTGAAGAGTGTTGAGCTGAATAAGGTCGGTAATTTCGAAGCCGCTCTGCTCTCGTTCATGAACAGCGAGCATGCTCCTTTAATGAAGCTTATCAACGAAACTGGCGATTATAGCGCTGATATCGAAGCTGAATTAAAAGCTGGCCTCGACAAGTTCGTAGCAACCCAAACCTGGTAACAATGATAGAGGTGTCTTAAGACACCTCAGGTCCAGATTGGAGAGTAGAGATGGCCGGCGCTAAAGAGATTAAAACCAAGATCGCGAGTGTGAAAAACACTCAGAAGATCACGTCCGCCATGGAAATGGTGGCAGCCAGCAAAATGCGCAGAGCGCAGGAACGCATGGCTGCGAGCCGTCCATATGCGGAAAGCATGCGTAAGGTGATCGGTCACGTCGCGCAAGGTTCTCTCGAGTATAAACACCCCTATTTGGAGGTGAGAGAGGCTAAGCGGGTTGGTTACATTGTTGTAGCAACCGACCGTGGCCTTTGTGGTGGTCTGAACGTTAACCTTTTCAAAAAGGTTATTGCAGACGTGAAAAGCTGGAAAGCCCAAGGTGCAGAATTTGAATTTTGCCCTATCGGTGCACGTAGTGTGCAGTTTTTCAAAAACTTCGGTGGACAAGTGTCTGCTCACGCTTCAGGTTTAGGCGATGCTCCAAAGCTCGCTGACTTGATCGGGACAGTCGGTGTCATGCTAGAAGCTTACAACGAAGGCAAGCTGGATCGTCTGTACGTGGTATTTAACAAATTTGTGAATACTATGACGCAGACTCCTGTGATCGAGCAGCTGCTACCTTTGCCTAAATCAGAAGATGATGAAACTGCTCATCGTTGGGATTATATCTACGAGCCAGATCCAAAAGCACTTTTGGATACTTTATTGGTCCGTTATGTAGAATCTCAGGTTTACCAAGGTGTTGTTGAAAACATTGCCTCTGAACAAGCTGCCCGTATGGTGGCAATGAAGTCGGCAACAGACAACGCGGGTGAGCTTATCAACGACTTGCAACTGGTCTATAACAAGGCCCGTCAGGCTGCGATTACGCAGGAACTGTCGGAAATTGTTTCTGGTGCCTCTGCGGTTTAGGTTAGGTAACGAATACAAGTTTTAGAGGATTAATCATGAGCACAGGTACTGTTGTCCAAGTGATTGGCGCGGTTGTGGACGTAGAGTTCCCACAAGATGCCGTACCTCAAGTATATGACGCTCTGAAAATCGTAGGTGAAGGCCCGTGTAATGGTTTGGTGCTGGAAGTTCAGCAACAGCTAGGTGGTGGTGTAGTTCGTACCATCGCTATGGGTTCTTCTGACGGTCTGCGTCGTGGTCTTGAAGTAGTAAACTCAGGTTCACCTATTACTGTTCCTGTTGGTACCGCCACTCTTGGCCGTATCATGAACGTATTAGGCGAGCCTATTGATGAAGCGGGTCCAATCGGTGAAGAAGAGCGTTATGTCATTCACCGTACAGCTCCTTCATACGAAGATCAATCAAGCTCTACTGAACTGTTAGAGACTGGCATCAAGGTTATCGACCTTGTTTGTCCATTCGCTAAGGGCGGTAAAGTCGGTTTGTTCGGTGGTGCGGGTGTTGGTAAAACAGTTAACATGATGGAACTGATTAACAACATCGCCAAAGCCCACTCGGGTCTTTCTGTATTCGCCGGTGTAGGTGAACGTACTCGTGAAGGTAACGACTTCTACTACGAGATGAAAGATTCTGGCGTTCTCGACAAAGTGGCCATGGTTTATGGTCAGATGAACGAGCCTCCAGGTAACCGTTTGCGCGTTGCACTGTCTGGTCTGACTATGGCAGAGAAGTTCCGTGACGAAGGTCGTGACGTACTGTTGTTCGTTGACAACATCTACCGTTATACCTTAGCCGGTACTGAAGTATCTGCACTGTTAGGTCGTATGCCTTCTGCGGTAGGTTATCAACCAACATTGGCTGAAGAGATGGGCGTTCTGCAAGAGCGTATCACTTCAACTAAGACGGGTTCTATTACTTCTGTACAAGCGGTATACGTACCTGCGGATGACTTGACCGATCCGTCACCAGCAACAACCTTCGCTCACTTAGATGCGACTGTTGTACTGTCACGTCAAATTGCTTCTCTGGGTATTTACCCAGCGGTTGACCCATTGGATTCGACTTCACGTCAATTAGATCCATTGGTTGTTGGCCAAGAGCATTATGACGTTGCTAACGGCGTGCAAACTGTACTGCAACGTTACAAAGAGCTGAAAGACATTATTGCGATTCTGGGTATGGATGAATTGTCTGATGAAGACAAGACTGTCGTATTCCGTGCTCGTAAGATTGAGCGTTTCTTATCTCAGCCTTTCTTCGTAGCAGAAGTCTTTACTGGATCTCCTGGTAAGTACGTTTCTCTGAAAGACACTATCCGTGGCTTTAAGGGTATTTTGAACGGTGAGTTTGATCACCTGCCAGAACAAGCGTTCTACATGGTTGGCTCAATCGATGAAGTCATCGAGAAAGCGAACAAAAAGAAATAACTAAGTATTCATACTTAGTTTTTTAAGGAGAACGGGATGGCAGCCATGACAGTACATCTTGATATTGTAAGCGCAGAGAGCAAAATCTTCTCTGGTCGTGTAGCTTCGCTGCAAGTGACTGGTTCTGAAGGTGAGTTGGGCATAATGCATGGCCACGCTCCTTTGCTTAGTTATATCAAACCTGGCATGGCGCGCATCGTCAAGCAAGACGGCAGTGAAGAAGTGTTTTACCTTTCAGGTGGTATTCTGGAAGTGCAGCCTTCTTCTGTCTCCGTATTGGCTGATGTGGTTATGCGTGCCAAAGATATTGATGAGCAAGCGGCATTAGAAGCTAAGCGTCGTGCAGAAGCCCATATGGCAACTGCTGGCGCTGACTTCAATTATGACGCGGCTATGGTTGAGTTAGCTAAGGCTATGGCTCAATTACGTGTTGTTGAAACCATCAAGAAAAACATTGCCAGATAAGGTTATTGTTTGTGAAAAAAGGCGACCATAAGGTCGCCTTTTTTGTGTCTAAAAATGGGATAGATTGGCATTCTTGCATGTCTTTGATTGATTAGCATCGCTATCTACTTCGCTTTTCGATGTGCTTTCCGTTAAAATTGTGCCACAAAATCGACCGTAATTTTTCACCCTCTTGGGTATTTGTTCAAGGATATGGTAATGGCATTAAATGTAGTGATCTTAGCGGCTGGCAAGGGAACACGGATGCGCTCTGATCTTCCTAAGGTATTACATCCCATCGCCCATAAGAGCATGGTGCAACATGTCATCGATACCGCTAATAAAGTTGGCAGTGACTCTATTCAGTTAGTCTATGGTTATGGCGCCGACAAGCTACAAGCCTGTTTGGGTGAGCAGCAACTTAACTGGGTATTGCAAGCCGAGCAATTAGGCACAGGTCATGCGGTTGCACAGGCTAGCCCACATATAGCCGACAGCGATACAGTGCTTATTCTTTATGGCGATGTGCCGTTGATCCAAACATCGACTCTCGAAGCCTTACTCGCCGCCCGTCCTGAAAATGGCGTTGCTATTTTAACAGTGAATTTAGCGAATCCTATGGGTTATGGCCGTATTGTCCGTGAGCAAGGAAAAGTCATTGGAATTATTGAGCAAAAAGATGCGACAGCAGAACAGTTGCTGATCAACGAAATTAACACCGGCATCATGGCGGTTCCGGGTAAACAACTTAAAACTTGGTTGAGCCGTTTATCGAACAATAATGCTCAAGGCGAATATTATCTAACGGATATTATTGCTATGGCGCACGCTGATGGCGTTGCCATTGATACTGCTCAGCCACAATCGGCCATTGAAGTCGAAGGCGCCAATAATCGCGTGCAATTAGCGCAACTTGAACGTGCTTACCAAGCTCGTGAAGCCGAAAAGCTCATGTTGGCGGGGGCGAACCTTCGCGACCCAAGCCGTATCGATATCCGTGGTGAAGTCACTGTTGGTATGGATGTGATGATCGATATCAACGTGATATTCGAAGGCAAAGTGACCTTGGGTAATAATGTCACTATTGGCGCAGGCGCGATTTTAATTGATTGCGAGATTGCCGATGATGCTGAGATCAAGCCTTACTCTATTATCGAAGGTGCTACGCTTGGCGTTGCTGCCAGTGCTGGCCCATTTGCACGTTTACGTCCCGGCGCAGAGCTTAAGCAAGATGCACATATAGGCAACTTTGTTGAAGTGAAAAAAGCGGTGATTGGCGTTGGATCCAAAGCTGGACACTTAGCCTATTTAGGCGATGCCATCATTGGTGATGGCGTCAACATTGGTGCTGGTACTATTACCTGCAACTATGATGGCGCGAATAAGCATCTTACTGTTATCGGAGATAACGTCTTTGTCGGCTCTGACACTCAGTTGGTGGCTCCAGTGACCATAGGTAAAGGGGCAACTTTAGGGGCCGGTTCAACGATTACCCGTGATGTGGGTGAGAATGAGTTAGTGATCACTCGTGTTAAACAAAAACACCTCACAGGTTGGCAACGTCCAGTGAAAATTAAAAAGTAAGTTTTAAAACTCAACTTAATGTCAAAAAAGCGGCCATGTGCCGCTTTTATCTTTATTGTGTTCAATGTGTTGCACTAAAAAGCCTTTTTATTAAGTAACGCTTAATAATTAAGATTTGCTTCATGTTTTTGTGGTAGGTGCAAATTATTGGTTTTTAAGTTAATTTGATCACTATCACACTCAATTGTAAATTTTCGTAAAGAAGAGAAAATAAAAACACTTCTCATTTATATTGCCTGCAATTCTAAGACGAAAGGTCTATTTGAGGTGTTGGCAATGGTATTTAAATATTCAGTTATAGGTTTAGCTGTAGGCTCGGCATTAATGGCTATGCCGGTTATTGCAGAAGTGGCGAGCGATAAAAATATTGAGCGCATCAATGTGACTGGCCGTACTTTTAATGACTATAAAGTCGGTAGTGCATCGGGTGCCATGCGTGGCGATATCAACTTAATGGATACTCCACAGTCAGTTAATGTGATCCCAGATTTTGTGACTGATGAACAGTTGGCAACCAATCTAGCGGAAGTATTAGTTAATGATTCGAGTGTGACGGCGGGAACCACGCGCTGGAACCGTCAAGTCTTCAGTATCCGCGGTTTTGAGATTGATTCGGGTAACGGTTATCTTATTAATGGCCATCAACAATGGTCTCACTACGTACAACCAATTGAAACTTTACAGCAAGTCGAAGTATTGAAAGGTCCTTCGAGCATGTTGTACGGCCAATCTGGCCCTGGTGGTTTAGTGAATATGGTCACTAAGAAACCGACCTATGATTCAATGTTAGATCTTGGTTTTGATACGGATGGCTACGGTTCAACCCGTGCTCAGCTAGATGCGGGCGGCAGTTTAAATGATGCTCAGAGTCTTCGTTACCGCGGCGTGTTAGTGAAGCAAGATACTAAATACTGGCGTGAATATTCGACCACAGATGAGAACCAAGAGCGTGACCGTTGGTTGGGCTACTTAAACTTAGAATTTGATGTCAGTGATGATGTTCTGTTATCGGTTAAGTACGATCATACCCAAGATAAAGCGGGCATTGATGCGGGTGGGTGGTTAGATAAACAAGGTAATGTTATCGGTGAACGTAAAACAGTATGGGATGCACCTTGGGCCTTTACCGATAACACAGTCTCTAACTTAGGTGCCGATCTAACTTGGCAGATGAGTGATGATTGGAAAGTTAAAGTCGGCTATAACGATCAACAATTTAATCGTCAACGTTTTGATTCTGCTCCCCAATATACGGAAGACCCATTCACTAAGGGGTATAGCATCAAACCATTCGATCGTTACGACGATTGGCAGCATAAAACCGCTTTCGTGGACTTTACGGGTGAATTTACCTTAGCGGGCATGGAGCACCAATTCCTTATTGGTGCTAACTACTTAGACTATTTCTACCAGCAGCAAATTCAGCGTGGGGCAACTCAAACCGTTATTCCTGGGCAAACGGTAATTGAGCCAGATCTTGATTACCACAATGGCAAAAAAGGTACCCCAAGCGAATACAAGTATTACGGTTTTTATTTACAGGACTTAATGACGCTTAATGAGCAATGGAAATTGCTTGCTGGCGTGCGTTACGACGAACAGAAAAAAGATGGTTATGGCGAAAATAGCTATGCCGTATCGCCTAAGTTTGGTGTGATCTACTCGCCAATGAGTAATGGCAATATTTACGTTAACTATTCAAAAAGCTTTACACCACAAGGCGCGGTAAATAACGAATTCGATGTCAACGATGGCCTGAATTTAAAGCCAGAATACGGTATTCAATATGAACTGGGTACTAAGTGGGAATTGTTTGACGATAGCCTGTTATTAACCGCAGCGGTATTCGATATTACGCTCGAAAACATCACAATTTCAGAGAAATTATCAACACCAATTGGTGATTATACCGATATCACTACTCAGGGTGGTGAACAGAAACATCGTGGCTTTGAAATGGGAGCACAGGGTCAAATCGGTGATAGCTGGTTTGTGACTTCTTCCATGATGTATTTAGATGCAGAGTATCAAACGGGAGATGCCCGTGAAGGTAAAACTCCGATTGATGCCCCTGAGTGGTCGGCCAATATCTGGACCCGTTACGAAGTGACTGACAATTTTGCGATGAACTTCGGTGCTATCTATGTGGGTGAGCGTTTTGCCGATCTCGATAACACTATTACTAAAGATGGTTATGTGCGTTTCGATATAGGTGCAGCCTACACTATGGATATCATGGGCAAAGATGTGAGCCTTCGCGCCAACGTGAGAAACCTCTTCGATACCGATTATATCGATGGTGGTCAGTACAATATGGTCACTATTGGCCAAGACCGTAACTTCAGTGTTGCAGTTGAAGCTAAGTTCTAATACTTATTAGGATTTTTAATCCATTTAAAGCAGTTTATCCCTAAAGGATAAACTGCTTTTTTATGGGCTAATTTCCAAGTTGACTGGCTAGACAGATAAAAAAATTGCTTGGATCATGCAAAAGTGTGTTTCGTATGACTAGCAAAAAAGTTTCGTTTCACTATAATGCACCTTTCGAATCGAAACTTAACTGAAAGGTTTTATGAATAAACGAAACACACAGCAGCGTCGCCACAGCATAATCACCATATTGAACGAACAGGGTGAAGTGAGCGTTGATGAACTGTCGTTACGTTTTGAAACCTCAGAAGTGACGATTCGTAAGGATCTCGCCGCGCTTGAGAAAACTGGCCTGCTATTGCGCCGTTACGGTGGCGCCGTGGCGATTCCAGACGAAGTTACTCAACAGTTCTCTGCCAAGATCGCGCCTAATAAACTTTCTATTGCGAAAACTGCCGCGCAGCTGATTAAAGATCACAATCGCATCATTATCGATAGCGGCACTACGACGTCAGGCTTGATTGAACAGCTGAACGATAAGCGTGGGCTGGTGGTCATGACGAATGCGCTACACCTTGCAAATGCCATCCATGAACTCGAAAACGAGCCAACCTTATTGATGACCGGTGGCACTTGGGACCCGCATTCTGAATCCTTTCAAGGTCAAGTCGCCGAGCAAGTGTTGCGTTCATATAATTTCGACCAACTGTTTATTGGTGCCGATGGTATCGATCTTGAACGCGGGACCACCACCTTTAACGAGTTAACAGGCCTAAGCAAAGTGATGGCAGAAGTTTCCCGCGAGGTAATCGTTATGGTGGATTCAGACAAAATCGGCAAGCGGATCCCTAACTTAGAGTTACCGTGGGCCAAGGTCAGTGTGTTGGTCACCGACTCACGTATCGACGAGAGTGCGTTAAAACAAATTTCAGATCAGGGCGTGCGAGTTATGTTAGCGCCCTATGCTCATTAGACAAAATAGCTTAACAACTTCATTTTAATTTATAGGTAAAGACTATGTGTGGAATCGTAGGCGCCGTGGCGCAAAGGGATGTGGCTGAAATTCTGGTAGAAGGCTTACGCCGTTTAGAATATCGCGGATATGACTCCGCAGGCGTTGCCGTTATTCACAATGGTGAACTCAACCGTACGCGCCGCGTTGGCAAAGTACAAGAGTTGTCGGCTGCGCTTGAAACTGACCCATTAGCAGGCGGAACCGGTATCGCGCACACTCGTTGGGCGACCCACGGTGAGCCGAGTGAGCGTAATGCTCATCCGCATTTATCGGAAGGTGATATTGCCGTGGTGCACAACGGTATTATCGAAAACCACAATAAACTGCGCGAAATGCTTAAAGGTTTAGGTTACAACTTTAGTTCAGATACCGATACCGAAGTGATTTGTCACTTAGTGCACCATGAGCTGAAAACCCATAACACTCTACTTGGTGCCGTACAAGCCACGGTTAAACAACTCGAAGGCGCCTATGGCACAGTCGTTATCGACCGTCGTGATAGTGAACGTATGGTTGTTGCTCGCTCTGGTAGTCCATTGGTGATTGGTTTTGGTCTAGGTGAAAACTTTGTCGCTTCAGATCAACTCGCCTTATTACCCGTCACTCGCTCATTTGCTTTCCTCGAAGAAGGTGATGTGGCCGAAGTGACCCGTCGCAGCGTGAGTATTTTCGACTTAAACGGTAATGCTGTTGAGCGTGAAGTAAAAGAATCTGAAATTACCCACGATGCCGGTGACAAAGGCGAATATCGCCACTATATGCTTAAAGAAATTTACGAGCAGCCATTGGCACTGACGCGCACAATTGAAGGTCGTATTGCTAATAAGCAAGTGCTAGACACGGCTTTTGGTGACAACGCTGCTGAGTTTTTAAAAGATATCAAACATGTGCAAATCATCGCCTGTGGTACTAGTTACCATGCGGGCATGGCGGCACGTTACTGGTTAGAAGATTGGGCTGGCGTGTCTTGTAACGTCGAAATTGCCTCTGAATTCCGTTATCGCAAGTCGCACTTATTCCCAAATAGCCTGTTGGTGACGATTTCACAATCGGGTGAAACTGCCGATACTTTAGCGGCCATGCGTTTAGCGAAAGAAATGGGTTACAAAGCCACATTGACGATTTGTAATGCGCCAGGTTCATCACTGGTTCGCGAATCTGACATGGCTTACATGATGAAAGCAGGCGCAGAGATTGGCGTGGCATCGACTAAAGCTTTCACAGTTCAGCTTGCTGGCTTATTAATGTTGACTGCGGTGATCGGTCGCCACAATGGTATGTCTGATCAAATGCAGGCCCAAATTACTCAAAGCCTACAATCTATGCCTGCAAAAGTGGAACAAGCTTTAGGTTTAGATGCTGCGATTGCTGAACTGGCTGAAGATTTTGCCGATAAACACCATGCATTATTCCTTGGCCGTGGCGATCAATATCCGATTGCGATGGAAGGCGCGTTAAAGCTGAAAGAGATTTCTTATATTCATGCTGAAGCTTATGCCTCTGGCGAATTAAAACACGGCCCACTAGCGCTTATTGATGCCGATATGCCAGTGATTGTCGTTGCGCCAAACAATGAATTGCTCGAAAAACTGAAATCGAATGTTGAAGAAGTGCGTGCCCGTGGCGGCTTAATGTATGTGTTTGCCGATGTGGATGCCGAGTTCGAGTCGGATGACACGATGAAAGTGATCCCTGTGCCACACTGTGACATCTTTATGGCGCCACTGATCTACACTATTCCTTTACAGCTATTGTCGTACCATGTTGCATTAATCAAAGGTACTGACGTGGATCAACCACGTAACTTGGCAAAATCTGTAACAGTAGAATAAATAGAGGTATTTAAATGAAAACCGCCTTTATTGGCGGTTTTTTCATTTAGATTCACGACAAAATGACGATTAACTTACAGCAATAGCAAATGCTGGTGGCTTAGCTTTCTATGCTGGAATGGCATCTAGCTCGTGCTGCTTTTTTGCCTCAATGCGTTTCCACACTTTGTCATGGAAGTAAAACACTACAGTGTTAATCGCGGGTTCTACTAAGGCTACTGCGCCACCGACGACCACGCTGCCAGTTAATAAATAGGTTACGGTAAAAGCGACGCTAAAATGTAGTACAGCAAAAGTGAGTGTCTTAGTCATGATCTTGTCCTCTAAATAGGCTCCCATCGGGAATATCTAGATGATAACAATTCTCATTAAAATTAAAAGCTGTGTTTTCAGATTAGTTTAAACGGTTTTATCTATTTATCCGTTGTAAAAAACATAAAGCCCTCACGATGGAGGGCTTTGAGTATTTAAACGTAAATTAATACGATTCTAAAATTAGTAGTGCCAAGGGAAGGCTGAAAAATCTTGATCGCGTTTTTCGAGGAAGGCATCGCGTCCTTCCTGTGCTTCGGCGCTCGCATAGGCTAAACGCGTCGCTTCACCGGCAAATAATTGCTGACCGACCATACCATCATCAGTCATGTTGAAGCCGTATTTAAGCATACGCATAGCCGTAGGTGATTTAGAGTTAATCTCTTTCGCCCACATTAATGCTTCGGTTTCTAGCTCTGCATGGGGAACGGATTTATTAACCATACCCATGTCGAAGGCTTCATCAGCACTGTAGTTAAATCCGCAGAAGAAGATTTCGCGGGCACGTTTTTGACCTATCATTTTGGCGAGATAAGCACTGCCATAACCTGAGTCGAAGCTCGCAACATCGGGATCGGTTTGTTTAAATATTGCGTGTTCTTTCGAGGCTAAGGTTAAGTCGCACACTACGTGTAAACTATGGCCGCCACCCACCGCCCAGCCCGGCACAACGGCGATGACCACTTTAGGCATAAAGCGGATAAGGCGTTGTACTTCTAATATATGTAAGCGGCCCATTCTGGCTTGATCGGCCTTACCTTCTTCGGCGCCTTCATATTTATAGCCATCTTTGCCGCGAATACGTTGATCGCCACCCGAACAGAACGCCCAGCCACCATCTTTTGCCGAAGGACCGTTACCCGTAAGCAGTACGCAACCCACATCAGACCATTGGCGTGCATGGTCGAGTGCGATAAATAATTCATCAACGGTTTTAGGTCGGAAGGCGTTGCGGCACTCTGGGCGATTAATGGCAATGCGTACTGTGCCGTGCGCTTTGGCTCTGTGGTAAGTAATATCGTCGAAATGAAATCCACTGACTTCATCCCATAGGGTGGGATCAAAAATGTCTGATACTTGTTGGGTCATGATTCATAGGCCTTTATGCTGTAATGCCTCAAAGGCTAGGCGGAATCATATATAAGGTCAATCACCTAAGTCTAAACCTTAGCGCTATATAGCAAAATCCCGTTTGCCTATGAGTCTGTAATGATTAGAGGTGATCACATAGATAAAGCTGATTATCTTTGCTAAACACTGGATGTTGAGGTGCCATAGTACCGCAATAGTTAGCCTTAAAGTCGGCAATAGACTCGGGTGTCATTGGAATTTGATTGAAGGCTTCGAGTTCTAATGAGGATAAACGTTCTATTATGTCGGTTCTTACCTTAGTCAGTTTATGGTCGATTTTAATAATTTTTGTTCCTGTCATAGAGTCAACTTTATTCTCTATTTCTTTGATCATCGCCTCAGTCTTTGCAATAGGAACATCTAATTTATCTGTTTCTGTGTATAAGTAATATAAAGCACCCGCGAGTAGCGCCAATATGATCCAACCTTTCATCTTTTAGTCCAACATAAGTGAATAACCATTAAGAATATGGGTATAATAAGCTAGTTTTCGTCCAATATTAAAGCAGTAAAAGGCTGTAACGATGAACTCAGAATCTAACAACAAGGACTATTCGAAAACCAATCGAATTAAGATTCACCAGCCAGATGCGAGTAAAGCCGATCGCTTTAATCCTCGTAATCGGATTTATGTCCGAGCCATAGACGGTTTGTGGAGTAGCGTACGTCGCCGCATGGGCTGGATCGCCATGTTATTTTTCCTGCTTTTACCTTGGATCCCTTGGGGCGACCGTCAAGCCGTATGGTTTAACTTGGGCGAACAAAAGTTTCACGTCTTCGGTTTAACGATTTGGCCGCAGGATCTCACCTTGCTTGCAGCGTTGTTTATGATCGCTGCCTTCGCTCTGTTTTTTGTGACTACCTATCTTGGCCGTGTTTGGTGTGGATACACTTGCCCTCAAACAGTATGGACCTTTATGTTCATCTGGTTCGAGGAAAAACTTGAAGGCGCACGCAATAAACGCATTAAGTTAGATCAAATGCCATGGAGCTTTGACAAACTTTGGCGTAAAACGGCAAAACATACGGCCTGGCTATTGCTCTCACTGATGACGGCGATGACCTTTGTGTCCTATTTTGTGCCAAGTCGTGAAGTCTATGTCGATGTATTTACGCTTAATGCTTCTGGCGGTATCTACTTCTGGGTCGTGTTCTTTACACTTGCCACATACGGCAATGCGGGTTGGATGCGTGAAATCATGTGTATCCACATGTGCCCTTATGCTCGTTTCCAAGCGGCCATGTTCGATAAGAATACTTTTATCGTGGGTTACGATACTAAACGTGGTGAGACTCGTGGTCCGCGCTCACGCAAAGATGACCCTAAAGAGCTAGGGCTTGGCGACTGTATCGACTGTGACTTGTGTGTGCAGGTATGTCCTACGGGAATCGATATTCGTAATGGTCTGCAATATGAGTGTATTAACTGCGGCGCTTGTATCGATGCCTGCGATCAAACCATGGATCGTATGGGATATGAAAAAGGGCTTATCAGTTATACCACCGAGAACAAGTTAGAAGGAATTAAGCAAAAAGTGCTGCGACCTAAACTTGTCGGTTATGGCGTGGTACTGATAGCGATGATATTAGTCTTTATATACTCCAGTGCGACCATAGCGCCTGTGCGTATGGACATCATTCGTGACCGCAACCAGCTCTATAGAGAGAACAATCAAGGTTTGATTGAAAACACCTTCACCTTGAAGATTCTTAATAAGACAGAGCAATCCCACGAATACACTATGAGTGTCGAAGGATTAGACAACTATAAATGGTACGGTCCAACTTCGGTCACTATTGCGGGTGGTGAAGTGTTAACTCTCCCTATTAGCGTGGGTATCGATCCGGTTGAGCTGTCTCGTTCAGTTACTAATATCGAGATAAAAGTGAAAACTCATATCGACGGTGAAGAAGTCGAAGTTGAGCAAGAATCTCGCTTCTTTAGTCCATAGATAACAGTATTTATGATGATCTAGCTGAGCGTGACTCATATAGATTGTCAGACTTAATCGAGATAAAGGGGCTTTTTAGCCCCTTTTTTATACGTATCGTTTGATAAGTAAACGTCTAAACCATTAATCGTTATTTTCCTACAAAAAGCCCTTGCGGACTTTCTTAATCTCCCTATAATGCGCATCCACTGACACGGCAGACGGCGTTAAGCAGCCTGACGAGTTAGGTTGAATTGAGTCGCTTTTAAGCACTTAATTCAAGCGCAGCAAGAAG